>CAUQFM010000005.1:0-55243 GCA_963517295.1 uncultured Vagococcus sp.
AGTTAAGCGCCTTTTTCACCACTCTTTAGTCAAATGTTCCTTGTAGGAAGGTTGTTTCGTTATAGTTGAGTGATTGTCTTAGTTGGTTTGCTAGGGTGGGGGAGATTTTTCCTTGTTCTAGCAAGCACTGAACGACAGATCTTTCTTCGTCTAGTGTTTTTAAGAAATACTCTTGATAGGTTGTTTGGTATTCTTCTTTTTGTCGTGTTTGGTAATTTTTAATTCGATCCATTTTACTTTGGTATTCTAAAATAATTTGGTCAAGAATTGATTTTTTCAGAATAAAGTTTTCTTCTGTTTCATCTAAACGTTCTTTGATCTCCTTTAGAGTCATAATGGCATACTTAGAACATTCACTTTCTAAAAGAATCACATCTCTATGAGTGCCTTCTGGTTTATAGTTTTGACGTAAGAATGTCTCTATGATAATTCGTTTTGTTTTTTTCTTTGCTTTAAAGAAAGATTGCTTCATGATAATTGAAAAGTTTGTACTGTGGGCTCTTTTTTTGTAATTTAACATTTGGATATAATTCTTTGTTAAAATTTTCGGGAAATTATTTTTTTCTATCACGTTCATTGCAGCGTTAAATTCGCTTTGGACAGCCATCTTTCGGTAGCCCATTTCGATTTCATGATATAGCTCATTAGACGTAATAGTATCATTTAAGTATAGATTTTTTAATTGTTTATCTAAATCATTTAGCAGGTCAGTGATAACTGTTTTATTATCAGCTGCTAAATCATTTTTCAATGAGTTAATGGCTTTTTTAGTCATTAGTTTTTTAGCTTCAATTTCAGAAAGGTCAGAATCATCTTCGTTTTCTTCCCGTTCTTCATCGATAAAGGCATTATCACCTGTTAAGATAAGTCGCGTTCTTTTCTTTGTTAGGAAAGGTAATGTGATAACTGCAACGAGTAAACTAGTTAAAATAACACCACTGGCTAAAAAGATAATCAGATATCGTTCTTTAAAAACCTCACCGTTTTCTAAAAAGAACGGAATAGATAAGACCATCGCCATTGTAACAGCTCCTCTAACACCTGTTAAACCAGTTAATAGAGCGGTATAAAATTTAGGTTTGTGACTTACCATATTTCTAGATTTAAAGTAACTAAGCCACATATAACCGTAAGACCAAAATGTTCTAATGGTTAATAAGACTAACCAAATGGCGATGACATAACCTATTAAGGTCCAATTATTAATGGCAGGATTGATGATTGCTGAACGCATTGTAAAAGGTAGTAAAGCACCTAGGACAACAAAAACAACACCATTCAACAGGTAAATAATAATATCCCATAGTTTATTTGTAACTAATTTTATTTCAGAGTATTGTCTTCTGTATAAAGGTTCTTGCTTGATGGAAACAACTCCAGCGACAACAACAGCAATAACGCCAGACGCATGAACCATTTCAGCTCCAATAAAAATAACAAAGGGTGTTAAAATTTGAAGTGAGGCATGAAGAATAACATCTTGAATGCCTTGTCTAAGAAGTAGATTTTCGATAAAATAAAAAACTTTTGATAAAATAAAACCAATGATAACGCCAACGATACTCATATAAAGAAAATCAATTGTTGCCGTTTTTAGAGAGAAAGCACCTGTTAGAAAAGCTGCTAATGCGTACTTAAAAGTAATTAAGCCGCTTGCGTCATTGATTAAACTTTCCCCACTGATTAAACTTAAAATCCTTTTAGGTAATTTTACTTGCTCGGCAATTCCCTGAACGGCTACAGGATCGGTTGGAGAAAGAACAGCAGCCAAGGCAAAAGATAAAGGAAGAGAAATTTCTGAAACAAAGAAATTAATCATAAATCCACCGAGGACAGTTGTTAGTAGAACTAGCCAAATAGCGTTTGCGAAAATGGGTGCTCGAAGTTCCCATAGTTCTTTCTTAGGAAAATGCTTTGCATCGCTATAAAGCAGGGGAGCAACAAAAAGGAGCATAAACCAATCTGTTTCAAGATCGATTTGTAAGTTTAAGACGATTGCTGCGATAACTCCAATTGTAATTTCAATTAGAGCAGTTGGAATGGATACCAAATAATGACTGATTATATTTGATACAATAACGAGTAATATCAATAAAATGATTGTTTCTAATACTGCCATGAAACACCTCCGTAATTTACTTCTATTCTAGTATAGCAAAAAAACGACCTATTTATTAATTATTTTGCACTTTTGTTCAGACAAAAATAGTTATCTTACAAAATTGTTCGTTTGTTGTTAGTCTATTAGATGTTCAAAGATTGCTAATTAGATTAAACTAAGGTCAAGATAATTAATTGAAAGAGGGATAAATCATGCTAAAAATAAATAATGTAACAAAAACATACGGAGATAGCGTAAAATATCAAGCGCTAAAGGGAATTGATTTAGAAGTAAAAAAAGGTGAATTTGTAGGTGTTATGGGTCCTTCAGGAAGTGGTAAATCAACGTTACTGAATTTAATAGGCACGATTGATAAACCAACATCAGGTAGCATTACTTTAGATGGTTCTGAACCGGCAAAATTAAATCAAGAAGAATTAGCTAAATTTAGAAGAACTCAATTGGGTTTTGTTTTTCAAAATTTTAATCTAATGCCAACTTTAACGGTAGAAGAAAATATTGTTTTACCGCTAACTTTAGATGGTGAAAAAGTAAGTGTTATGAAAAAGGCGTTATATGATGTGGCGATAACATTAGGTATTGAAGACTTGCTTAAAAAAAGAATTGCAACTATTTCAGGTGGTCAAGCGCAACGTGTGGCAATTGCTCGCGCTATGATTCATCAACCAAAATTGGTTTTAGCTGATGAGCCTACTGGAAATTTAGATACTAAATCTTCAAAAGATGTGATGGGATTACTTTCACGCTTAAACAAGGAAGAAGAATCAACTATTTTAATGGTAACTCATGATCCGTTTGCTGCAAGTTACTGTGAAAAAATTATTTTCATTAAAGATGGAGAATTGGTTCAAAAAATTTATAATAATGGCAGTCGTCACGAGTTTTATGATGTGATTTTAGAGAACTTAAGAGAGTTAGAAGGTGTAGCAGATGAAATTTAAAGAGTTTGTATTTAAAAATACGATTAGAAATATGAATCTTTATATGGCGTATTTCTTTAGTACATTAACAACTGTGATGACTTTCTTTACCTTTGCAGTTTTTGCTTTTCATCCAAAATTAAATGGTAATCTACATACAGCAGTTAAAGCTGGGATGATTACTTCAAGTGTGATAATTTATGTCTTTTCATTCTTTTATGTGCTGTACTCAATGGATATATTCCTTCAATCCAGAAAGAAAGAATTTGGTTTACTCTTAATCCAAGGAATGTCACCTAAACAGTTAAGAAAAATGGTCTTCCAAGAAAATACGATTATTGGCTTTCTTTCGACTATTGTAGGAACCTTTGTCGGTATTCTTTTTTCTCAATTAATTTTGTGGTTAAGTAAAGTAACAATGCGTGTTGATTTAGGTTTTTATTTTCCAATCAAAGCGATAGGAGTAACCTTTGTTTCTTTTATTTTATTATTTATGATTATTTCATTTTTTATCCAGTTCAAGATTCCTAAAATGGATGTTCAAGAATTATTGAAAAGTCAGGATATGGGTAAAGGTGAAGTTAAAGCATCAACAATTAAATCTATATTATCAATCTTATTAATTGGTGTTGGTTACACAGTTGCTTTAATGGCTGAAGGAATGCAAGTTGTTATGGCAATGATTCCTGTTATTATACTGGTTATTTTAGGAACTAATTTTTTATTTAACCAATTAAGTGTTTTAGCTGTGAATGGTCTTAAAAAGAATGAAAATCGTTTTTGGAAAAAAACGAATATGTTAGTTTTTTCTGATCTAAGTTTCAGAATGAAAGACAACGCTCGTTCATTTTTCTTAGTGGCGGTCATTACGACAGTTGCTTTTTCAGCAATCGGAACGCTAACAGGTTTTAAAGAGATGACATTAGGCGGGGTTAATTCAATGCCTTATGACTATTCATTGATAGAAAATGTGGAAGAAATTGCTGAAACTCCAAACAAAATAGCGATGATAAATGAGACATTAAAGAAACATGATGTTCAAGCAGATGAATACCAAGTGAAACCTTTAACGGTTAGCAATGCTTTGGGCACGGAAGCGACAACTAATGTTTTAAATGTGAAACAATACAACGAAATAGCGAAAAAAATTGGTGAAAAAGAACTGACTTTAGATAATCAATCAGCTATCTCGTTAAAGGATTTAAGTGCCCCAGAGATGATGAGTGACCAAAAATCAGCTATACCTAAAGAATTTAAATTAGATGATACACATCAGTTGACTATTAAACAGGAAGAAGTTAAACAAGCTGTATGGCCGACATTTAGTGGAACTTATGTTGTATCAGATGCAATATACAAGCAATTAGCAGAAAAAAATCCAAGTACAACGATGTATGCTTGGTTAGTGAATGACGGTATTTTTGAACAGCAAAAAATAGCTGGAGATGAACTAAATGGTAATAAAAAATTAGAGGGGATTCAAGCTAAGGCAAGTATGGTTCAAATGATTACAGATGGCTATGCTCCTATTCTGTTTATTGGCTTTTTCATAGGTATTATATTCTTTATCTCGGCTGGTAGTTTCCTTTACTTTAGATTATATAGTGATATGGCAGTTGATATTGAGAAATTCAGCATGATCCATAAATTAGGCTTTAGTAAAAAAGAAATGCAAAAAGTAGTCTATCAGCAAGTCGGTATTTTATTCTTCACACCGATTGTTGTATCATGTATTCATGGAGCTGTAGCGTTAACTGCGATGTATGCCTTATTTGGTAAAGGACTTCAGGTGACAGCCCTTTATGTACTAGGCGCGTTTATTGTTATTCAAGTGGTGTATTATTTGATTGCTAGAGTGTTCTATTTCAAAAAATTATATCGATCAGTGACGAATTAAATATAAAAGATATGAGGCTGACCTAAATATCAGCCTCGTTTTTATTTATACGAATAATTTTTAATAGTCAGGGGATAAAAAGTCTGCTCCAGTTGCTCCGAGTAAAACGACTTTTGACCCACACTCGTTCTTTTTGTTATAATTTAGTGAGAAAAGGGGTGATAGTGTGATAAATGAACGAATGAAGAAGTTTGAAGAATTTGGTAATGAGTTGCCTTTTGCTAAAGTCTATTACCGTGAGGATTGGGACTGTATTTATTTTGATGTACATGGGAAGCAATTTGGTTTGATGTCTAAAGAAGCGGGGCAAGAAGCGTTTATTACTTTAAAAGGTGATCCAGAAACTAATGAAATTTTACGAGAAACATCTGAGGAGATTGTTCCTGGTTATTACGCGAATAAAAAGCATTGGAATTCGGTATATTTGAAATCAACGGAAATCAGTGATTCAGAAATAAAAAATATGATTCAAACCTCTTATGACTTGGTTTGGAAAAAATTACCAGTTAAAGTAAGAAAAGAACTTTTAGCCGGTTTATAAAAATAAGTCCAGACTCACAAAAATCATAAAAATAATTTTCGTGAGCTTGAACTTGTCTTTTTATGCTTAATACGTATTGTCGTTGTTTAACTTTTCATAATTGTATCAATCGCATTAATTGTTGCGTATCTAAAACCTTCTTTTTCAAGAGCAGTAATGCCCTTAATCGTTGTTCCACCCGGTGAAGTCACGCCATCTTTAAGCTCTCCAGGATGTTTACCAGTTTCTAATAAAAGATTGGCTGAACTTGCGACCATTTTAGCAGCAACATGATACGCCATTTCACGATCCATGCCATTAAGCACCGCTCCATCGCTTAAAGCCTCCATAAAGACATCAACAAAAGCTGGGCCACAGCCTGCTAATGTACCGAAAATCCCGATTTTATCTTCTGAAATTTCAACAAGATCACCTAAATAGCTAAACGATGTCTCAATCAATAATTTGTGTTCATTGGTCATATTTTTAGCATAAACAATGCCAGTCATACCTTGATTGATTTGAACAGGGGTATTTGGAATTGCTTGAGCTAAAGGATAGTTAGCGCCCATTATTTCTTGCATTTCACTAACAGAAACACCAGCTGAAACAGACACAATAGGAATAGTAGTTGCACCTAATATTTTTTTTAGATCATTTAAAATAGGTTTGATTAAAGGTGTATTTACAGCTAGAAAAATAATATCTTGTGATAAAAAAGCATTAATATCAGTTGTTAATTCGAAACCAAGTTCTTTTTGGAGCGCTTGTGCGGTACCACGACTGCCACCTCTTACTAATAAGTCAGTAGCTAAGACTTTCTCAGACTGAATCCAGCCTGTGATCATAGCGCTTCCCATGTGACCAGCGCCAAAAATCCCAATATTCATATAAAATTCCTCCTTGGATTATTCTAGTCTTATTATAAAATAAAAGTTTTGTAAAAGACAGAGGAGTGTTTTAAAGATAGAAAAAAAGTTATTTATTAGGTATACTATTTTTATATAATAACGAGTCGTATTTATCGGAGGAATAGAATGAAATTAGTAATAGATAATATTGAAAAGGGTTTCAAAGGCGAGAAAGTAATTGATAAAGCTTCTTTTGAGTTTAGTAAGGGTAAAATATATGGTCTTTTAGGTCGAAATGGCGCTGGAAAAACAACGCTTTTTAATTGCATTTCAAAAGACACAGATTTTGACGGAGGTAGTATTAGTTTTAATGACAATAATGAAGAAATTATTTACAAAGAAACTGATATAGGCTTAGTGCATGCAACTCCAAATGTACCAGATTTTATGACAGGATATGAGTTCATTAAATTTTTCATTGATATGAACGCTCATCAAATGAAAAATATTAGAACGCCTGATGCTTATCTTGCTAAGGTGGGGATAAAAAAAGAAGATCGTCATCGTTTGATGAAGGAGTATTCTCATGGTATGAAAAATAAAGTCCAGATGATTGCTACGATGATGATTCAGCCACCAGTTTTATTATTAGATGAGCCGTTAACTTCCTTTGATGTGGTTGCATCTCATGAAATGAAAGAGTTGATTCTTTCAATGAAATCAGAATCAGTTGTCATTTTTTCAACACACATCTTACAACTTGCACAAGATTTATGCGATGAAATTGTGTTATTACATAATGGCAAGTTAAGAGGAATCCCAGCAAGCAGTATTCATGATGCTGATTTTGAAGAAGAAATTGTTCGTTTGTTATCAGAGGAAGATGGAGAATTGGTTGATGAATGAGTTAAAGGGATTATTTAAACTTGATTGGAAATACCGAATGTTTAAAGCTTCTCTATTTTCGAATGGTTTAATTTATTTTTTCGGTAGAATACCTATAATTGGAAAAATTATTCCGACAACGATGCTTTATCGGGAATATGCTATCAAAAAATGGTTTGCTATTATTAAATTAATTTTGTCTTTAATCATTTCTTTTGTTTTGTATAGTCTTCCTTTCATGATAAGTAAATTTTTTAATGCTGCTTTTGAGTCCCAATTGTCTGTTTTTACTATTTGGTTTATTTTGTTTGTTGGAGTTGGTTCATGTATTGGCAATATTTTTCCGATACTTCAACAACAAGAAGTCCGCTTTATTACTAACTTTAGGATATCAAAAGAACAATACATCAAAAGAACAGCTATTTTGAATATTATTAAAAGTATTATTTATAGTTTGCCGGGTCTGATCACCTTAGGTTTGATTGAAGAGAACGTAGTATTATACTTATTAATTGGTATTTTTTCTATTATTAGTTTGTCATTAATTTGGTCGATTATTAATTTATATCTGACGCTATTTAAACAGCGTTTTATGTCAAAAACCATTGTTAGTTTAATTTATATTGGGCTGACATTAGCTGGATTATATGTTGTCAATAAAACCAATCAAATACAATTGATTGAACATCTAAGTGTTAATTGGCTTAGTGCTTTTATCTGGGTAATCTTAAGTTTCCCATTATTTTATCTATATGTGACATTCAATCGATTTGAAGAGTATTCGAGACAAATTTTTGCCTCATCAGAAACATTGATTAACTACTCAGATAAAAATAAAAAGAAAAATGCTTATTATCTAGGTGAAGGGCAAAAAACAAAACTAGAAAAAACAGATAGTGATAATAGATTAGATAAATTCAGTGGAAGTAAATATCTGAACGCACTTCTTTTTAATCGGTTTAAAACGGCTTTGCGAAAACAATTATTATTACGTTTACTGGGGATTTCAGTTGTCATGTTAGCGTTGGTAATCGCAAGTCAAGTCATTCCGATGGAGATGGAAGGTTCTAAACTTGAAGAAATTCTCTATAACTTAATTCCAGTTATGTTTTTTATTTTATACTTGTTGTCCTTTGGTAAAAAAATGGTCCAAACATTTTTCGTTAATTGTGATTATTCTATGCTAGCTTATCCCTTTTATAGAGAATCAAAAGCAATCGTCAGCGGCTTTTTCTATCGTTTTTTTATAACATTTTATTATAATGGCATTATTTCATTATCTATTTATTCATGGGTTGTTATTTTTAATAGTGTTAATCGCCATTTTTTAAGTGTATCATTTATGTTACTTTTATTTTTTGTTATGAGTAGCTTGACTCTGTTATTTTCATTCCATGAATTATTTGTCTACTATATTTTGCAACCTTTCACGAGTGACTTTCAAGTTAAAAATCCAATATACAAAGCAGTTGATGGCATTTTTTATGGTTTATCTTATTTAAGTTTACAGTTAAAATCCGTTGGTTTGATGTATGGTGTGACTGTATCCGTGATTTCAATTCTCTACTTCGTCATCGGGTTATTTATCATTATCAAGTTTGCGCCTAAAACGTTTAAATTAAAAAATTAAGTAATTAACCTTGATAAACTTAACAAAAAGTGGTTAAATATGGGTAACATTAATAATAAAGATTGATGCGAAAGACAACAATTACTGATTACTGTTTATTAGGGAGGGAAACCTAGGCTGAAAGTTTCCTAGACAAGTCCAATAATTGACCACTTTCAAGAGCTTAGTCGAAACTAAGCCGGTCGTACCGTTATCACGTTCGAGAGGAATCAGCTTGTTTAGTGATTCAACATTTAGGTGGAACCACGTTAATTCGTCCTATTAGGCATGATGCTTAATAGGGCTTTTTTTATTTCAAAAAATAGGAGGAAACAAGATGTCAATGATTAAAATTACATTTCCAGATGGCGCAGTGAAAGAATTTGAGGCAAAATCGACAACATATGATATTGCAAAAACAATTAGCAATAGTTTAGCTAAAAAAGCATTAGCAGGAAAATTAAACGGTGAATTAATCGATTTAAACCGTGAAATAGAAGAAGATGGGTCATTAGAGATTGTTTCACCAGGACACGATGATGCCCTTCAAATTTTACGTCACTCGACAGCTCATTTAATGGCAAATGCTGTAAGACGTCTATATCCATCTATTCATTTTGGTGTCGGACCAGCGATAGATAATGGTTTCTACTACGATACTGACAATGAAGGTCAAGCTGTTTCAGAAGAAGATTTAGTTAGAATCGAAGAAGAAATGATGAAGATTGTTAAAGAAAATAATCCAATTGTCAGAAAAGAAGTTTCTAAAGAAGAAGCCCTAGAGTTATTCAAGGAAGACCCATACAAAGTGGAATTAATCACTGAACTTCCAGTTGATGAAACAATTACTGTTTATGATCAAGGTGACTTTGTTGATTTATGTCGTGGCGTACATGTACCATCTACTGGACGTATTCAAGTTTTTAAATTATTATCAGTTGCTGGTGCTTATTGGAGAGGAAATTCTAACAATAAAATGATGCAACGTGTATACGGAACTGCCTTCTTTGACAAAAAAGAATTAAAAGAATATTTAAAAATGCGTGAAGAAGCCAAAGAACGTGACCACCGTAAGTTAGGTAAAGAGCTTGATTTATTTATGGTTAATCCAGATGTTGGATCAGGACTACCTTTCTGGTTACCAAAAGGCGCAACTATCCGTCGTGTAGTAGAGCGTTATATTGTTGATAAAGAAATTAGTTTAGGTTACCAACATGTCTACACACCAATTATGGCTGACGTAGAGATGTATAAACGTTCAGGACATTGGGATCACTACCATGAAGACATGTTCCCACCAATGGATATGGGAGATGGCGAAATGCTAGTTCTTCGCCCGATGAATTGTCCACATCATATGATGGTTTATAAAAATGATATTCATAGTTATCGTGAATTACCAATTCGTATTGCCGAACTTGGTATGATGCACCGTTATGAAAAATCAGGTGCTTTATCTGGTCTTTCTCGTGTACGTGAGATGACTTTAAATGATGGTCATACATTTGTAAGACCAGATCAAATTAAAGATGAATTTATGAGAACACTTGATTTAATGGTTAAAGTATATGCAGACTTTAATATTGACAACTATCGCCTACGTTTAAGTTTACGTGATCCTAAAAATACTGAAAAATATTTTGATGATGATGAGATGTGGGAAAAAGCAGAAACAACATTACGTGCGGCTTTAGTTGAAGCGGGTGTTGATTTCTTCGAAGCTGAAGGAGAAGCAGCCTTTTACGGACCTAAGATGGACGTTCAAATTAAAACTGCTCTAGGAACAGAAGAAACACTATCTACAATTCAATTAGATTTCTTATTACCAGAACGTTTTGATTTAACTTATGTAGGAGAAGATGGTGAAAATAATCACCGTCCAGTTGTTATTCACCGTGGTATTGTGTCTACTATGGAACGTTTTGTCGCTCATTTAATTGAAGTACATAAAGGTGCTTTCCCAACTTGGTTAGCTCCAGTTCAAGGAACTATTATTCCAGTTAATTTAGATATGCACAGTGATTATGCTTTTGAAATTAAAGAAAAATTAGACATGCACGGGTTACGTTTTGACGTAGATACTCGTAATGAAAAAATGGGTTACAAGATTCGTGAATCTCAAACGCAAAAAGTTCCTTATCAAATCGTAGTTGGTGATAAAGAATTAGAAAGTGGCGGTGTTAATATTCGCCGTTATGGAAGCAAAGAAACAGCTGAAATGAACGTTGATATGTTTGTTGAATCAGTGGTTGCAGACGTGAAAAATTTCAGTAGAAAATAAAAAAAGATCATCTGATAAAAAGGTAGTCGAATCGTAAGTCTAAGACTTATGATTTAGCTGTCTTTTTTTCTTTTTTTAATTCTAAATAATTATGAAAAGAAAGTGAATTTCATTGAAAAACAAGGGGAATCATGAGATACTCAATAATGAGTTTTTAAGATAAGAATTCTTTAAATTTTAGAAAATATTAAGAATTTTTAATAAAAAGAAGTGTAAAATAGACTTAATTGCGATTTCGAAAGGACTTTTTTTATAAATGAGAAATAATAAAACACCGTGGCGTCCCTTTTCAAAAAAAAATAAAACAGATCAAGATTCAAAAAACACCCATGTTCCATTTAGATTAGATTTTCTTTTCTTCATTGTTTTTGTTCTATTTACAGCACTAGTCGTTAGATTATCTAATTTACAAATTAATCAATATGATAAATTTGCTGAGATTGTAGAAAAAGGTCAAAAAAGTATCATTGAAGAAAATGCTCCTAGAGGGTACATTTATGATGCTAAGGGAACCGTACTTGTAGGTAATAAAGCCAATCAAGCGATCCTTTTTACTAGAAGTTCAGGAATGACAGCTGAAGATATTAAAAAAATTAGTGAACAAATTGTTGATTTGATTAAAATTGAACCTGAAAAATTATCAGATCGAGACAAAAAAGATTATATTTTGTCAGATCCTAAAGAATTAAAAAAAGCTGAAGCTAAATTAACTGTTTCAGATAAATTAAACACAAAAGGTGAACAGTTATCATCAAGCGAACTTTATAAAAAAACATTGGATAAAGTGAATGTTAAAGAGTATGAAATAACAGAAAAAGATGAAAAAATGGCAACGGTCTTTAAAAAAATTAACGGAGCGTATGCTTTACAACCTGTGACCATCAAAAATAAAAATGTCACGCCAGAAGAAATTGCTGTTGTTGGAGAGAATACAGCATCAATTCCAGGATTATCAGCTGGTACTGATTGGGAGAGAGAATACCCAGAAAAAGATCAAATCAGATCAATTTTAGGAACTGTTTCAACAGAAAAACAAGGATTACCTGAAGAAAAAGCAGAAGAATACCTTAAAAAAGGGTACAAAATTAATGACCGTGTTGGTTTGAGTTATTTAGAGGAAGCTTACGAAAATGATTTAAAAGGAAAACGTGGCGAATCTGAAATTACAACAGATAAAAATCAAAAAATAACTTCTAAAAAAGAAGTGAAACCGGGAGAAAAAGGAGACAATCTTGTTCTAACTATCGACTTGGCGTTCCAAAAGAAAGTGGAAGAGATCTTAGAAAGTAATTACCGAATTCTAATGGAAAATGGTAAAGCTCAATATTCAGATGGCGCATATGTTGTAGTAACAGAGCCTGCGACTGGTAATGTTCTATCTATGGTCGGATTAAATAAAGACCCTGAAACGGGTGAATTAGTGGATGATGCCTTAGGAACATATAAAAAAGCTTATGTCCCAGGATCATCAATTAAAGCAGCAACTGTCATGTCAGGTTATGAAAATGGCATTATTAGCGGAAATGAAACAATGGTGGATGAGCCTTTAGTATTTGAAGGTGGAGAGGGAAAATCGTCTCTATTTAATCAGTATGGCTCTTATTCACTATCAACTGTCCAAGCATTAGAAGTATCTTCCAATGTTTATATGATGAAGATTGCCTTAGGGATGATGGATACGACTTATACACCAAACATGTCACTACCGTTTAGAACAGACGTTTACAGTACCTTAAGAAAAACCTATGAAGAGTTTGGTTTAGGAATTTCAACAGGTATTGACTTACCAAGTGAAGAAACAGGGATTGTTAATACAACCTACAAAGATAAAGATGGTAACTATAATCCAGGTGTTATGGGTAATTTACTTGATTTATCATTTGGTAACTATGATACTTATACACCAATGCAATTAAATCAATATGTGGCTACCGTTGCTAATGGAGGTACAAGAGTTGCGCCTCACGTTGTTAAAGGGGTTTATGGCAATGATAACTCAGGAAATTTAGGTGAAGTTAAAAAAGAAATCAAGCCCAAAACATTGAATAAAATTGAAGGTAAAGATGCTGAATTTGATATTATTCAAGAAGGGATGGTTCAAGTTGTTAATGGAGCCATGGGAACAGGACATGCGCTTCAAGGAGCAAACTTACCAATCGCAGCCAAAACTGGTACAGCCGAAACATTTGCGGTTAATCCAGATACGAAAAAAGTTGAAGAAGTTATCAATAGTACAATCGTTGGCTTTGCACCGTATGATAACCCACAAATTGCAGTGAGTGTTGTCATTCCTCAAATTAAGGATGATAAAGACGGATTAAATACAGCGATTTTAAAACAAATTGTTAATGCATATGCGGAGACACACCAATAAATTAAGGGTGAAATTTTGTAAAGGAGATTTACTTTACAAAAAGCTTGAAATTTTAAAAAAGACATGGTATTATATTTGAGTGTCAAGTAAAGGTACTTGAATTATATATAACCATTGGAGGAAATAATTATGCGTATAAATATCACTTTAGAATGTACTGAATGTAAAGAAAGAAACTATCTTTCAAATAAAAACAAACGTAACAACCCTGATCGTTTAGAAGTTAAAAAATATTGTCCACGTGAACGTAAAGTTACTTTACACCGTGAAACAAAATAATTATTGATTATGATAAGCTACAATCCTTTATTGTTAAGGATTGTAGCTTTTTTTAGGCTCTTAATCTGAATTGAATACAGTTTGTTTACAAGTTTAAGTAAATTTTTTAAGAATGAAAAACAAAAAACCAAACACAAGAAGTTTCTATTCTGTGTTTGGTTTTTTTATTAAGTTGGCTGATTTAGTTATTAATTCAAAAATTCAATGTTATCTTCAAGTTGTTCTTTTTTCTTCATCTCTTTTAACTCAGCGACATTCTCAAAGTGCCTTATTAAGAGCTCTATCAAGTAATAAATAAATAAAAAGATGACGATACCAAAAATCAAGATAAAAAGGAGTGTAGGAATGTTGAACGATAAAGGCGTAATCTCAGAAATATTTCCCATAAGTTGACTAGAATCATCTGCCATTCTTTTGAATAATTCTTTTTGTTTACGGATATTACTATAAAAGTGTGTGACTATCAGTAACATACTAGCGAGATTAAATCCAAAAATAATTATATTTAATCTTTTAATTATTCGAACTATTTTAGTGCTTTCAGTATTTAAAATGGTATTATTTTTTTGTTTCATTCTATATTACCCCTATTCTATATTATAAAAAAAGAAAATATCCTTATAATTGACGATAGCCATCCTTATCCTATTGATAAGAATGGCTATCTAATTAAATTTTATTTATATCTAAAGTGTGGCGAATACTACTGCTTAATCTTTAAAATATTTCTAGTCTAAGTGATGTGATCCCAACCTCTAAAACATCTATGTAGCTCTTAAGCTACGCCTATGTGTAAATAAACTTCTTTAAAACAAATTTCAATCTTGCATATAAATATAACTAATGTAAGACATATCATAGCATGTTTATTCATTAAATGCAAATAGCCTTATGAAGAAAATTTGATTTTATTTTGTCTTAACTCATAAAATGGGTATAATGATAGTAATTCAAAAAAAACAAGAATGGAGGTTTTTCCGTGAAAAAAGAAATCAGAAAAAAAGTATTGCATAATTTAAATGAATTAAGCTCACGACCTGATGAAAAAAAAGAAAAAGAAGCAAGGATGCTCAATCAATTATTTCAATCAACAAGTTGGCAAAAAGCTAAAGTCATTGGAACAACGCTTTCGATGGATAAAGAATTCAACACCCGATTATTGATCGAACAAGCTATCAAAGAAGGAAAACAAATCTGTGTACCGAGAACGTTTGGATTAGGTAAAATGGCTTTTTATTATTATGACTTGGAAGAACCTTTGGAAGAAACCGCATTTGGAGTTTTAGAACCAGTGAATAGCCGAAAATTTGATAAAAATCAAATTGATTTATTAATCGTTCCAGGGGTAGCTTTTTCAAAAGAGGGATATCGTGTTGGTTTTGGTGGTGGTTTTTATGATCGTTATTTATCTGATTTTAAAGGTGAAACGTATAGTTTAGTTTTTGAAGAACAAACTGGATATACTTGGGAGCCAAGTATATATGATATGCCTGTTAAAAATATGATAACAGAATATTCAATAGGAGGAAGTCAATGAATCAACTGTCAAATACGTGGAACAAAATAATTAGAGGTCCTTATTTCACACTTTTATTTTTAGCTATTCAAATAGGTGTGTATATCATAATGGAAGTGGTAGGAGCTAGCCATGGTGTTTTTGGCGGTTCGGAAAATTCAGGTATTCTTTATCTATTTGGGGCATTGTCCCCTCAAGCGATTATCGAAAACCATGAATATTGGCGCTTTATTACGCCTATCTTTATCCACATTGGATTCACTCATTTAGCGTTAAATTCACTAACTTTATACTTTGTAGGTAGAATTCTAGAACCTATTATTGGTCACGCTCGATTTTTCTTTGTCTATATAGTAAGTGGGATTATCGGGAATTTACTGAGCTTTGCGTTTGGTAGCTCATACGGTCTATCAGCTGGAGCAAGTACTTCTTTGTTTGGTATTTTTGCAGCTTTTATTGTTTTGGGGCGTATTTATAGCTATCACCCAATGATTCGTCAAATGTCTCAAAATATGACTTTACTAATTATTATGAATTTAGTGATGAATTTATTTTCATCAGGTGTGGATATTTTAGGCCACTTAGGTGGTGCGATTGGCGGATTATTATTAATGGTTGTTGTGGGAGTTCCTAAAAACCACTTGCAAAATAAATTAAATGTTCATCAAAGAATTGCGACAGCTATTTTCACCGTCTTTTTAATTGGCTTTTTACTTTTTTATGGATTTTCAGGTAATTAAAAAAATAAATGATGAAAAGTTAGTAAGAATGACCAAAAATTAAGAAAGCTACTATGATTTTAAATTTGTTATCTGTATAATGATATGGGAGCATTGATATGAGAGAAATGAACAACAATTACTAAAATGATTTGACGTATTTATTTGTGTGGGATATCCAACTAAATAAGGATTGAACAAAAAATAGATGATAATAAGCGTATTAGTAAACATGATTGTATTGATGCAAGATGATCTTTAAAAAAGAACATCATTTAGAGAACGAATATCAGGAGGGGCTACATTGAGTAAAAAATTAATTGGTATCGATTTAGGTGGAACAACAGCGAAATTTGCTATCCTAACGGAATCAGGTGACGTCCAACAAAAGTGGAGTATTGAAACAAATATTAACGATGAGGGAATACATATTGTTCCAGAAATTATCGCGTCTATAAAACACCGTTTAGACTTATACGGAATGACGGCAGAGGATTTTATCGGAATCGGAATGGGAACGCCTGGAACTGTTAATCGTGAGAACGGAACAGTTATTGGTGCATACAACTTAAATTGGAAGACGCTTCAAGAAATCAAAAAACCAATTGAAGAAGCACTGAATATTCCTTTTGCTATCGATAATGATGCTAATGTCGCTGCTCTTGGTGAAAGATGGAAAGGTGCTGGTGAAAATTCACCGGAAGTTACTTTCATGACACTTGGAACGGGTGTTGGTGGTGGTATTATTGCTGAGGGCAATCTTTTACATGGTGTTGCAGGGGCTGCTGGCGAAATTGGTCATATTACTGTTGAACCAGACGGATTTGAATGTACATGTGGTAAAAAAGGATGTTTAGAAACCGTAGCAAGTGCTACTGGAATTGTTCGTTTAGCAAGAGCTATGTCAGAAGAATATTCAGGAAATTCTGATTTGAAATATAAAATTGATGATGGTCAAACTGTGACAAGTAAAGATGTTTTTGATGCTGCTAAAGGAAACGACGATTTCGCTTCTTTAGTTGTTGACAAAGTTTGTTTCTATTTAGGGCTAGCATGTGGTAATATTGGGAATATGCTAAATCCAAGTGATATTGTTATTGGTGGAGGCGTTTCAGCTGCAGGAGATTTCTTACTTGAAAAAATCCAAATTTATTTCGATCAGTTTACTTTCCCACAAGTTAGAGAAAGTACAAAAATAAAATTAGCTATTTTAGGTAATGAAGCTGGTGTAATTGGAGCTGCTTCGTTGGCGTTACAATTTAAATAAGAATAAAGTTATGAGAGAGGTTAGTCAGTTATGTCATTTATAGCAACACTTAACATTATTTTATTTTCAATTATTTTAATTTATGGGTTATATCGTTTGTATTTCTATTTTATGCGTAAGAGAAGTGCGACTTTACTAACGCAAGAAGCATTTAAAGAAAATTTAAGAAACGCTCAAGTTATTGATGTTCGTGAAAAAGAAGAATTCAATCGTGGTCATATTATGGGAGCTAGAAGCGTTCCTTACACAATTTCAAAAACACATAAAGAGTATTTGACAGCTATTAGAAAAGATAAACCTATTTATCTTTATGATAACAGAACAAATATGTCAACTTTTATGGCTAAATTGTTAAAAAAAGAAGGTTACACAGATATTTACATTTTAAAAGGTGGATATACTGATTGGGCCGGTAAAACGAAGAAAAAATAAAAGAAAGAGATTGCTATTTGGGCAATCTCTTTCTTTTTTGACTATTATTAACGTGCGCGACTTTTACGCATTGCTTTTCTGCGGTTATCATCAATAATCAATTCTTTTTCTTCAACGGGTTCGATGACAAGTTTTTTGATACCTACGGCAACGCCAGCTAAAGCAGCTAATGTTAATGTTGTACCTGTTAAAAAGCCTGATGTAAATTTTTTCATATTTTTCACACATCCTCTATATTTTGTACAATACCATTATCCCTCATTTTGACAAAAAAATCTAGTGATATCATTGATTGTTCATGTTAAAAGGCGTAAATTAATGGTAAACTATTATCTGAAATGGAGTGATTAGATGACATTAGTATTTGCCCATAGAGGAAGCAAAGGAACTCATCCAGAAAATACCCTAGCAGCATTTAAAGAAGCTATCAGAGTTAATGTTGACGGGATTGAATTAGATATTCAATTAACAAAAGATAAAGAATTAGTGGTCATTCATGATGGTGACGTGAATCGTACGACGGATAAAGAAGGCTTAGTCCAAGAATTTACTTTATTAGAAATCAAGGAATTAGATGCAGGTAGTTGGTTTGATGTTCAATTTAAAGATGAAAAAATCCCAACTTTTGCTGAAGTCCTTGAATTACTAGTAGCAACTAAATATGCTGGCTTTTTAAATATTGAAATTAAGACAGATGAATATGATTATGACGGAATTGAAGAAAAAATCTATCAATGTCTTCATTCGTATGATTTAAGTTGTAATATTATTTTTTCAAGTTTTAATATGGAAACAATGGAACGAATGATAAAAATCGACTCAAAATACCCAAAATCCGTAATTGTGAAAAAATCTGAAAAAAAAATAAATTTTGCTAAAACGATGACTGAAATTGAGGCGATTCATCCCTCTATTAACTGGGTGAAGGAGAACAAAGAAATAATTCCTAATCTAGATTTAAAAATCCGCCCATGGACAGCTAATTCTGAAGATGATATGGCTTTATGCTTTGATTTGAAATTAGCGGGATTTCACACTGATTTTCCAGAAAAAGCAATGGCTGAGAAAAATAAACGATGAAAAAAACAAAATTATTGGTTATTGTTGGTCCTACAGCAGTCGGGAAAACAGCGCTTAGTATCGAATTAGCTAAACACTTTAATGGAGAAATTATTAGTGGTGATTCTTTACAAGTTTATAAAAAACTAGATATTGGAACGGCCAAGGTTACTGATAATGAAAAAGCGGGTATCCCACATTATCTAATTGATGTAAAAGAACCAAGTGAAAGTTATTCAGCTTATGAATTTAAAATGAGTGCGGAAGAAAAAATAAATGAGATATCTAACAAAAATGGCCTGCCAATTGTAGCTGGTGGAACAGGCATGTATATTCAATCCTTATTATTTGATTTCCAGTTAGGTAGTAATGAGGCAGATGACGAAGCTAGGCTGATTCGTGAAAAATGGGAAGCGTTCGCCTTAAAAGAAGGTAAAGAAAAATTATGGCATTACTTAGATAAAATTGATCCTCTAGCAGCTAAGTCTATTCACATGAATAATGAAAAAAGAGTGATTCGTGCCATTGAGGTGTTTGAAAAAACTGGTATCAGTATTTTGAATCAGCAAGGAATAGATTTTAAAGATTTAAGTCAGTCAAGATACGACGTGAAGATTATTGGCTTAGAAGCAGATAGAGATGTTTTATATGCTAGAATTAATCAGCGTGTAGATTTAATGATGACGCAAGGACTACTAGAAGAAGCTCGCTATGTTTATGAATTGGGTGAAGTTCAAGCTGTTCAAGGCATTGGTTATAAGGAGTTTTTTCCGTATTTTAGAGGAGATTTAGAACTGGAAGATTCCATAGAGATTGTTAAACAACATTCTAGACAATACGCTAAACGTCAGCTGACTTGGTTTAAAAATAGAATGACGGTAGAATGGTATGATATGATTAAAGAACCACATGTAAAAAATAATATTATTGAAGAAGTAACAGAATGGCTTAAAAAGTGAAAGAGGGTATTGTGTGGAAAAAGTTTTATTAGTAGGTGTTGAAAATCAAGCGAATTTTAAAACCTTTACTGAGTCAATGGCTGAGTTAGCTAATTTAGCTGAAACAGCACAGGGGTTAGTTGTCGGTGAAATGATTCAAAAGAGGCAATCCATTGATCGTCGAACAATTTTAGGGAAAGGCAAGCTTCTAGAGCTACAGTCACTTGTAGAATCAACAGAAGCTGATACAGTTGTCTTTAACCATGAATTATCAGCAAGACAAGCTAGATCGATTGAAGAAGTAGTGAATGTAAAAATTCTTGACCGCGTTCAGTTGATTTTAGATATTTTTGCTATGCGAGCAAAATCAAAAGAAGGTCAACTCCAAGTAGAGTTAGCCCAACTAAGTTATTTGCTACCTCGATTAGTCGGACAAGGTTCTTCATTATCTCGTCTTGGTGGGGGGATTGGAACAAGAGGTCCCGGTGAAACTAAACTAGAAACAGATCGTCGTCACATCAGACAAAAAGTGACTATGATTAAGCGTGAGTTAAAACAAACAGAAGAACATCGAGAACGTAGCCGTCAAAAACGAAAAGAATCATCCGTTTTCCAAATCGGTTTAATTGGTTACACGAATGCTGGTAAATCAAGCATTATGAATCTATTAACGGACACACAAACCTATGCTGAAAATCAATTATTTGCGACCCTTGATCCCTTAACAAAAAAATGGCAGCTTCCAGATGGATTAGAGACAACGTTGACAGACACAGTTGGTTTTATTCAAGACTTGCCAACCCAATTAATTGAGGCTTTCCAATCAACTTTAGAAGAAAGTCGCAATGTTGATTTATTACTTCATGTAGTAGATACAACCTCAGATAATCGAAGTCAGCAAGAAAATACGGTACTTGAATTGATTGATTCTTTAAAGATGAAGCATATTCCTGTACTGACTGTTTATAATAAAGCGGACTTAATGGAAGAAGACGATTTTGTTCCAACATTGTTTCCTAATTGTCTAATTTCTGCACACCGAGAATCAGATAAGGAAATCTTGACAGAAGCGATTATCAAGCAGATGAAAGGGTTGTTTGTTCCTTTCGAAATGATCTTGGAACCGAAAGAAGCTTATCTAATTACGCAAATGCAAAAAGAAGTCTTATTAGATGAGTATCGTTACGATGAAGAACAAAATCATTATTTTATAAAAGGATATGCGCCTACCCAAACTAAATGGGTGAGAGAAGACTCTGAAGATTCAATAGAGTGGTAATTATAGACCAAATAAAAAAAGTTGACTGATCATGTTAGATTATCTAACATCGTTAATTGACTTTTTTTTTTTGAGCTGTTATTCTGTTTTTAACCTTGAAAGAAGAGAGGTCGAAAAAATGAGTGAAAGAGAATTAAGACGATCCCTTGCAGTATTTCCGATGAGTTCGGTTATGAATTTAACAGACTTAACGGCTAGAAAAATTAGATACTATGAAGAACAGGATTTAATTTTTCCAGAGCGAAACGCAGGAAACAATCGATTATTTTCTTTAAACGATATTGATCGATTGCTGGATATCAAGGAAATGCTAACCCAAGAATTTTCTGTCAAAGAAATAAAAAAACAATTCATTAAACAGGATCAGAAAAAAGAACAACTTTCTGAAGAAAAAATCCGAATTGCTTTGTATAATGATTTGATGAGAGAAAGTGGACTAAATTAAAAAGAAAAGAAGAGGCGAAATAATGGAAAAATACACAACAAATGAACAGATTAAAGAAGCAGCTCAAAAAGAGAATGTGAGATTTTTAAGATTAATGTTCACAGATATTTTAGGTAGACTAAAAAATGTTGAGGTTCCTATTAGCCAAATTGATAAAGTATTAGATAATAAAATGATGTTTGATGGTTCATCTATCGAAGGCTTTGTACGTATTGAAGAAAGTGATATGTATTTATATCCAGATGTATCAACATTCATGATTTTTCCATGGGAAAGTGAAAAAGGAAAAGTAGCGCGTCTGATCTGTGACGTATATAATCCAGAAGGTCAACCTTTTGGCGGAGATCCTCGTGGTAACTTAAAACGTGTATTAAAGGAAATGACAGACTTAGGCTTCACAGGATTTAACATTGGACCTGAGCCAGAATTTTTCTTATTTAAATTAGATGAAAATGGTAGACCCACAGACCAATTAAATGATAATGGTGGGTACTTTGACTTTGCACCAACTGACTTAGGTGAAAACTGCCGTCGTGATATCGTATTAGAATTAGAAAGCTTAGGTTTTGAAGTGGAAGCTTCTCACCACGAATGTGCACCAGGGCAACATGAAATTGACTTTAAGTATGCTAATGCGATTGAAGCGTGTGATAATATTCAGACATTTGAATTAGTTGTCCGTACGATTGCTCGTAAACATGGTTTGCACGCAACATTTATGCCAAAACCATTATACGGAATTGCTGGTAGTGGGATGCATATAAACATGTCGTTATTCAATAAAGATGGCAATGTTTTTTATGATGAAAATGGTGTGGACGGATTAAGTGAAACAGCTTATCACTTCTTAGGTGGACTATTAAAACATGCGAGAGGTTATACGGCTATCTGTAATCCGATTGTAAACTCATATAAACGTTTAGTACCAGGTTATGAAGCACCAGTATACGTAGCATGGAGTGGAAAAAATCGTTCACCACTTGTTCGTGTTCCTAGTTCTCGTGGTTTATCCACTCGTTTAGAATTACGTTCAGTCGATCCAACAGCTAACCCATACTTAGCAATGGCAGTTCTTTTACAAGCAGGTCTTGATGGAATTAAAAATGAAATTACTCCTCCAGCTGCTGTGGATCGTAACATTTACGTGATGACAGAAGAAGAAAGAGAAGCGGCTGAAATCACAGATTTACCATCAACTTTACATAATGCTATTAAAGCAATGAAGAAAGATGAAATCGTGAAAGAAGCATTAGGAACTCACATCTACAACAATTTTGTAGAAGCAAAGAAAATGGAATGGTCAGCCTTCCGTCAACAAGTGTCAGAGTGGGAAAGAGAACAATATTTAGAGATGTATTAGGAATAGTGAGGCTCGCTGTCATCAATATGGATAGCGAGTTTTTTTGTATGATAGAATAATCTATACTTAGTATTAAAGAAGAGGTGTTCAATGAACAAGAAAAAGGGTCTGATTATTTTTATAGTTTTGATTGGTATTATTAGTATATCTATGTGGTTAATTAATAAAGATACAAGCAGTGAAGAAACAACTGAATCAACACAAAAAACAAACTCACAAGTTTTCGACGCTAAAGGAAACCTAATCAAAGTAATCGGTGAATAATCGAAATTATAAAAAAATATTCTGCATTCCTCACATCTGTGGTAAAATAGCGATAGTTGAATATAAAGGAGACATAAATAATGATAGCAGTAAGTGATTTAAGATCAGGTATGACATTTGAAAAAGATGGTAAATTAATTAAAGTTTTAGAAGCAAGTCATCATAAACCAGGTAAAGGTAATACAGTAATGCGTCTTAAATTAAGAGATATGCGTTCTGGTTCTACAACTGATACTACAATGCGTCCAGATGAAAAAGTGAAAAAAGCTCATATCGACAGTAAAGCTGTTCAATTCTTATACATCCAAGATGATATATCAACATTCATGGACTTAGAAACGTATGAACAATATGAAATCCCAGTTTCAGTTATCAAAGAAGAATTAAAGTATTTATTAGATAACATGGAAGTTAAAATCCAATTTTACATTGACGAAGTTGTAGGAGTTACATTACCAACAACAGTTGTTTTAAAAGTTGAAGAAACACAACCCTCAATTAAAGGTGCAACAGTTTCAGGTTCTGGTAAACCAGCTCAAATGGAAACTGGTCTAGTTGTTAATGTTCCTGATTTTATTGAAGCAGGAGAATCATTAGAAGTAAATACTTCTGATGGCTCATATGTAAAACGTGCTAAATAAACAAAGTCAGTTTGACTTTGTTTTTTTTATATTAAGAATTATTGAAATTTTTAAGAATATTTTATAAATGGTAAATATGTAATCGTCAATATGCTATACTAAATCTTATAAATAATAAGAGAGGGAGGAGCAAGATGAATATTCATTTTATGGACTTGTTCAAGCCCGATACCTGGCAGTATTCTTTAAGCAATTATTTTTCCACTAATTTACTCATCCATATAATCGATATATTTGTTGTATGGTTTGTTATTTATAAGCTAATTATGCTTTTAAATGGCACAAAAGCAATTCAAGTATTTAAAGGAATTGCAGTCATTATTATTGTAAGAATAATCAGTGACTTTCTAGGATTAACCACAGTTTCGTGGTTGATGAGCCAAGTCATTACTTATGGAGCTATTGCAGCTATTGTGATTTTTCAACCAGAAGTTAGACGGGGGTTAGAACATTTAGGTCGAGGCTCTATTTTAAAGAGTATAAAAAAACAAACAGATCATAAAGATAAATTAATTATTGAATTAGATGAGTCAATCCAATATATGTCTAAACGAAAAATTGGTGCGTTGATCTGTATTGAAAATAGAGATAATTTAATGGATTATGTGGATACAGGGATTTCTTTAGATTCTGATATCTCAAATCAATTATTAATTAATATTTTCATCCCGAATACGCCACTTCATGATGGTGCAGTTATTATTCAAAATGATAAAATAGCTTCGGCTTGTTCATATCTGCCGCTATCTGAGAGTACCTTGATTCCTAAAGAGTATGGAACAAGACATAGAGCAGCTATCGGTCTTAGTGAAGTAAGTGATGCCATCACAATTATAGTTTCAGAGGAAACTGGGGATGTTAGTATCGCTTTTCGTAATCAATTTTTACCTCATCTAAGTAGAGAAGAGTATATTAATGTTTTAAATCAAGAATTAATTCAAAAAATAGAAGAAAATAAACAAAACTTTTTTTACCAATTCATTGAAGACGCTAAAAATGGATTCAAAGGAGGTAAAAAATAATGAAAAAGGATAAAAAAGGAACATGGATAGTTAGAATACTTTCTTTATTCTTTGCTGTTTTATTGTTCTATAATGCTAATTCTTCACGTTTAAATGAAGAAGATACTAGTTTTACAGAGTTATCTGCTACGGCTGAAAAAGTTCCCGTGAACGTGACGTACAATCAAGATAAATATTTTATCTCTGGTTATGAACAGACTGTTAATGTTGAACTTAAAAGCTCTAATAAGATCCTGCTAGATAAAGAATCAAATGCTGAGACAAGAAGTTTCTCGATTGTCATGGATTTGACTAAATATACCGAAGGAACACACGAAGTTCCGCTCCAAATAGTTGGGTTACCCAATGCAATCAAAGGCACAATTAAACCTAACAAACTTGCAGTCACAATAGAAAAGAAAAAAAGTAATAAATTCCCAGTAGAAGCAGCTATTGATAGTAAAATTTTTGCTAAAGGCTTTGAAATTGAAAAGGCTACTGTTGAACCGGAGAACGTGAAATTATCTGGTGGGGAAGAAACAATAAAAAAAGTGTCAAAAGTAATTGCCGGAATTAGTGATCAAACTAATATTACCAGTGATTTCTCACAAAAGGTTAAATTGTATGCAATAAATGATAAGGGCGAACCTTTAAATGTAAAAATTGAACCAGACAGTGCTCGTGTCGATGTGAATGTTAAAGCACCTACTAAACGAGTCAAAGTAAATCCTGTTCAATCTGGTAAAATGCCTCAAGGAATAACAGATTATAGTTTTTCCACGAAAGATGATAAGGTTGATATAACAGGTCCAAAAGAGATATTGGATGAAATAAGTGCAATCGACTTAAAGATTGATACTAGTAATATTAGAGAGACAACTAGTAGTTCTTATATAGTGGTTGTACCAAAAGAAATAAAAGTTGAACCAGAAACTATTTTAGTAACGGTTATACCTAAAAGTGGGGGAACTAAATCAACATCGGAAAGTAAAGATAAATCGACATCATCAACAAAGTCTGATAAAATTTCATTGGATGTTACAAAAAAAAGTAAATAAAAATATTATAGAATGAGTTAGGAGAATTTTTTTAAAATGGGTAAATATTTTGGAACTGATGGCGTTAGAGGTATTGCAAATCAAGAATTAACACCAGAATTAGCGTTTAAGATTGGTCGTTGTGGTGGGTATGTACTATGTCAACATAGTGAACAAGAAAATAAAAAACCACAAGTGTTGGTAGCACGTGATACACGTATTTCAGGCCAGTTATTAGAACAAGCATTAATTGCAGGATTATTATCAGTGGGAATCGAAGTTCTTCAATTAGGCGTTATTTCAACACCAGGTGTCTCTTATTTAACACGTACGCAAAAAGCAGCAGCAGGTGTTATGATATCTGCTTCTCATAATCCAGCAGCAGATAATGGAATTAAATTTTTTGGCCCAGATGGCTTTAAATTAGCAGATGATGAAGAGTTAGAAATTGAAGCTTTGTTAGATGCCACAGAAGATACATTACCAAGACCTTCAGCAGACGGCTTAGGAATTTTAGATGATTATCCAGAAGGTTTACAAAAATACATGGAATTCTTAAAAGAAACAATCCCAGGTGATCTTTCAGGTTTATCTGTTTGTCTAGATGGTGCGAATGGTGCTACTGCTCCAATTATTAATCATTTATTTGCAGATTTAGATACTGAATTTTCTACAATGGGAATTAAACCAAACGGAATCAATATTAATGACGGTGTCGGTTCAACACATCCAGAAGAATTGGCTAAGTTTGTTCTTGAAGAAAAAGCAGATTTAGGTTTAGCTTTTGATGGTGATGGCGATCGTGTGATAGCTGTGGATGAAAAAGGAAATATCGTTGATGGTGATAAGATCCTTTATATTTGCGGTAAATACTTAAAGGCTCATGGTAAACTAAAAGGCGACACAATCGTTGCTACAGTTATGAGTAATTTAGGTTTCCATAAAGCAGTGAGCGATGCAGAAATGAATGCTGTTTGCACTCAAGTTGGTGATCGCTATGTGGTTGAAGAAATGAGAAAATCTGATTATAACTTAGGTGGCGAACAATCAGGACATATTGTTTTTCTAGATTACAATACAACAGGAGACGGTTTACTTTCAGGGATTCAATTAATGAATGTTATGAAAGAAACAGGTAAAACTTTATCAGAATTAACATCTGAAATTGAAGAGTATCCACAAAAATTAGTTAATATAAAAGTAAGTGATAAATATGGAGCAATGGATGTTCCAGCTATTAAGGCTATCATTGAAGAAGTGGAAGCAGAAATGGGTGGTGATGGTCGTATTTTAGTGAGACCTTCAGGAACTGAGCCATTATTACGCGTTATGGCAGAAGCACCAACGAAAGAAAAAGTAGATTATTATGTCGACAAGATTGCAACTATCGTTGTGAAAGAAATTGGTTTAGACTAAACTAAATGTTGAGAAGGGATGATAATTCATTCTAACTCAACATTTTTTTTATACGTATAATTTGTTATAATGAGGACATAATAAAAAGTAAGGGGAAATTTGATGCGCGTTATAGCAGGCAATTTTAAAGGTAGAAAGTTAAATTCTTTATCAGGAGATAATACCAGACCGACAAGCGATAAAATAAAGGGATCGGTATTTAATATGATTGGACCTTATTTTGATGATGAGGTTGTTTTAGATTTGTATAGTGGCAGTGGAAACTTAGCGATTGAGGCTATTTCTAGAGGCGCTAAAAAAGCATATTGTTTTGACAATCATTTTCAAGCAATTAGTATTATTAATGAAAATATTGCTTTAACAAAACAAGGTTCAGATTTTGTCGTTAAGAAAATGGATGCTGATAAGGCTTTAGAGTGGCTAGCTAGTAATAATGTTAGTTTTGGTTTAGTTTTTTTAGATCCACCCTATGCCAAACAAACGATTGAGGAACAATTAAAAAAAATGATGAAGCTAAATTTATTAGCACCTTTTTGTAAAGTAGTGTGTGAAACTGATAAATTTGTTGATCTACCAGAAACTATTAATGAGTTATCACTAATTAAATCTCAAAAATATGGTACCACAAAAGTAAGTATTTATCGGTATATAGAGGAGGAATAGAGAGTGGTTGATAAAAGAATAGCTCTCTTTCCGGGAAGTTTTGATCCTTTTACTAATGGTCATTTAAATACTGTTGAAAGAGCTAGCATGCTTTTTGATGAAGTCATTATAGGTATTTTCACGAATACAACAAAGAAACCGTTATTTACTGCTGAAGAAAAGAAAGTACTAACGGAAAAAGCTGTTGCCGAATTAAATAATGTCCGCGTGATTTTACAATCTGAAGGATTGACGATTCATATTGCTAAAGAATTAAAAGCTAATTTTTTAATTCGTGGGGTTAGAAATAATCAAGATTATGAATATGAAAAAAATATAGCCTCTATGAATCGTAAAATGGATGGCTCGATTGATACAATTTTTTTACTTGCAGACGATAATTTGAGTAATATTAGTTCAAGTATGATTAAAGAAATAGCTAGATTTAAGGGGGATGTTTCACCTTTTGTCCCAAAAGAAGTTAACAAAGCATTGATAGAAAAATTTAGATAGGACTAACTAAATGAAGGTTAAAGAGAATAAATATTTTAAAAAAATAATCATTTTTCTTGTTGTACTAGTGATACTTATGACGGTGATTCCAATTCCCTATTTTATTGAAATGCCAGGAAGCTCTGAAAATATTAGAGATCATGTGACAGTGAATGATAAAAGAGATACGTATGATGGCTCATTTATGTTAACAACCGTGGCCGTTCAACAAGCAACCGTTGCTACTTTGATTAAAGGATATTTTAATCCGAACAATGATTTGATTAGTAAAAAAGAAATGATGGGTACTAGTAGTGATATGGAATATGAAGAAATGCAACGATATCATATGGAAACCTCTCAAAATTTTGCGATAAAAAATGCTTTGGATTTAGCAGAAAAACCTTATAATATGGAGTATGAAGGTGTCTATGTGATGGATATGGATGAAGAATCTAATTTTAATCATTTACTTGAAGTTGGTGACACTATTTATGCAGTAGATAACAAAGAATTAAAATCATCAAAAGATTTAACAAAATATATTCAAAGTAAGAAGCCAGATGATAAGGTCACTTTAAGTTATATAAGGAACAATGAAAAAAAACAGACATCAGCTAAACTGATAAAGTTACCAGGATCTAAAAAAACAGGTATTGGTATTTCATTAGTTGATCATACTGAAATAAAATCAAAAGAAGTTATTAAATTTCAAACAGAAGATATTGGTGGCCCGTCTGCTGGTCTGATGTTTACTTTAGAGTTATATGACTTGTTAACAGCTAAAGACTTAAGACAAGGCAAAGAGATAGCTGGAACGGGAACTATCGATCAGGAGGGTGTTGTTGGTCGAATCGGTGGTATTGATAAAAAAATAATCGCAGCTGATCAAGAAGGCGCTGAGCTATTCTTTGCTCCAAACGATGATATTGATGCGGAGACTAAAAAAGAATTTCCAGAAATCAAAACGAATTATCAAGAAGCACTTGAAACAGTTAAGAAAAATAAATTAGATATTAAAGTGATTCCTGTTAAAACAGCCAAAGACGCTATTGAATATTTAGAAAAAGAAAAGTAAGAATGTTTAAATAACATTTCTTGCTTTTTTTTTCATATTTTATAAGTAAGGAGGGAGAGTTAATGAGAAAATTAAAAAAATACATGAAGCAAGAAAAATTAGTCGTTTTATTAGGTGTATTAGCAACAGTATTACTTGTTATGGGCATATTTTTATTTTTGAAATTAGATGATAGTCAATCTGATAAAATTCCAGGATATAGTGAAGAAGCTAATAGTATAACCAGTGAATCTAGTTCAAAAATTAAATCTGATTCTAAAATGTATGTGGATATTAAAGGTGCTGTTGTCAAACCTGGGATGTATGAAGTGACACCTGAGATGCGAATTCTTAATGTAATTGAATTGTCAGGTGGTTTACTTAAAGAAGCTGATGACAAACAAATTAATTTTTCCCAAAGAATTGAAGATCAGATGGTTATTTATATTCCAAAAGAAGGGGAAGAAATCGCTGAATTACAAAATATTGTTGCTGTAACTGGAACTAATGATAAAAGTGTGAAAGGCGAAAATGAAGGTAAAATCAATCTGAACCAAGCAAGTAAAGAAGAGTTAATGACATTAAATGGGATTGGTGAAAAAAAAGCGGAGAAAATTATTGAGCATCGGGAAGAAAAAGGTTCTTTTGAATCAATTGAAGATTTAAAGAAAGTTAATGGATTTGGTGAAAAAACATTTGAAAGTTTGCGAGAATCAATTACAATTTAAGGTAAGCTTAAAGTAAGAGAAAGGAGTTTTTAAAATGGAAAAAAATTACGAAAGAATTCCTTGGGATCAATATTTTATGGGTCAAAGTGTATTGTTATCTCTAAGAAGTACTTGCACAAGATTGGCTGTAGGTGCAACAATCGTTAGAGATAAGAGAATTATTGCAGGAGGATACAACGGTTCGGTCAGTGGGGATGTTCATTGTATTGATGAGGGATGCTATTTAGTTGATGAACATTGTGTCCGGACAATTCACGCTGAAATGAATGCAATTCTACAATGTGCAAAATTCGGTGTTAAAACAGATAACGCTGAAATTTATGTCACTCATTTCCCTTGTTTACAATGTACTAAGATGATTCTTCAATCAGGTATTAAAACAATTCACTATTTGAAGGATTATCACAATAATGATTATGCTGTTCGTTTAATTGAACAGGCAGGTGCTTCCGTTCATCAAGTCAAACTTTCAAATAAATACTTCAAATCATTAGATTTTGGTGATGAAACCGATTCGCTTTCTAAAGAAGAATAGAGGATTATATTTTTTCCCGATTATTTTATTTATTGTCTATTTAATACTTCTAAAAGAAAAAACGTTACTATATATTATTTTGTTGTTAATTATATTAATCAGAATTATTTGTTTTAAAAATAAAGATATACTGTTGTTGATAGGTGTCTTAATGCTATTTGGTACTATTTTTTGGTGGACAAAGCTTAATAATTTTACAGATTCTTATCAAGAAGATAAGGCAATCTCAATTTTACTTGTCCCTGATACGATAAAGGTTGATGGAGCTGTTTTGAGTTTTGAAGGTAGATTAGGTGTTAAAAAAAATCCTGTTCTTATGACCTATATTTTAAAAAATGAAAAAGAAAAAGTTTTTATCGAAAATAATAAAAAAACACTTAAAATAATAGGCAAAGTAGAATTTGCTGAGCTTACTGGTGTTCGTAATTTAAATGGATTTGATTATGGGAAATATTTAGAAAATAAAGGTCATTTCAAACGGTATAATTTGATCGAAATAATCGAGATTAAGCCATATAAAAATAAATGGTACCAATTGTTCGGAAAACTCAAAGAGTGGCGTAGAGCATGTTTTATTCATAATAAAAATCATTTTGAAAAATTAACGCAAAGTTATCTGAATTCTTTAATTTTTGGGTTTCAAAATAATACACCAGATAATTATCAAAAAACATGGCGAGATTTAGGTGTGGCTCATTTATTTAGTTTATCTGGTATGCATATTTATTTTTTCTTATTTATTTTTGATTATTTTTTGCTAAGATGTTCTATGACAAAAGAAAGTTTATTCAAGTGGAACTTATTGTTTACTTTTATTGTGATGGTTATGACTGGATGGGGTCCTGGGATGGTCAGAGCAGGTCTTCAACACATAACAAAGCAACTTAATCGTAAACACGAATTCAAGTTAAGTGCTCTAGATTGCTGGTCTATTGCTTTATTTATTAATTCTTTATTTGATCCCTATGTTCTATTGACTGTTGGGGGGCAATTAACATATTATATGACATTTTTGATTATTATGTTGAACCCAATTATCAAAAAAATAAAGCAACCATTTCTGAAATTTATTAGTTTTAATATTATTTTATCGACTTTATCATTACCGCTTATTTGGTATCATTTTTATGAATGGAATTTTTTAAGTTTTTTCATGAATTTAATTTTAGGTTCATTTATATTATGTTTACTTATGCCGATTCTATTAATTAGCTTCTTGTTGTCTTTTATTTTTAAAAACTATCATTTTTTATTTGTTGAACGTTTCCTAATACTTTTTCAAAAAATCGGAAATAATTTAAATGATATCGATTTTTCACATCAAGTAGTTGGTAAGCTACCATTCACTTTATTAGTCATTTTAATAATCTCTCAATTACTTATTTTAAGAGAATTTGAGATGAACCACTTTAAAATAAATCTAAAATTTTTCATACTAAGTAGTATAACCTTATTAATGCCTTTTTATAAATATGTGAATCCTAATGGAATAATTGCGTTTGTTGATATTGGTCAAGGAGACGCGATTTTTCTTCAATTACCTCATCATAGAGGGAATTATTTATTAGATACTGGAGGTAGACTTGATTTTAAAGTAGAGAACTGGCAAAAGAGAACTGACAAAAGAGGCGCAGATTACACCTTAGTGCCTTTTTTAAAAAGTCGTGGTGTGGAAAAAATTGATACAGTATTTATTTCCCATGCTCATGAAGATCATTTTGGTGATTTAGATCGAGTCAGTGAGTCTTTTAATATCAAATCACTATATTTTGGTGAAGGAACATCTAATCAAGTTAATTTAAAAAAAATGCTTAATTATCAAGGGCTAGATAAAACGAATAAAAAAGTAATTAAGGCTAATAATTCTTGGTTGAAAGAAGGCGTGAGTTTAAAATGTTTGTTTCCTAATGAAAAAGGAGACGGTCAAAATAATGATTCGTTAGTGATGATGTTAACTATCAAAAATAAAAAATTTCTTTTGACAGGAGATTTAGAAAAAGAAGGCGAACAACAACTAATGGCTAGTCCCGAAATTGATTTAAAAGCTGATGTACTGAAGGCTGGACATCATGGCAGTAAAACATCGACACATCCTGAGTTTTTAAAAAGAGTTGCCCCGGAATTGGTCACAATCTCCTGTGGGGTTAATAATCGCTATAACCATCCCTCAGAAGAAACAATTGAAACATTAGATGATCATAGGATTCCTTATTATGAAACAGATGAGCAGGGCATGATTTATTTTACTTGGAATAAATACAAAAATAATATTTCCAATGTAAAGACAATAAAATAGATAGATATAAAGATGTATTTTATGATAGGATGTTAATTGAAGTGGGTGAATGAAAAGTGTCATTACAAAAAGAATTAGCTGAATTAAGAAAAAAGAAGTTTAAACCAATTTATACATTACTTGGAACAGAGCGTCATTTAATTAATATGTTTAAAAATACGTTAAAGCAAGAAATTTCTGTAGATGAAGAAGATGAATTTAATTTCATCACTTTTGATATGGGTGAGGTCGAGGTTAGTCATGTCGTTAATGAGGCTGAGACAGTTCCTTTTTTTGGTGACTATAAAGTAATATTTGTTGAAAATCCTTACTTTTTAACTGGAGAAAAAAGGAAAAATGATTTAGAACATGATGTCTCATCTCTTAATTCTTATTTAGAAAATCCTCTAGAGACAACTGTTCTTGTTTTTATTGCTAGTTATGAAAAAATGGATGACCGAAAAAAAATAGTAAAACGATTGAAAAAAGAAAGTTGTCTTGTTGATGTAAAACCAATGTCTGAAAAAGAATTAACACCCTATTTGAAACAATACATTGAGAATGAAGGGTATCAAATTGATAAGCAAGCATTCGAGCAACTGACGTATTTAACAGATATGGATTTAAGTCGTATGATGAATGAACTAGATAAATTATTTTTGTATCGATTAGATACTAAAGTAATTAAACGAGCTGATGTGGATGCTTTAATTCCAAAATCTCTGGAACATAACATTTTTGATTTAAGTCAACACGTACTGGCTAACCAAGCGACTCACTCATTATCTTTGTATCATGATCTTATCCACGACGGTGAGGAGACAATTAAAGTGATTGCTGTTTTACTAGGACAGGTACGTTTATTATTACAAGTGAAGTTATTACTAGATATGAACTACCAACAGAGTAACATCACAGACACCCTTAAAATTCATCCTTATCGAGTAAAGTTGGCAGTTAATCAGAGTAAAAATTTAACATTAAGTGCTTTAGGTGAGATGTTTAATGAGTTAATCGATATGGATTATCAAATAAAGACAGGTCAAATGGATAAAGAACTTATCTTTGAAATGTTTTTGCTAAAAAAAAGATAAAATAAAAAACTTGATGACTTGAAATCGTAATGATCTCAGTCCATCAAGTTTTTATTATTTAGCTAATTTTTTAGCTAAGCGAGATTTTTCGCGGTTAGCTTTATTTTGATGAATAAGTCCTTTTGAAGAGACTACATCAATTTCTCTAGTAGCAGCTACTAATAATTCTTGTTGGTTATCAGCATTTGCTTCTACAGCTTTTTCAAAATTTTTCACAGCAGTACGCATTCTGCTTAATTTAGCAGAGTTAGCTTCATTTGATTTTTCACTAGTGCGAACGCGTTTGATAGCAGATTCGATGTTTGGCATTAAAAATTCACCTCCGACATAGAGTTTATATTTGATAAACAAATATAATTCAACATTCTCATTATACAGAAAGCACAATAAGTTTGCAATAAATAATGTAAAAAGATATCGATTAAATTGGTAAAACTGAAACACCAATAAAATCTGGTCCTGAATAAACGCCTAGAACTGGGCTTACTTCATCAATATAGAAGTAACGATATTTACTAAAAGATTCTTTCATTCTTTCCATTAATTGAGTCGCTTCCTCTAAATCAGTCCCGTAAGAAATAGCTAAGTCGTATTCTTCAGCATCTCCAATTGTTTTTTCAATGCAATCCATTAATTTACTAAGTCCTTTTTTACGACCACGTGCTTTACCGACTGTATGGTAGATACCATCTTCATTACAGGAGATAATAGGATTTAAATGAAGTGCAGATCCGATGATAGAAGTAACTAAACCAATACGTCCACCTTTTTTTAGATATTCTAAAGTTGCCATACTGAAAAATACTTTGCCTTTATTAGGTAATTCATCAGCCGTTGCTTTTAATTCAGAAAAAGAACGTCCTTTGTCAATTTCAATTTTCATGTAGGCAGCTTGGATACCAGCGCCACCACCAATACTTTTTGTATCAACGATGTAGCTTTCAATTTCTGGATGTTCTTCAAGAGCTAATCGAAGTGCGTTGTGAGTACCACTTAAATTACTTGAAATCGACATACATAGGATTTTGTCGTAGCCTTGCTCTTTGATTTTAACAATAAGATCTTGAATATAAGAAATTGAAGGCAGGGATGTTTTAGGAAGTTCGATATCAATTCGATCATAAACCTCTTTTGATGTAATTTCAATTTTATCCATGTAGCTTTGATCACGGTAGTTAATATTTAAAGGAGCAACGAAAATTCCCCCTAATTCAATTAATTCGGGTGGTGTATCCATTGCAGAATCGACAAGTAAGGCAATTTTTTCTTTCAATTAATTTTCCTCCAAGATTTTATTTTGGGTAAGTAGCAGATCTTTTAAGCTGTTTTCAGTAATTAATTTTGCAATAAAAGTAGTACAAGCCATTTGAATTGGTGTATATCCGTGTTTGATATGGTCAATAGTAGTGCTCTCATTCTCTTTTAAAATAAAATACTTAATTGTAGTTTCGAGATGATCACAAAAGAAATTATAGGCATCCTTGGAGTCAGTTGAATCTATTTGAAATTCAATCCCACTTTTTATAGCAGGAATTTCAAAGGCTTGTTTTAAGATAGTGATGATCATAATCCTTGCTAAGTGATTACGCCCGTATTTTTTTTTGTGTGGTTTTGGAACTAATTTAAGCTTTACATAATTATTAATCATTGACGGTGTGATATCTTTTGAATGACTTAACTTTAAATCAGAAGTATGTATGATCACATACTGGACTAATTGATCCATATAGACGTCAATCTCGGGAAGTTCATCCCATCTAGGAAGAATTAGTTCAGCTAGATTATCTTCCCATTCATTATTTGGCATTTATCTGGTCTCCTTAAAAAGTTCATCTAGTAATGAAAACTATATCATGGGTTTTTGATAATTACAATACAAACGAAAAAAAAGACTTCAATTTTTATGAAGTCTTTAGAAATTTAATTGATTTGCTCTTTTAATTGTTTTGTTAGTCTATAGGATTCTTCTACTTTTTCGATTTCTTTTTCTATTGGTAATTTTTGTAACATTCTAAGTCCGTTTAAAATAACTAGAATAGTACTACCTTCATGCCCAATAACGCCTAAAGGTAAATTAATCACTTTAAAGAAATTAGAAAAAATGAGAATAGTAATGACAGATAATGAAAAAACGATATTTTGCTTAACAATTTTTTTCAATTTTAATGAAAGTTGATGACTGACAGCTAGTTTAATTAGATCATCCTTCATCAAAACAATATCGGCTACATCAATCGCTATATCAGTTCCTTGTCCCATCGCAATTCCGATTGAGGCGTTAGCTAGAGCAGGAGCATCATTAACACCGTCACCAATCATAGCATTAATACCAAATTTTTCTTTTTGTTCTTTAATAAAGATGGTTTTATCTTCTGGTAAACAATCTGCGATAACAGCATCAATCCCAATCATTTTAGCCACTGCATTAGCTGTTTGAGAGTGATCACCAGTCAGCATAGTCGTTTGAATATTGTTATCTCTAAAGTATTTAATGGTTTTAATCGCTTCGTCTTTAGGAATATCTAGTAAACCAAAGAAGGCGATAATTTGATTGTTTTTTGAAAAATAAATAACTGTTTTTCCTTCTTTTTGTAATTGCTCAGTTTTTTGAATAATTTCTTCAGAAAGAGGAAGAGAAGTAACGAAGTCAACATTTCCAACTTTCCATTCATTATTGTTCTCAAGTCCTAACATACCAGAACCAGTAATATCATTGACTTCAAGAGCGTACTTATTAGAAACTAGCGGAATATATTTTGTTGTAATAGCATTCGCAAGTGGATGGGTTGATTCTGTTTCTATCGCTACGAGAGCATTGATGATGTCTTGTTGATTTTCCATCATAAAAATTTCATCTGTGACAACGGGTGTTCCTTTTGTAATTGTCCCTGTTTTGTCAAAAGTGATGGCTTTTAAATCTGCTAAAGCCTCAAGATAAATGCCACCTTTGAAAAGAACACCATTTTTAGCGCCATGAGAGATAGCCGCTAAAGTAGCAGGTGTTGCAGAGGCAACAAGGGCACAAGGAGAAGCAACTACAAGTAAAACCATCCCACGATAAAAACTTTCACTCCAAGTCCAACCAATTAAAAAATAAGGAATTAAAATAGCAAGTGGAACAATGAAAAGAACGACTTTTACATAAATATTTTCAAAATTACTTAAGAAGCTTGCGGTCTTAGACGGTGTATTTTGGGCTTCATCCACAAGCTGAATTATTTTACTGAAAAGTGTATCTTTTGATTCTTTCGTAACGGTCATTTTTAATGAGTTACCTATATTGATTGTTCCAGCATATAAGTTTTCATTATTTTTTTTCTCTTTAGGAATAGATTCACCTGTAATAGCCGCTTCGTCAATTGTCGCATGAATAGTTAACAACTCGCCATCAATTGGAACGCTAGCTCCTTTTGGCACTAATAGGGTATCACCAATTTTTAAATCCTCAACCGGGACTTCTGATGTTTGACCATTCTCATTTAGAAGGAAGGCGTTATCAGGTTGGATTTCCATTAAACTTTCAATTTCTTTTTTACTTTTATTAGTTGTGAATTCTTCTAAAGATCCACTCAGAGAGAAAATAAATGTTAACATAATACCTTCAAAATAATATTCAATCGTACAAGCACCAACAGCGGCAAGTGCCATAAGTAAATCGACGTTTAGATGTCTGTCTTTAATGGTATCAATAATACCGTCTTTTGTTTGGTGAAAGCCACCAATAATCATACCGATAATAAATAAATAGGGATAAATAATACCGCCTGTATTTTGATTAATGAAACCGATTATTAGTAATAGTCCGCAGATAATAGTTGCTATCAGACTGCTTTTTTCTTTTATATATGTCATGTTGATCTCCTCCTACAAAAAGAGTGTATCATAAAAAAACTCAGATTGGAATAACTATAATCTAGATAGTAATGATAGTCATTATCAACAGTGATTATTATCGATTGAAGGGAACTTTTAATGAATTCGATTCTCAATTAGGATATAAAAAAGGACTTAACTCTTCTTTAGATGAGTTAAGTCCTGACTGTATTTATTTGAATATTAACCAATAAGCAATAATTAGTGAACCTAAAATGATTCGATACCAACCAAATACTTTGAAGTCGTTCTTTTTAATGTAATTCATCAAGAATTTAATGGCAAAGATTGAAACAACAAAGGCTACAACACTACCCAGTAACAGTAAAATTGTTTGAGTTGAATCGAAAGAGTTACCCTTCATTAGAAATTTAGCTATTTTTAAGGCGCTGGCACCAAACATAATTGGTATTCCTAAAAAGAAGGTGAACTCTGCTGCAACATAACGAGAACATCCAAAAATAATAGCTCCGATAATCGTAGCTCCAGAACGAGAAGTTCCAGGAATTAGTGCCAGTACTTGAAATAACCCGATAATAAAAGCAGTTTTATAAGTTAAACTACCCATTGTTAATGTAGAAGGTTCTTTTCCTTTATTGCGGTTTTCAACGATAATGAATAGTACTCCGTAAATGATTAGCATTAATGCAACTGGTAAAAAGCTATGGAAATTAGCCTCTAAAAAGTCATCAACAAAAGGTCCTATTAAAGCTGCTGGCAAACAAGCGACAACCACCTTAAACCACAATGACCAAGTCGCAGTTTTTTGCCCTGCTGTTTTTGATGGTGAGAAGGGGTTTAATTTACTAAAGTAAAGTACCACAACTGCCATAATTGCTCCTAATTGGATAACAACATTGAACATTTCCATAAAATCTTTTGATGCATTCAGCTTAATAAATTCGTCTACTAAAATTAAATGTCCTGTACTACTGATAGGCAACCATTCAGTAATCCCTTCAACAATTCCTAAAAAGACTACTTTTAAAATATTTATTAAATCCATTGTTTCAATCCTTTCAAATTAAATAAATGCTACAGTCATTAGTTTAGTTGATTATAGAATATAAAACTAGTATTATTTCAAAAAAAGACTAACAATATTGTAAGTTTCCATAATGAATGGTATTTCTATTCATTATCATTTGTAGTAGAATAATGGTATAGACAATTTTTTTGGATGGAGTGACGATTATGTTTGGTATTTTTAAAAAGAATAAAAGTGCAGAGTTAGAAGTAACTTCTAGAATATATGCTATTGCAACAGGGGAAGTAGTTAGTATTGATAAAGTAAATGATCCGGTATTTTCACAAAAGATGATGGGAGATGGCTATGCTGTCATTCCAACAAGTGGGAATGTTTACTCTCCAGTAGTAGGTGAAATTATGAGTATTTTTCCGACAAAACATGCTTTAGGAATTAAGATGGCAAATGGCTTAGAGATTTTACTTCATATGGGGATTGATACAGTTGAACTTGGTGGTAAACCTTTTGATATTAAAGTTAAAGAAGGAGATAAAGTAACTTCTGAGACGCTAATTGCGAAGATAGATTTAGAGTTTTTAGTATCAGCTGAAAAAGCGAATGATTTAGTTGTTGTGATCACTAATACAGCAGATAAATTAGAAAACATTGAATTAACTAAGCTCGGATTAGTAAACGCTGGTGAAGTTATCGGAGAAGTGACAGCTAAATAATTAAAAATAAGGAAGAGATTGACGTAAATGTCAGCCTCGTCCTTATTTTTTTATTATCTACTGAAAAAAAGGATTAGTTAATTTTTCTTTACCGATAGTTGTAGGTTCTCTATGACCAGGATAAGCGATCATTTCATCATCAAGAGTAAATAGTTCAGTTTGGATACTATGTAGTAAAGTTTGGCTATCACCAAAAGGTAAATCAGTCCGGCCAATACTACCACTGAATAAAGCATCTCCAGTGATAACGAAAGTATCAAAAATAAAACTTAAACTACCAGGAGAATGGCCAGGTGTAGGCACTACTTTAAAAGTCATATCGCCTAAAGTATAGTCATGATAGTTTTCAAATTCGAATTCAGCTGGTTGGCAAACGATATCAGATATATCATCATGATGCATTAAGCCAGAGAAGTTTAGCGTAGCATCTGACAGCCAACTTTGCTCGATATGACTAATATAAACTGGAATATCATAAGTATTTCTAACCTCTTCTAGTGCTCCAATGTGATCATAATGAGCATGAGTAATTAAGATAGCAGTTGGCGTAACTTTTAATGACGCTATTTCTTTTTTTATATTAGTAGCATCATTTCCGGGATCGACGATTAAAACATTATTTTCATTGTAAATTAAGTAGCAATTTTCCTCGATGGCACCTGTAATAATTTGTTTTACTTGAATCATAAAAAAACCTCCTTATTGATGTATAATACATTATAACTGATAATAACTAACTATTTCAAAGAATCAAGTTATTCTATTAATAATAGTCTATATAAAAGAAGTATGCTAACAATAAATTATTTTATTAGGAGTTTTCTATGAATCCCAAAAACAAGAAACTATTATTATCTTTACAATTTATCCCTTTTGTATTAACTAACGGAATGAATTTATTTCCAATTTTTATTTTTGCTAATCTCTTTTTAAAATATCGAGATATTACTCAATACGTTTTACCACTTATTTTATACTACAGTTTTAAAACAACCATACTATTTTTATTGCGGTTAAAACCATTTAAAATTAATCATTTACTACAACTTTCAATTATTATTGGTATATTAGGGAGTCTTCTGGGTAGTATGTATGAATGGAATTTTTATTTTGGACTTTTATCTGGAGCGCTATTGGGTATTTGTTCAGGCTTACTTTATCCTAGTTTTTTAACGGTCCAATTTCATGAGAAAAATATGAATGATTTTGGGATTACACCAAAGGACCAAATTTATTCATTAGGCTTTGCGACAATCTTTACATTGATATTATTCACCTTAGTAAAGTGGTCTATTCCAGCAACTTTTATCTTTTTGGGAATTAATTTAGTTTTATTATTTATTATTATTTCTGTTTATCCACATTATCAAATAGAGGAAATGATTTCTTATCCTGATTATCCGGTTTTTGAGACAGTATTCTTATTTTTAACTGGCTTTTTCACAATATTTATTATTAAAATAGATAAAAAACTAGGAGTCTCGGGTTCGTTATCTATATTTTTTATTTTGTTGGCTATTTTAATAGGAATTTACATAGTTTATCTACTAAAAAGAAAACCCATCAGAAGAGTGTCGCCATTACTAACTGGTATTATTATTTTTAAAGGGATGGTGACGAATTTCATTCTCGTTTTTTGTACCTTTGATCAATTAATTCGAGAAGGGAACGCAGCGCTTTATAAAATATATACATTGTATTTATTAGGTATTATTATTTCACCGATAGTTTACAGCACTTTGACAAAAAAAGTGTCGAAGTTGAAGATGCCTTATCTTATAATGAGTGGGTTACTATGTGGCTTTATATTAATACTCTTACCATCTGTATTCTACTTGGGGATTTTTATGATCAGTTTATTTATCTCTCAAATAAATCAACGACTGAACCAATTTGTCTATTTTCATAGTGAACTCCCTCAAGATCACAGATTGGTATCAAAATATCGTTTGAATAATGTGGGTAGTATTCTACATCAAATTATAATGACTTTGGTTATGTACGTAACAACACTTTTATTTAAAACTGTTAGTTTAGATGAAATTTTAAAATCATATAGTTATAAAATAGTAGATCCTTCAGCTTTTTATACTCTAGAAGTAACAAAACATATATTAGTGTTATTTTTTATAATCTACCTAAGCGTTATTACTAAGTTATATAAAAATTCCAAACTATATAAAGCTATTTAAAATTTTTTGAGTAAAAACAAAAAAGTCATCAGCCACAAACGAGTGAGTGATGACTTTTTTAATGTTCTCTTTGAACCAAAAGGATATTGGCTGATGTTAAGAGTAAGAAGCATCCTATAGGAATTGCAGGACCGAATATCAATGTGTAGTGAGAAACAATAGTAATAATCGAACAAATTAAAATTAAACTGAAGGTTATTTTATAGGGGTTAAATTTATATTTTCGACCTAATTTTTTCTTCCAGACATAGACTAAATAGGGAATAGAATCAATTATCATCCAAACTGAAGTTATGATTAATAATGATAAAGGATTAGTAATGATATTTAAAATAATTAATGTTCCAATAAAAATATTAACCAAAGCACCAATGAGAAACATATTTTTTTGTTTATTATGTTTGTTGATTGTTTCAATAATAAAAAAGGTATTGAAATTCAAAAAACCTTTTAAAATGGCGAATAGACCAACCATAATAAATAATTCGTAAATTGATGCAGTATGATGAAAGAAAAGATAAATTCCTGAAGCAGCCATTATTAAGCTGATCACAGTGTTTATCCACTCATGATTATCTAAAAAATAAACAACTGATTTTAATTTTTCTGGCATAAATAGCTCACTCCTTTTCATAATACAACCTATGTATTGTATCATGAAAAGGAGTTGTTTTAAACTAAAAATATTAGTCTAAAAAACTAGTGTCATTCCATTTAAGAATGTTGTATTTTGATGTGTCAGATGTACTTTCGATGACAGTAACGCTAGTATTGTCGAGGAAGCGCCCTTTTCTAATATCAGAAAGAGGAGAACCGTCAAAATATTTAAGAATAGTTTGTAAAGCTAAACCGTGTGCAACTATTAAAATAGTATCATTAGGAAAACGTTCACTTAATTGATTAAAAACAGCTAACATTCTTTTGATTACAGAATCGAAACTTTCACCGTGGAAATCTGTAGGATCATAAAGATGAGGGTCATTAACTAAATTTTGAAATTCTTCTAAATGATGATAATTTTTTTCTGGTTGACCATCCCATAAACCAAATTCCATCTCTCTGAGGTTTTCGATGGTTTCTAATTCTAATGAGGAAGGATGGTTTTTTAGTAAATGATTCGCTGTATCTTGAGCTCTTTTTTGTGGACTAGAAAATGCTTGGTTGAAGTCAATATCACTTAAGTACGTTCCAACTTTTTCAGCATTTTCAATACCTTCTAGTAAAAGCGGGGAGTCAGCCAGACCACCTTGGAAAATTTTATTTAAATTGAATTCGGTTTTTCCATGTCTTACACAATAAAATGTTGTCATAAAAGTAAAATCTCCTTTAAAGTTGATAATACGTATTATAATAAAAAATGCTAAAAGAATAAACTGTTACTTTAAAGAATAGCGTGATAGGATAAACGTATGAATAAAAAAACATGTGTTAAGGAGGTTAATTATGAATTTTTTACTAGTTTATGTTTTACTTATCACTTTGTTCTATACTATTTATTTTCTTAAACAAATTTCCCTAAAAAAGCAGAAAATAGATACTAATAGATTGGGTAAAGGTAGCAAACTTAAGAATGTAGTTGTAATAGAGCGTTCCCTGCTGCTCCTCACTTATTTTACTGCTTTATTTCAATATTCAAGTGTTTTACATTTTCGTTTTATGATACAACTATCAAATGTTATCATAATTGAGATTCTTGGAACAATAGTTACTATAATTGGCGTCTTAATTTTTCTACTTGCTACTATAAACATGAAAGAAAACTGGCGTGCTGGAATTGATAAAAGTCAAAAAACAGAATTGATTACAAACGGTGTGTATCAATACAGTAGAAATCCTGCTTTCGTGGGATTTGATTTATTCTATATAGGAATTGTCCTAATGTCACCTAGCATTTTATTAATAATCAGTTCTGCATTAGTTATTATTTGTTTACACTTACAAATTTTAGAGGAAGAAAAATATTTAGCTAATACTTTTGGTCATCCATATATAATTTACAAAAATAAAGTTCGTAGGTATTTTTAACAAGAAACGCTAGGTGATTTTTAAGTTGCATTCCGCAGTTACCTATTGTATACTATCATAGGCTGAGGCGAAAAACCTTGGTACAACAAAAAAACACATCTACTATGATTACAGATGGTTGCTGTAGCAATACAGTCAAGCTGTGAGTTGACTAGTAGAGAGGTTAAAACAGGAGGAAACAAAAATGGCAGTAATCTCAATGAAACAGTTACTAGAAGCTGGTGTACACTTTGGTCACCAAACTCGTCGCTGGAACCCAAAAATGAAAAAATATATCTTTACAGAAAGAAACGGAATCTACATCATTGATTTACAAAAAACAGTTCGTTTAGCAGATGATGCTTATAACTACATGAGAAATGTAGCTGAAGAAGGCGGAATTGCTTTGTTTGTAGGTACTAAAAAACAAGCTCAAGAAGCTATTAAAGATGAAGCTATCCGCTCTGGTCAATACTATGTAAACCACAGATGGTTAGGTGGAACTTTAACTAACTGGGATACAATCCAAAAACGTATTGGTCGTTTGAAATTAATCAGCAAAATGGAAGAAGAAGGAACTTTCGAGTTACTTCCTAAAAAAGAAGTTGCTGGCTTAAACAAAGAACGTGACCGCTTAGAAAAATTCTTAGGTGGTATCGCTGATATGCCAAGAATTCCTGATGTTATGTTCATCGTGGATCCACGTAAAGAACGTATTGCAGTTCAAGAAGCTCATAAATTAAATATTCCAATCGTAGCTATGGTTGATACTAACTGTGACCCAGATGAAATTGATGTAGTTATTCCATCAAATGATGACGCTATCCGCGCCGTTAAACTAATCTCATCTAAAATGGCTGATGCATTCATCGAAGGTCGTCAAGGCGAAGATGAAGTAAGTGAAGAAACATTTGCAAGCGAAACAACTGAAGCACCTTCAATCGAAGAAATCGTTGAAGCTGTAGAAGGAAAAAACGCTGAGTAATCAAATATAATTGGCTGTCTTAGGCTGCGGAGTCAAGGTGAACAAAGTAGCCTATGTTCTGTTTGTCTAGGGCAGTTTTTACTTAATTTCAAAAAAATCGGAGGAATAACACATGTCTAAAATTACAGCTACTATGGTTAAAGAATTACGCGATTTAACTGGTGTTGGTATGATGGATGCTAAACGTGCTTTAGTTGAAGTTGAAGGAGATCTAGAAAAGGCTATTGACTTATTAAGAGAAAAAGGAATGGCTAAAGCTGGTAAGAAAAATGATCGTATTGCTGCAGAAGGTTTGGCAAATGTATATGTTGCTGGAAATACAGCTGCAATCGTAGAAATCAACTCAGAAACTGACTTTGTTGCAAAAAATGAATTATTCCAAAATTTGGTTAAAGATGTAGCTAGATTAGTTGCTGAAAACAAACCAGCTAACATGGAAGAAGCATTAGCAATTAAAACTGAAAAAGGAACAATTGAAACAGACATTATCGAAGCAACTACTGTAATCGGAGAAAGAATTAACTTCCGCCGTTTTGAATTAGTTGAAAAAGAAGATAACGCTGCTTTCGGTGGTTACTTACATATGGGTGGTAGAATTGCTGTTTTAACTCTTTTAGATGGAACAACAGACGAAGAACCAGCTAAAGATATTGCAATGCATGTTGCAGCTATCAACCCTCGTTATGTAACAAAAGAAGAAGTATCTGCAGATGAGTTAGAACATGAGAAAAAAGTTTTAACTGAACAAGCATTAAACGAAGGCAAACCTGCTAATATCGTTGAAAAAATGGTTATGGGACGCATGAGCAAATTCTTAGCAGAAGTATGTTTAGTTGATCAACCATTTGTTAAAGATCCAGATACAACTGTTGAAAAATTTGCAGCTTCAAAAGGCGCTACTGTTAAAGGTTTTGTACGTTTTGAAGTTGGCGAAGGAATCGAAAAACGTGAAGAAGATTTCGCTGCAGAAGTTATGAGCCAAATGAAATAACAGTAATTGATTAGGAACGCATTTATTATTAATAATGATATATGCGCTCCCTTTTTTTAGACAAAAATGGATTAATAATTCGTTTTTGTCATTATAAAATGAATTTATGGATATTAAACGGAGGTAATTGTAATGACAGAACCAAAATATCGTAGAATATTACTTAAAGTTAGTGGAGAAGCACTTGCTGGAGATAAAGGCTTTGGTATTAACCCACCAGTCGTGAATGAATTAATTAAAGAAATTAAAGAAGTTCATAGTTTAGGCGTAGAAGTTGCTATTGTTGTTGGTGGTGGTAATATTTGGCGTGGTAACATTGGAGCTGAAATGGGAATGGAACGTGCCCAAGCTGATTACATGGGAATGCTAGCTACTGTCATGAATGGACTTGCTTTACAAGATACACTTGAAAATCAAGGTGTTCCAACGAGAGTGCAAACATCCATTGAAATGAGACAAATTGCTGAACCTTATATCAGACGCCGTGCAGTAAGACATTTAGAAAAAGGCCGTGTCGTTGTTTTTGCAGGTGGAACAGGAAACCCTTACTTCACAACAGATACAACAGCAGCATTAAGAGCAGTAGAAATTAATGCTGATGTTATTTTAATGGCAAAAAACAATGTGGATGGCATCTATTCAGCTGATCCTAAATTAGATGCAACTGCGACTAAATTTGAAGAATTAACTCATTTAGATGTTATTTCAAAAGGGCTATCTGTCATGGATTCAACTGCTAGTAGTTTAAGTATGGACAACAATATTCCGTTAATTGTGTTTAATATCAATGAATCTGGTAATATAAAACGTGTTTGCTTAGGTGAACAAATCGGAACCACTGTGAGGGGAAAATAATATGCAAAAGATAGTATTGAATGATGCAAAAGATAAAATGAAAAAATCAGAAGAAAATTTACAGCGTGATTTAGGTCAAATTAGAGCAGGTCGTGCCAACGCAAGCCTTTTAGACCGTATCACTGTTGATTATTATGGTGTACAAACACCTTTAAATCAAATTGCAGGGATTTCAATTCCTGAAGCTCGTATCTTAATGATTACACCATTTGATAAGACAGCTTTAGAAAATATTGAAAAAGCATTAATGGCAAGTGACATTGGTATTAGCCCAACAAATGATGGAACTGTTATTCGTTTGGTTATTCCTCAATTAACAGAAGAACGTCGTAAAGACCTTGCTAAAGAAGTTGGTAAACATGGAGAAAATGCTAAAGTAGCAGTTAGAAACGTTCGCCGTGATGCAATTGATGAGTTAAAAAAATTAGAAAAATCAAAAGATATTTCTGAAGATGAACTACGTACATTAGAAAAAGAAGTTCAAGATATTACAGATGCAAGCACAAAAAATATTGATAAAATTGTTTCTGGAAAAGAAGAAGAGTTACTAGAAGTTTAATTAATCAAAGTCGTGGAGTGTTATCTTAATCTTTCAGATAAGATGGAAGGTAAAGGTGATATTCCACGATTTTTATTATTTAGAGTTATGTTTTTATTAAAAAACGGGATTATTTTCTTTTTGTATAGGTTTTTTTAGAAGGTTTTGCTACAATGGTAAAGACAAGTTCAAGTAACTCAAGTCTTTTTAGGGGGCTTTATTATGTTTAATTTTTTTGTAAAAGATAAAAAAGAAAAATGTGACAATGTTTCATTTGATGAGACAAAAGATATACCTAAACATATTGCTGTGATTATGGATGGTAATGGTAGGTGGGCACAAAGAAAGTTACTACCAAGAATTGCGGGACATAAAGAAGGTATGAATAATGTTAAGGTGATAACCAAACATGCAAGCCGTTTAGGTGTTAAAGTATTAACTCTTTACGCTTTTTCAACTGAAAATTGGAAGAGACCAACAGACGAAGTTAATTTTCTAATGAAACTCCCTGTTGATTTTTTTGACGTTTTTGTTCCTGAATTAATTAAGGAAAATGTTCGGGTGAATGTGATGGGATATCAAGAGTTTTTACCAAAACATACACAAAAAGCAGTTGAGAATGCCATTGAACAGACAAAAAATAATACAGGCATGATTTTAAATTTTGCATTGAATTATGGAAGTCGCGCAGAAATATTAACAGCTGTTAATGAGCTAGTAGAATTAGCAAAAGAGGGCAGTATTATAGGTGAAGTGGATGAAGAATTATTTTCAAGTCACTTAATGACAGCTTCTTTAGGAAAAGAGTTACAAAATCCAGATTTATTGATTAGAACGAGCGGGGAAGAAAGAATAAGTAATTTTTTACTTTGGCAAATAGCTTATAGTGAACTCTTTTTTTCTGATGCTTATTGGCCGGATTTTTCGACTGATCATTTAGAAGAAGCGATAGGTACGTTCCAATTAAGAACAAGACGCTTCGGAGGACTAAAAGAAAAGACAGAAGGAGTAAAGTAAAATGAAACAAAGAATTATTACAGCAGTTGTAGCATTAGCTTTTTTCATTCCATTGATTATCTTAGGAAATATGCCGTTACAACTTTTAGCTGCTGCTATGGCAGGCATAGGTGTATATGAATTATTCAATATGAGAGGTTTGGAGATTAAGAGCCTAGAAGGTGGACTGGCTATCTTAGGTTCAGTATTACTAGTCTTACCAAAAGAAATATGGTTTTCTTTTTTACCAGAAAATGTTGACAATATAGCATTGTACTATTTAATTGTTATGTTCATTTTAATGGTCCCAGTTTTTTCTAAAAATACGTATACATTTGATGATGCAGCTTTTCCAGTGTTAGTTAGCTTATATGTAGGAATAGGCTTTCAAAATTTTATTTCTGCAAGAGAAGCTGGAATTCCAGTATTAATGTTTGCTTTATTTGTAGTTTGGGCGACTGATATTGGTGCGTATTTCTGTGGTATGAAATTTGGTAAAAATAAATTAGCGCCCCACATATCTCCGAATAAAACAATCGAAGGATCTATCGGTGGTATTTTATGTGCAGTAGTAGTAGCTGGAATTTATCTGATTTTTTGGCCATTACCGTATAATATTGTTGTTATGTTGTTATTAACAGTGATCTTTTCGATTGTTGGTCAAATGGGAGATTTGGTTCAATCAGCTTATAAGAGACATTACGGAGTAAAAGATTCAGGTAAAATATTACCAGGACACGGTGGGATTTTAGATCGTTTTGATAGTTTATTGTTTGTATTTCCATTAATGCATTTAGTAGGTTTGTTTTAAATTATTGGTAAGGAAAGGAAATAATTCATGGTAGGAACAATCGTTACATTTATATTTGTTTTTGGTTTAATTGTATTAGTTCATGAATTTGGTCATTTTATATTTGCAAAACGTGGTGGTATCTTAGTAAGAGAATTTGCCATTGGAATGGGACCAAAGTTATTTCATCATCGAAAAAATGGTACAACTTATACAATTAGAATGCTTCCAATTGGGGGATATGTCCGGATGGCTGGTGAGGGAGATGAAGAAATCGAACTTGCGCCTGGCATGAGCTTATCTCTTGTTTTAGATGATTCTGGTAATGTAATTAAAATTAATCCAAATAAAAAAATTCAGTTACCTAATAGTATTCCTGTTGAGTTAATTGATTTTGATTTAGTAGATGATCTTTATATCAAAGGATATGAGATGGGCGACGAAACAAAAGAAAAAAGATACTCGGTTTCTCATGATGCTACTATTATAGAAGAAGATGGCTTAGAAACTCAAATTGCGCCAAGGGATGTTCAGTTCCAGTCAGCAAGTTTGGGTCGTCGTATGATGACGAATTTTGCAGGACCTATGAATAACTTTATTCTTTCATTTGTTTTGTTTACAATTGTTGCTTTTATGTTAGGCGGAGTTAATAAAGCAGATCCATCAAGTATGATCGGAGCTGTCCAAAAAGATAGCGTAGCAGATAAAGCAGGAATTAAACCAGGTGATAAAATTATTGAGGCTAATGGGAAAAAAATAAGTACCTTTAACGATATCTCAACTGAGGTATCACCAAATGCCAATAAAGAAATCTCTCTAGTTGTTGAAACTGAAAAAGGGAATAAAAAGGACCTTAAAGTAACACCTTCGGAAAGTGAAGATGAAACTAGAAAAGGTCAAGGAATGTTAGGAATTGGTCAATCTAGTAACTTTGAAAAATTATCTTTCATTGGTAAATTCAAATATGGAGTAACAACAACATTTGCTAATTCACTTAATATATTTAAAGCTTTAGGAAATTTAATTACCGATTTTAGTCTGAATAAATTAGGTGGACCAGTTATGATTTTTAAAGCTTCAGAAGCCGTTTCAAATAGCGGGATTATTGCTATTCTTTCATTTACAGCTATTCTATCAGTAAATTTAGGAATTATGAATTTAGTTCCTATTCCTGGATTAGATGGTGGTAAATTAACTTTAAATATTTATGAAGGAATAAGAGGAAAACCACTTAGCCAAGAAAAAGAAGTGATGATTACTATGATTGGTGTAGGAATCTTATTGTTACTTATGGTTGCTGTTACTTGGAATGATATACAACGATTTTTTATTAATTAAAAATTAAAAAGGGGTTAGTTTAAAAATGAAACAATCAAAATTCTTTATGCCAACATTACGTGAAGTGCCAAGTGATGCTGAGGCTATTAGCCATAAAATGTTATTACGTGGAGGCTATATTCGTCAAGTATCAAGCGGATACTATAGCTATTTACCACTTGCTTATCGTGTGATTAAAAAATTAGAAAATATTATGCGTGAAGAATTTGACGCAATCGATGCTAATGAAATGTTACTTCCAGCAGTTATTCCAGCAGAGCTTTGGAAAGAATCTGGTCGTTATAGTACATATGGAGATGCGCTATTAAAATTAAAGGATTCAAATAGCAAAGATTTTATTTTAGGACCAACTCATGAAGAAACATTTACTGATCTTATCAGAAATGATGTTTCTTCATATAAAAGATTACCTATGTATTTATATCAAATTCAACCAAAGTATCGTGATGAAAAACGTCCTCGTTTTGGTCTGTTAAGAGGTCGTGAATTTATCATGAAAGATGCGTATTCTTTCCATGCAACGACTGAAAGTTTGGATGAAGGATTCAAAGATTTTGAAGTGGCGTATACAAAAATATTTGAAAGATGTGGTTTAGACTTCCGCGTTATTATTGGTGATGGTGGCGCAATGGGAAGTAGTGATTCTAAAGAATTTATGGCAGTTTCAGCTATTGGGGAAGACACGATTGTTTACTCTGACAGCAGTGATTACTCGGCTAACTTAGAAATGGCTACAGCGTTATATACAGGTAAGAAGTCTCATGAGAGTTTACTTGAAACTGAAAAAATTTCTACACCTAATGTTAAAACAATTCAAGAATTATGTGATTTTATTAAAGTAGATGCAGTTAAAACAATTAAATCTTTATTCTTTATGGCTGATGAAGAACCTGTTATGGTTTTAATTCGTGGTGACCATGAATTAAATGATGTAAAATTAAAGAATTTCTTAGGCGCTGATTTTGTAGAACCTGCTACAGAAGAAGATGCTATTAAATTCTTAGGAGCTAACTTTGGTTCACTAGGTCCGATTGGCTTATCTGATGAAGTTAAATTAATAGCTGATTTATATATTCAAGATATGACAAATGCTGGTGTTGGTGCAAATGAAAATGATGCGCATATTATTAATGCAACTCCAGGGCGTGATTTTGAGCCAGAAATATACACTGATTTGATATTAGCTAAAGAAGGAGAACCTTCGCCAGATGGTCAAGGTAACTTGAAATTTGCTAAGGGAATTGAATTAGGACATATTTTCAAACTTGGTACATTCTACAGCGAAAAAATGGAAGCTAATGTTTTAGATGAAAATGGCCGTGAAATACCCGTTCAAATGGGAAGTTACGGTATCGGTGTAAGTCGCTTACTAGCTGCTATCGCTGAACAAAATGCAGATGAAAATGGAATTAATTGGCCAAAAGGCACAGCTCCATTTGATGTCCATATTATTCCGATTAATCCAAAAGATGAAATACAATGGAATTTAGCGCTAGATATCGAGAAAGAAATGGAATCTCGCGGCATTGATTGTTTACTTGATGATCGTAAAGAACGCCCAGGTGTTAAATTCAAAGATGCTGATTTAGTAGGAGCTCCGTTCAGAATTACAGTGGGTAAAAAAGCTGATGAAGGTATTATTGAAGTTAAAATTAAACGGACAGATGAAATGTTAGAAATAAGACGTGAAGAATTACATGATACGTTAAGTATTTTAAATAAATAAAACAAAGGGTTCCTTGGCAGATCTTTTGCTGAGGTTCTTTTTCATGTGAAATGTGGTTGAAAGTGAGGTAAGGTTATGAGTATGAATTCAAAAGAATTATTTACACAATTACTAAAACAAATTGAGATGGATTTATCTCAAAATGAATCATCAGTTTTAGAAACAGGTGAAATTAAAGAAGTGACAGTTCATAAAAAAAGTCGAATCTGGGAGTTTCATCTAGTGTTTTCTACGATTTTGCCCTTTACAGTGTACCAGGACTTTTTTAATAAATTAAAATTAGCCTTCCAAACGATTGCAGAAGTCAAAGTAAATATTTCGGTGACAGATACTCAGTTTAACGATCAATTACTTCAAGATTATTGGCTAGAAGTACTGAAGGATGAAAATTTTGTTACACCAGTTGTTAAACAAAGATTAACCAAACAAGCGCCTTTTATAGAAGAACAGTTTGTTACTTTATTAGTTGAAAATGAAGGGATGATTGACTACATCAAGCAACAGTATGGTAACTATATTATTGTGAGTTATCAAAAATTTGGTTTCCCTAAGTTTAATTTCCAACCAAAAATGGATGAACTAAAAGCAGAAGAAATTAAGCAAGCTTTTGATAAACGCCAAGAAGAACAAACGGCTCAATTAATGAAACAAGCTGCTGATGCCATTGTAAAAAATGAGCAACAACAAAAACAAAAATCTGAAGTTGCTCCATTGTCAGGACCGATTCAGTTAGGACGTTCTATTCCTGCAGATGAACCAATCACTCCGATGGGGAATATCCTAGAAGAAGAACGTCGCGTCACCATAGAAGGATTTGTTTTTTCTAAGGAAGTGAGAGACTTAAGATCTGGAAGGAAAATTCTGATTATAAAAATGACTGATTATACTTCTTCGTTTTCGATTAAGAAATTTTCTAATAATGATAAAGATGTGGCTGTTTTTGAGGCGATTAAAGAAGGGTCATGGCTGAAAGCTCGCGGTAGTATTCAAGAAGATACATTTATGCGAGATTTAGTTATGAACTGTCAAGATTTGATTGAAGTTAAGCATGCACCAAGAAAAGATACAGAATCAGAAAATAATAAACGAGTGGAACTACATGTTCATACAAATATGAGTACAATGGATGCAACTAGTAGTGCGAGTGCTTTAGTTTCTCAAGCAGCAGCATGGGGAATGCCTGCTATCGCAATTACTGATCATGCGGGGGCTCAATCTTTCCCTGATGCCTATCATACTGGGGAATCAAAAGGTGTGAAAATACTATTTGGTATTGAAGCAAACATCGTGGATGATGGTGTGCCGATAGCTTACAATCCAGAACATCGTCTGTTATCTGATGAAACCTATGTTGTTTTTGATGTTGAGACGACAGGACTTTCTGCTGTATACAATACAATTATTGAGCTTGCTGGCGTAAGAATGCATAAAGGAAATGTTGTAGAAACCTTTGAAGAATTTATCAATCCAGGTCATCCTTTATCTCAAACAACGATTAATCTAACAGGTATCACAGATGAAATGGTTCGTGATTCAAAATCAGAAAAAGAAGTTTTAAATTTATTTAAAGAATTTTGTGGTGATAGTATTTTGGTTGCCCATAACGCTAGTTTTGATATGGGATTCTTAAATACAAGTTATGAAAAATATGATATGCCGGAAGCACCAAACCCTGTTATTGATACATTAGAACTCTCTAGATTACTTCATCCAGATATGAAGTCACATCGTTTAAATACGTTATCTAAGAAGTACAAAATTAATTTAGAACAGCATCACCGTGCCGTTTATGATTCTGAGGCAACTGGTCATTTATGTTGGATTTTTATCAAAAAAGCTAAAGAAGACTTTAACGTTGATTATCACAACGAGTTGAATCAACATATTGGAGAAGGAGATGCTTATAAACGAGCAAGACCTTTCCATGCTACGATTTTAACTCAAACACAAGCAGGGTTGAAAAATTTATTTAAGCTAATATCAATGTCTAATGTGGATTATTTTTACCGCGTTCCAAGAATACCTCGCTCTCAGTTATCGCAACTAAGAGAAGGGCTTTTAATCGGTTCAGCATGTAGTAATGGTGAAATTTTTGAAGCGATGATGCAAAAAGGTGTCGATGAAGCAAAAAAACGAGCAAAATTTTATGATTATATTGAAATTATGCCAAAACCCGTCTATGCACCATTAGTAGAAGCAGAGCTTATAAAAAATAATGAAGATATGGAAGATATCATCCGAAATTTGGTGAAAATTGGAGATGATTTAGGTAAGCCAGTGGTGGCAACAGGAAATGTTCACTATATTAATGAGGAAGATAGTATTTATCGAAAAATATTAGTAAATTCTATGGGTGGTGCTAATCCTCTTAACAGGTATTCGTTGCCTAAAGTTCAATTTAGAACGACCAATGAAATGCTAGCAGAATTTTCTTTTTTAGGAAAAGAAACAGCGCAAAAAATTGTTGTTGATAATACAAAATTGATTGCTGATATGTGTGAAAAAGTTATTCCAGTTAAACAAGATTTGTACACACCTAAAATTGAAGGTTCTGAGGATGAAATCACTAATCTAAGTTACACAGAAGCTCACCGTCTATACGGAGAAGAATTACCTGAAATTGTGGTGAAGCGAATTGAGAAAGAATTAAAAAGCATCAACGGTAATGGTTTCTCAGTTATTTATTTAATTTCTCAAAAATTAGTTCATAAGAGTTTACAAGATGGTTATTTAGTGGGGTCTCGTGGTTCTGTTGGTTCTAGTTTTGTAGCAACAATGACTGGTATCACAGAGGTAAATCCATTACCCCCACATTATAGATGTCCAAAGTGTCAATACTCTGAGTTTTTTGAAGATGGTTCTTATGGTTCAGGTTTTGATTTACCAGAAAAAGAATGTCCCAAATGTGGTGTTAGATTATTTAAAGATGGGCATGACATTCCTTTTGAAACTTTCCTAGGCTTCCACGGGGATAAAGTACCTGATATCGATTTAAACTTCTCAGGAGTTTATCAGTCAACAGCTCATAATTATACTAAAGTGTTATTTGGTGATAAGAATGTGTACAAGGCTGGAACAATTGGCACCGTTGCAGATAAAACGGCGTATGGTTTTGTTAAAGGGTATGAGAGAGATAATAATTATAGTTTTAGAGCAGCGGAGATTGACCGTTTAGCAAAAGGATCAACGGGTGTTAAGCGAACGACAGGTCAGCATCCGGGAGGAATTATAGTTATTCCAGACTATATGGATGTTTATGATTTTACGCCGATTCAATATCCAGCAGATGATCAAAATGCTGAATGGCGCACAACCCATTTTG
>CAUQFM010000006.1:0-53534 GCA_963517295.1 uncultured Vagococcus sp.
GAACTAAATATACTAAGCAACAATGAAATATTACGAACTACCACTCAAAGAACCTTACCAAAGACTGGTTCTAAAAGTAGTTTGTTAGTTGTTTCTCTTGGTACTATTATGACATTTTTTTCTGGAATAATGATAACTATTCGTCTAAAAAAATGAGAATAAAAACAAGAGTTTGACCCAAAAAAATGTCAGACTCTTGTTTTATTTATACGAATAATTTTTAATAGTCAAGGGATAAAAAGTCTGCTCTCACGACAACTTCATCAAAAAGACCGATTGTTCATTTTTGCCTCCAGTTGCTCAGAACAAAACGACTTTTGACCCACCCTCTTATTTTTTTATTTCTAATTCAAGCCATGCATCTTGTTCTAAATTAATTGACCAAAAATCATCTATACTTGATACGTAACTAACTATTGTTCTGATAACACCCAAATGACTAATAATCACTACATTATCAGTTGTTGTTGCCACTATCTCTTGATACGCAGTTAATACTCTTTTTTTAAACTCACTAAAGCTTTCCGCTTCTGGTGGTGTGTAGCCGAAAGGATTATCTAGCCATTTTTGCCATTCTTCAGGATATAATTTTTCAATCACGTTAGCATCAAGACCTTCCCATTCACCAAAGCCTTTTTCTGCAAAACGTTCTTCAATAATTTTAGCTTGATTTGGAAATACTATATCCGCAGTTTCCTTTGTTCTTTTTTTTCCACTAATAAAAATATTATCTGGATTTATTTCTAAAAAAGCTTCTTTTAAACTCATAGCTTGACGTTTGCCTGTATTATTAATTGAAACATCTAAACTACCATAAAAACATTTCGTCTTATTTAAGTCAGTTTCACCATGTCTGATAAGATAAATTTTACGGGTCATAATTTTAACATCCATCTAATAAACAACATAAAAACGATTTGGCTTAATGGTGATGCCGCACCTAACGTATCTCCATTTAAACCATCAATTTTTTTATAGACAAATTTTTTATAAAGTAAAGCAAAAAGAAAAACAGCCAAATAAACGATTAGACCTTGATAATCAAACATCAAAAAAAGAATAACCAAACCAACTATCTGAGCAATCAGGATATCTATTAATTTTACTCCGACAAATACTGTGCCTAACCCTTTAGGATTACTTCCAGAATAAGTCATGTTATAAAATAAAAGCGAAATACTCATTTTCCCGATAAGATTAAATGCAATAACAAGATAAATTCCTGTTTTAATATCTAAACTTGAAGCTATTTCAAAGAATGAAACAAAACAAATTAAGTAATAAAATATTAAAACTAAAACGCCATTACTACCTACTCGGCTATCTTTCATTATCTCTAGCATTCGCTCTTTTTTACGAGAAGAAAATAAACCATCTGCCATGTCAGCTACAGCATCCAAATGAAAGCCACCCGTTAAAATAATATCCGCAAAAAGTACGACCAGCCAAGCCATTGTCAAACTCATCACTTGTGTACTAATCAAAAAAATAAGGCCCTCAATTATTCCAACTAACAAACCAAAAAAGGAAAAATATTTTATTCCCGTCCGCATTTTTTCAGTTGGGTTATCGACACCAATCGGTATGGGGATTTGAGTAAAAAATTGAAAATAGAGAATCAAACTTTTTATCATTTAATCATCACCGGAATTCCAGCCACAACTAAATATACATTGTCTGATTCCTTTCCTAACAATTGATTAACACGTCCATAGACATCTCGAAACCATCTCGTGAAAGAATTTTCTGGTACAATCCCTAAACCAACTTCATTAGACACGATATAAATATCACCTTCGATATTTTTAGCTTCCTTTAATATATGTTGCCACTCATTAGTAATTTGACTTTCCATCTTATCTTTTTCATCTTCTGTAAATTGAGATATTATCTGATCAATCATCTCATAATTTTTTCCATATTGATCCGTCATCATGGCATAAAAATAATTCATGGAAAGAGTCGTCGCACAATCTAATAAATAACCATCATAATTTTTATTCTTAGAAAGATAATCACCTATATTACGATATCTTTCTTCTGTGTGCCACGTGCTAGGTCTTTGTTTTCTGTGTTTTCTAACTCGTTCAACCATTTCAGTATCATCTGAATCTACTAGGCTTGTTGCTAAATAGCACACTGATGATTTTTCTTGTAATTTGGCTTCTGCAAAACTGGATTTACCACTTCTAGCACCGCCAATCACTAAAATTATTTTCCCCATTCAGACTGTTCACTCCTATTTAAATTGCCCAATTTCAATAACATTCCTATGATTTAAGTTAAATTTCTCTCGTTCTTTTTCCAGGACAACAACTAAAACAACTGTTGATGGACCTGCTGATTTTTTTAATGTTTCATCGTTTGGCTGATAAAAATCAATTTCTAACCCATTATCCCTAGCTAAAAGTTGGCCCTCATACTCGATTCCTTTTGAGCCAACTGGCAACATATCCACCACACTAAAATTTGATTTCAGTTGGTATAGATCATTATAATCACACAACGAATCTAAATTAGCAATCACTTCATTACCCACGTAAGGTTGTCCTAGTTGGTACAAATAATCATTTTTATGAATGATAGGTTGAGTAAACTTGCCTATTATTTCACCGATTACCGTAATACCTAGAGAAGACATAGATGTCAGCATATTTTCTTCCGTACTGCCATTTAATGGAAGATTGTCTAGTTCAGCTTTTTTTAATTCTGATTGAATACCTGAAATCATTTTTTTGCCAGTTGTATCATACTCATTTCCTATCATATCTACTACTAAGCTAGGTTTTGCTCCGACACAGATCAACTCAAATAACGGAACTCTTAAACAACAAGCAGCTACTATCTCTGGATCAATCTTAACAGCATCATGCTCTTTATGACCAATACTAGCACTACTATCACAAGCTACAACTAGTTGTAAATCATGAGTGACAGTGATCATCGTTAAATCTCTGTAATTACTTACCTTCATAAACAATACCTTTTTTAGCTAAAGCTTCAAAAGTTTCATTAAAAGCTTGAATTGTTTTTTCTATGTCTTCATTTGTATGAGCCGTTGACATAAAGTTTGTTTCAAACTGAGAAGGTGATAAATAAATGCCTTGATTCAACATCTCTTTATGGAAATGAGAGAAGAAATGTTGATCACTTGCTTTCGAAGTTTTAAAATCAATCACTGGGCTTTCGTTAAAGAAGAAGCCCCACATCGTTCCCCTTGCTGAAACTTGAATCGGAATGTGATGTTGGTTAGCGATTTCTTTTATTCCATTAGTTAACTGAAGAACTTTTTTATTCATCTCTTCATAATCTTCTTTTGTTAACTGCTCCAATGTAGCAATTCCTGCTGCCATCGCCAAAGGATTACCTGATAACGTTCCTGCTTGATAAACAGCTCCCACTGGTGCAATCTGATCCATATATTTTTTCTTACCACCAAAAACGGCTGCTGGAAGTCCTCCTCCAACCACTTTTCCTAACGTAGTTAAATCTGGATCAATACCATATAAGCCTTGGGCAGAATCGTAATCACATCTAAAGCCTGTCATGACTTCATCAAAAATAAATAATGCGCCATACTCTTTTGTTAATCTTCTGATCCCTTTAAGGAATTCAGGTTCAGCTGGAATCAAGCCCATATTTCCAGCAATTGGTTCGATAATAACTGCTGCAATTTCTTCTGGGTATCTCTTGAATGCTTCTTCTACTGCTTCTAGATCATTAAAATCCAAACTTAAAGTTGCTTTGATTAACTCCTTAGGAACACCAGGTGAATCTTCTAATTCAAATGTTGCTACACCAGAACCAGCATTCACTAAAAAGGAATCACTATGACCGTGATAACAGCCATTAAATTTAATAAATTTTTCTCTTTTAGTGTAACCTCTAGCTAAACGAATCGCACTCATTGTCGCTTCAGTACCAGAGTTAACCATTCTCATTGTTTCGATTGAAGGAACTCTTTTCTTCACCCAACCTGCCAATTCTGTTTCTAAAGGAGATGGTGCTCCAAAACTTGTGCCTTTTTGTGCTGTTTCCATCACTGATTTGACCACTTTGTCTTGGGCATGACCTAAAATCATCGGTCCCCATGACAAAACATAATCCACATAGTCATTTCCATCTACGTCATAAATATGAGAACCCTTCGCTCTATCAATAAATAAAGGTGTTCCTCCCACTGAGCCAAATGCTCTAACGGGACTATTTACCCCACCTGGAAAAACATTATTTGATTGTTTAAATTCTAACTCTGATTTAGTTGTTTGTCTCATTTTATTTTCCAACTTCTTTCATTCTTTTGGCAATATCTTTGGCAAAATAAGTCATAATCATATCGGCGCCTGCTCGTTTCATCGAGATCAGCATTTCATTAACCACGCGTTCTTCATCAATCCAACCATTTTGACTAGCGGCTTTAACCATTGAATACTCACCACTTACATTGTAACAAATAATTGGGGCATCTGTTTTCCCACGAGCTTCTTTCACCACATCTAAGAAAGACATACTTGGTTTGATAATAAACATGTCCGCTCCTTCTTCAATATCACTTTCCAGCTCTCTCATCGCTTCTCGTCCGTTAGCTGGATCCATCTGATAGGTTTTACGATCACCAAATTGTGGGGCACTTCCTGCGGCTTCTCTAAAAGGCCCATAAAAACTTGAGGCATACTTCACTGCGTAAGACATGATAGGTATATTCGTAAATCCAGCTTCGTCTAAACCCTTTCTAATCGCATATACAAATCCATCCATTGCATTGGAAGGAGCAATAATATCGGCACCACTTTCGGCTTGGCTAACAGCTGTTTTAACAAGTAATTCTAAACTCTCATCATTTTTTACGTAACCATCTTCAACAACACCACAATGTCCGTGATCTGTATATTCACAAAGACACGTATCCGCCACAACTAGCATTTCAGGATATTTCTTTTTACAAATCCGAGTCGCTTCTTGAACAATGCCGTGATTATGATATGCACCTGTTCCAACAGCATCTTTACATTCAGGAATACCAAATAAAAGAATTGCCTTGATGCCTAATTTGTTTAATTCATCTAATTCGGTACTAAAATCAGCTAATGTATATTGATAAATTCCTGGCATTGAGCTGATTTCTTTCGTTTGACCGCTTTCTACGACAAACATTGGATAGATTAAATCATCTAAAATCAACTGATTTTCTCTGACCATGTCTCTCATATAATTTGATTGTCTTAGTCTTCTATGACGCATGAATTTTTCCATTGGTTTTGATCTCCTTTAAAATAACTTCATATAAATGTGACATGTCATAAATAGCACTTTGCTTTGATACGACTTCACCTGTTTTTTCGATAGCATGTGTGGTGATTGGACCGATTGAATAAAATGACCACTCACTTAAATCCATTTGCTCCTCGTCTGCCACTTGCTTGAAGTGATACCACGCACTTGGGCTAGCAAACATCCCAGATTTTGTTTCGTTTTTATGAAAGACTTTTTTTAATTTAGCCTTTGATTCATTTGGAAAAAATGTTTGATAGACATGCTTCTCTATTACTTTATGTTCTTCATTTTCTAACATTTTTGAGATTATATCTCTAGCTAACGAGCTATTGGGTAGAAAGACTGTTTGCTTTTTTGCTTGTGTTGCTAGCCATTCTAGACTCATTGATTCTGCAACTGATTCTGTAGACTCAAAATCAATTAAAACCCCTTTTTTTCTTAAAGCATCACTTGTTTTTTTTCCGATTGAAGCTACTTTAATTTTTTTAAAATCCAATCCTTGGTTAAGGTACTTTACTGTATTAGGACTTGTAAAAAAGACCCAGTCAATCGTTTCTGTGGGTAATTTATGAGCTAATCTGACTGTTTCAATCATTGGTATTTCTATTATATTAACTTGAATTTTTTGGAATTCTTTTTTAATAGCTTCCGGGCATGAGTCTTCCCGTGTGTAAAGGATTGTTCTTAACATAAGATTGACACTCCCTAATAAGTCTTTCAGCTCCTTGGCTCAATAACTTTTCACCTAATAAACGGCCCGCTTCAATGGGATCTTCATGACGACAGATTTCTCTAATCATTTCAGTTCCATTATAGTTAGATATCAATCCTTCAACAATGACTTGGTTATTTTCAACTTTAGCAAAACCTGCGATTGGGAAAGTACAACTACCGTCCATTGTTCGAAGAAAAGCACGTTCTGCTTCAACCGCTTGCCTCGTCTCTTTGTCTTCCATGCTATTGAGGATTTCTAATACTCCACTATCTTCTTTTCGACATTGAAGTGCTAAAGCACCTTGACCAATAGCTGGTAAACATTGGTTGCTGGTTAAAACATTAAAAAAGACGTCTTCTTCTGAGACTGCTAAACGCTGTATTCCAGCATGTGCCAACATAATCGCATCATAATGACCTTCAACTAAACGCTTGATACGTGTATCAATATTTCCTCGTAACGGTAATATATCTAAATCCGGTCTTATTTTTAACAGCTGTGATTGTCTTCTTAAACTACTTGTTCCAACTTTAGCTCCCTTTGGTAAGGTTTCTAAATTATACTGTTTATCTTTCACGATTAAACAATCATAAGGGCTTTTTCGTTTCAACGTACAGCCAATTTCCAATTCACTTGGAATAACGGTTGGTAGGTCTTTTAAACTATGAATCGCTATATCAATTTCTTTAGCAATTAATTGATGTTCAATTTCTTTAACAAAGGCGCCTTGACCACCAATCGTTGTTAAACTATGGTCTTTTAGTCGATCCCCTTTAGTCACAATTTCAATTAGTTCTAATTGAATATCTGGATATTTTTCTTTGATTTCTGCCATTGCTTGCTTGGTTTGTGTTGTAGCTAGCTGACTACCTCTCGTTCCTACTCGAATCCTTCGCTCCACTCTAATTCTCCTTTTCAAGTTCAATCCCAAATATTCGTTTAAATAACTGGATATCATAAACAGCATTTTCTTCTGTTGAGAGTTCTTTAATTTCTCTAATGGGTGTTCTTAATGATTGATTCACAATGCTTTTCATATGTTTTCTTATGATTTTAACTTCTCTTTCAGATAAATCTGGTAATTTGCTCTGTAAGCTTTTGAGCGCACTTTCTTCTGCCTCTAACGTTTTGATTCTCAGTTCTGTAATCACTGGGATAATCCCTAATTGTTTTTCCCACTCTTCAAAAGTAGCCACAGCTGTATCCACTTCTCTAGCTACCTCACCCATCAACTCTTGACGTTTTTTAGCACCTTGATTAATGCGCTCTCCAATGCTATCTACATTATAAAGTGTAACATGTTCAACCAATTGACAGTGAGGATTAATATTTCTTGGTAAACCCAAATCAAATAGTAAAATAGCCTTGCTTAACTCAGCTTCATGGAGCATTGTTTTAGTAATCAACGTTTGCGGTGTTGAAATGGCTGAGATAACTAAATCGGCTTGTTCTAGTTTTTCCGTCAATTTTTCTAGTGGATAATAGTTCATCTCAATTTGAGAAAATTGACTTAACTTTTGAGCATTTTCTAAGGTACGATTGAAAATACTAATCTTTTTTAAATCAAAATTTTGCAAATTTTTGATAACCAACTCGCTCATTTGTCCTGCGCCAATGACAAATAAATGTTTATCAGATAAATCTTGATATTCTTCATTAGCAATTTGTAAAGCTGATTGGCTTAATGAAGCTGATGTCTCGTTAAATTTATACAGACTATGCATTTTTTTAGAAAAACAAATCATCTCATTAAACAGTTTATTAAAAATTGTCCCAGTTGTTCCTGATTTTTGCGCCTCTAAAAAACTTGTTTTTAATTGTCCTAAGATTTGCGTTTCACCTAGTACAGCCGAATCCAACCCACAACCTAGTCTAAAAGAATGTACCAACGCTTCATGGTCTTCTTTAAACGTTAAGTAGTTCTCTAGTTCTTCAACGGGTAAGTTAAAAAAATCGGCTAAAAAGTGTTTTGTATAGTATTTCCCAGTATGCAACTGATCTACAACAACATATAGCTCTGTTCGATTGCATGTTGAAATAATCACATTTTCAAGAACACTTTTTGTTCTAAATAATTGCTGATTAGCTGATTGAATATCTTGATTTAAAAATGTCGCTCGTTCTCTTAATCTAACCGGCGTGTTTTTATAAGTTAATCCCACATATAAAATATGCATTACGCATTACTCCTCTTTATTCTTTAACCATTCTTGTAGTTTTATTCTTGTTTCTTTAGCAACTAGAGGAGAAGCTCCTTCTGTTGAAATCCCAATCTTTAATCCTTGATGTTTAATCATCGACATATTATAAAAATCGGATGTCTCTTTATTACTAACCACATTAACTAACTGTGAGGGTAGTGCATCCTTTAATATTTTTTCGTTTAATGATTTATCATCTGTGCAAGCAAAAATCAGCTGGACTATTGGTGTAATATCTGTAGATTCATATTCTTTTTTCAGCCACGTCACACACTTTTCGTCAATTTCACTATGTAGTGAAGGTGAGACTATAGTAATATGAGCCCCTTCACCTAATAATCCTTTTATTTTTCGAGCCGCGATTTTTCCACCGCCAATAATCAACACTTTTTTATTTTTTAGATTAACCGTTATCGGATACACTTTTCGTCCTCCTAGAGAATACTTGTGGGCTATTTTCGTAGTCTAGTTCCAACTCTCCAGAGCGATAATTAATTAAACGTGCCAATACAAAAAAATAGTCTGACAATCGATTTAAAAAGATAAGTACCTCTTGATTAAGAGATTCTCCTTCGTCCATTAAAAACACAACACATCGTTCTGAGCGTCTCGCCACCGTTCTTGCCACTTGTAAAGAACTAGCGAACGGCGTGCCTCCAGGTAATATAAATTTATTGATTTTAGGGCATTCTTTCCAATAAGCATCGATTCTTTTTTCTAACCACAAATGGCTTTCTTTCGTCACTTTATAAGGTCTCATCCCCTCATTAGGCACAGCTAAATCACTAGAACAATCAAAAATAAATTGTTGGATTTTAATTAACTCTGGTTTGAATTCTTTATCTTCAGTTGCTAAGAGTGATAGACTGTGCCCTAATAAAGAACATAATTCATCTGTCGTTCCATAGGCTTCAACTCGAGGGTGATATTTTCTAACTTTCACACCACCTACTAATTTAGTTGAACCCTGATCTCCCGTACGTGTATAAACCGCCATCTATTCACTTCCTTTATCAGACTGGTTAATAATCTCATATATTTTTTTCATATCTAAATTTTGACGTAAACAATTAGCTAATTTATCATATTGCTCTTCTTTAAACGTTTTATATTCTTGAGTCTTTTCTTTTAAAGGTGCCATTCCTTTAGCTTGTCTGACTTGATTAAAGAAATCATGTCTAAAGTCGCTTCCATCAAAAATACCATGAAGATACGTTCCATATACTTTTCCATCTTCACTCACAGCACCATCTAGTCGGTCTACTTCTTGATTATTCTCTTTTAAAATTCTAGCAAAAGGTTGACCCTTTTTTAGAATAGTTTCTCCCATATGGATTTCATAACCAGATACATTCAATTGTTTTCTTTTTCCCTCTACTTGGGCAGTCACTTTAATGTCTTGAATCGTTGTTTCTACTGGTAATAAACCTAGACCGTTTACTGTACCAGTCGTAGATTCCATTTGTTTAGGATCATGTAATTTATCTCCAAGCAACTGATAACCACCACAAATACCAAAAATATAAGTTTCACTTTTTCTTAACGCTTGGATTTGCTTAGCTAAACCACTCTCTTGTAAAAACAAACTATCTTCTAAAGTGTTTTTACTCCCAGGAATAATTAAAACATCGGGTTGACCAATTTTATCTCCAGAAAAGACATATCTAACAGAAACATCGGGTTCTAATTCTAAGCTATTAAAATCAGTGAAATTTGACATCTTACTTAACGATATTACTGCGACATCAATTTTTTTATTCGAATCAAAGAAGCGATTCACATTTTTTAAAGCAACACTATCTTCATCTTCAATTTTAAAATGTTCATAAGGAACTACACCTAAAACAGGGATATTAGTTAAATTTTCAATCATCACAAGCCCTGGATCAAGTAAGGCCTTATCTCCTCTGAATTTATTAATAATAACACCCTTTACTCGGGCTCTTTCTTCTTTTTCAAGTAATTCTACTGTGCCATAAATCGAAGCAAATACTCCACCTCGATCAATGTCTGCCACTAAAATAACAGGTGCATCTGCTATTTTTGCCATTCCCATATTAGCAATATCTCGACTATTTAAATTAATTTCAGCGGGACTTCCTGCTCCCTCAATGACAACAACATCATTTTCAGCGCCTAGTTCTTCATAGATTTCTGATATTTTTTGACTCAGAGTCGGCTTAAATTCATGGTATTCCACCGCATCCATATTAGATAAAACTTTTCCATTAAAAATGACTTGAGATTTACGATCTGACGTTGGCTTCAAGAGGACTGGATTCATCCGAACATCTGGTTCTTTGCCTGCTGCTTCAGATTGAAAAACTTGAGCTCTGCCCATTTCGTGACCAGTTAATGTAATATAAGAATTTAAAGCCATATTTTGAGATTTGAATGGCACACAGTCATAACCATCTTGGGCTAAAATACGGCACAATCCTGCTACTAAGATACTTTTCCCTACGTCTGAGGCGGTTCCTTGAACCATTATACTTTTCACCATTATTACTTATCCCCTAACTCTTGTATTTTTATAAAAAGTTTCTTCATCTGGATATAAAGGTATTTCTAATTGTTGATGCATCTTCACTAACCAAGGTTGTTCCAACTTTGCATCTAATAAGAGATCTCGATCTAGAAAAATAGTCTCTTTTTCTCCTTCAAGAATGACAGATCCTTCTTTAAGAACGTAAAAATAGCGACAAACCTCATACATTAAATCCATATCATGGCTTGATAAAATCACTTTTTTATTTTCTAAAATCAGTCGTTTTATAATTTCAATCATATGTCCTCGACCTGCTGGATCTAAACCTGCTGTTGGTTCATCTAATAATAACCACTCTGTTTCTAAAACAATCACACTAGCAATTGCTACGCGCTTTTTTTGACCATAACTTAGATACTGAATCGGTTTTTCTCTAAGATGTTGAATATCTAACAAATCAAATGCTTTATTCATTCTCTTAACAATTTCACTTTCTGAAACTCCTAAGTTCTTCAATGCAAATGCTACATCATCTTCCACGATTGAATAAAACATTTGCTGTTCTGGTTCTTGAAATACAATGCCTACTTTTTTTCTAAATTCTGTTAATTGTTTTTTTTTATATGACAACTTTTGATCATAAAAATAAATATTTCCCTTTGTTGGTTTTAATAATCCAACTATTGTTTGAAATAAGGTTGATTTCCCAGAACCATTTGCACCTATAATACCAATCGGTGTATTTTCTTTAAAATCCATACAAATATCATTTAAAATTTGATTCTTTTTATCATAAGAAACACAAACATTTTCAATTCTTAACATATTTAAACCTTCTTTCAATTCAAGGGAAAATCACCGTTAAAAAATTTCATCTCTAAGGCAATCATCATTTTGTTGTATCTTGCCATACTTTGGATAAATAAGACTCTCAATAAAAGACCTAGTGAATGATAGCTCGTTCTGAGTGTTTGATAGCCAAAACGCATACTTTGCGATTGATGAATTAACAGCATTTCATCAATTAAAATAAATATAAATCGATACATTAACATTGTAATTTCGATTAAATAACTTGGTAAGTGACATTTATTAAAGACGTACAATATTTGATTAAAAGGAACACTCATCGCATAAAAATATGTACACACTAAACATCCTAATGACCTAAAAAATAATTGATACCCCATTAATAAAGATGATGACGTTGTTCCTATATACCTCCCAAAAAGGTGAGTTGAAAAAATCAACTCACTTTGAGAAGTAGAAACCGTTAAAATAATGGTGATAAAACTAATCAATAAAAATGGTAACGGTACTAGTAGCCACTTAATATATCTGATAACTGAAATTCGAGAAGTATAAATTGTGATAGCTCCCAAAATAATAATGCCAATTCCTTGAAATACTGGTGATGACGCAAACATATACACAAGTAATAAAAGATAACCGATTGTTTTTAAAATAGGTGATATATCTTTTAATCTACTTTCATAAGCTATTTTATCAATCAATAACATGTTTATTCTTGCCTTTATTGTAACCTATAATATAAGCAATGATCGCTGCCCCAATGCTTCCTTGTAATGTAAATAATAAGCTTTCAATTTCACCACTTTTTGGTTCTATTAATGGCTCAAACCATGGTTCATAATCAGGTTGAATTTCAGTAATCATAGCTTCTGCTGCACCATCCGACCCTTCAAATTCGCCTTTTGGTTGTAATAATAATGCACTAATAACCAATACAACAATTGCTACTACCATGATAAGATTCACTTTTGTTTTATTCCCTTTTTTCATCGTAAAATACCTCCTTGATCTTTCAAACTAGATGCCAATAAGTTATACACAACAACTGTTAATAAACCTTCTGCGATTCCGATTGGGATTTGTGTGAATAAGAAGACACCCATAAATTTTACAATAGCACCCATAACGCCTGTACTAGGATCAGGAAAAACGATTCCCAACTGAATAGATGTCATTAAGTAAGTAGCAATATCCGCTAGAAAAGCACAAGCGAATAAACTAATTGATGTGTTAACTTTCATTTTTGTACATAATTTATAAACACCATATCCTACAAAAGGTCCAACAACTGCCATTGAAAAAGCATTAGCTCCTAATGTTGTAATGCCACCATGTGCTAAAAATAATGCTTGAAATAGTAAACAAATAGTTCCTAAAACACTAATAACTGCGGGTCCAAAAATTGCAGTTCCTAAACCAACACCTGTAGGATGAGAAGTAGAACCAGTTACTGACGGAATTTTTAAAGCTGATAATACAAAAATAAGTGCACCACTTAACGCTAATAAAATTTTATTTTGTTTGTCCGCTTCGACAATTTTCTTCATTTGCATTAAACCATAAATAAAGAATGGAGCAAAAGCAACATACCAAAAGATACTCCAACCAACTGGTAAAAATCCTTCCATAATATGCATTGCATGCGCTTCTTGAGGTAAAATTGTGATTAAAATACCCACAAGAGCAATTCCTAACCCTAATTTTTTCAATATTTTTTTCATTTTCCTTATTCTCCTTTATATTTTTCTAGTTTTATAAACAATGATTGTTGAAAAATATGATATTCTTTTTGTTTCATCTAGAGACTCTAATCCCATCGTAATTACTTCATTTTCCATTGAAGCATTACTGATTAAAACAGCTGAATCTAACAAATTTTGTTCTTCAAGCATTCTTTTTATTTTGGGTAATTCTATTGAAACTTTCATAATAATAACGGTTGAGAAGGTTTCTAAAGCCGTTTTGATAACATCCTCACTCGCTGTTGCCGGGACAACTGAATAGGTTTCTTCATCCATAACAAGAGGGATCTGAAGAATATTAGACATACTTGAAAATGATGATATGCCAGGTATTGTTTCCGTTTCTATCACATCTGATAGTCGCTCAAGTAAATAACTATAGGTACTATAAACCATAGGATCTCCTAAGGTTACAAAACCAACATTTTTACCCGCTCTAACATCTTCTAAAATCTCTTGAGCCACTAAATCCCAAGCTTCTTCTTTAACAGATAAATCATTCACCATTGGAAAATGGCGTTGCTTAATTTCTAGTGTTTCCGGAAGATAAGGTGACACAATCGATAAAGCCAAACTTTTCCCTTTTTTCTTAGGTTCTGGCGTGTATAAATAATCAATAATTTCTAATGCTTTTTTCCCTCTAATCGTTAATAAATCAGAGTCGCCTGGTCCAGTTCCAATCCCGTAAAATTTTGCCATTTACTCGCCTCTTTCTACTACTTTTTCAGCATGTGATAAGAATAAATTTTGAATTTTAGGATATTCTCCCATTCCTTTTAAAATTGGTTCTACGACAAATCCTGCTTTTGTTAATTGAGATTTCCATGAATCTTCTTCATCAGATGCCATATCATTCGTTGCATGATCTCCAGCAACTAACATAAAAGGATGTAAGTAAACTTTTTCAATTTTTTGTTCTTTTAATTTTTCCACAACTGTCTCAACTGAAGGATAGCTTTCTACAGCACAAACAAAAATAGGTTCCTTATTTAACATATGATCTAGGCAAGCATACGCTGTGAATGCAGCATGTTGTGTCCCATGCCCCATTAATACAACACCTTCATTTTCTCCTAAAGGTTGTGCTAAATCTTTTAACCATTCTACAATTTCTTCATAGTCTTCAAATTCTGTCATTAATGGTTTGCCTACCTTAATAACATCGAAATCATTTTTAAAATGATGCGCTTGATGGGCAGCTTTTGAATATTCATTACCATTAATTACATGAAGTGGTTGAACATAAACTTCCTTATAACCTTTTTCTTTTAATTCCAACATCAATTGATTAACAGTCGGAATTTTAATGCCTTCTTTTTCTTTAATTTTTTTAATCACCATGTTTGAGGTAAACGCTCTATAGACGTCACACTCTTGAAAAGTTTCAGCCATTCTTTTTTCCACAGCCTCAATGGTTCTTTCTCTTGTTTCTTTATAACTCGTACCAAAACTTACAATAATTAATGCTTTTTTCATTACATATCCTCCTCGATCATCTTTGTTAGTACACTTTCAAAATTTGGCTTTTCAGATTGAATAACTGGAATGTTTTTTGTTGTAAAAACTTTTTTCGTTACTTCACCCATTACCATAATTTTTTTAGTTTTTAATTTTTCTAATTGTTCAGCTGATAAATCTTTTATAAAATAATAAGCGGCTTTCGAACTTGGTAAATAAAGATAATCAACCTCTTCTAAAGCTACATCTTCTATTTTTTTGCTATATGTTTCATAAGGAGTCCAAAAATGAATCATATCATTCTGCTCTTTCAGCTGATCTATGTAACTCTTTTCGCCAATAAATAAAGTATTATCTAGTTTGTTTTGAGTTAAATCATAATCAGAAAGGGTTGGGTACATCTCGCTAGGTAAAATCCCTAAATTATTAATAGCAAGTTCTGTATGATGTCCTATTGTGACAAAATCAACAAGTTGCAATTGGCGTATATCTTGTTTGTTTCTTTTTATTTCCTCTATAAAAAGAGTCACACTCTCCGCATCCAAAAATACTATTTTTTGAGTATTTTTTATGTTTAACGGTTTTTTCGTTATTTTTTTTATTAATTTAGGTAATTCTAAAACAGAGGCTCCAGCGTCAATTAAATGATGCGTCATCCCTTTTTTTTCTGTATAAGGAATCATGACACGTTTTCCGAATAGTGGACGATTTTCATAGAAATTTAAGTATTCTCTTTGCGTTACAACATCCCCCATGACGATTAAACTTGGTGAGGTCATTTTAGCTTTTTCTGCAACATCACAGATAGTTTCTAACGTACCAGTTACCGTTTTTTGTTCTTTTCTAGTTGCCCAACGAACAATAGCAACTGGCGTTTCTACTGCTTTTTTATGTTTCATTAATTGGCTAGTAATTGTTTCTAATTCAGACATGCCCATTAAAAAAACTAAGGTCCCTTCTGATTTAGCTAAATTTTCCCAATCTAATTGATGCTCTTCGGATTTTAAATGACCCGTTATAACATGAAAACTTGAAGCAAAATCACGGTGAGTAATCGGGATACCCGCATAGGCTAAGCCACCAATAGCAGAAGTTATCCCTGGAATAACTTCAAAATCCAAGGCATTTTCTTTTATTTTACGTCCTTCTTCGCCTCCACGACCAAACACATAAGGATCACCACTTTTTAAACGGACAACTTTCTTGCCTTCTTTAGCCTTTTCAATAATCAGATTTTCAATCTCTGATTGAGGTACTTTATGTTGTTTTGGTTTTTTCCCCACATCAATCAATTCACATTCATCAGAACAATAATTAAGTAAATCTTGATTAATTAAGCGATCATAAAATACAGCATCAGCTTCTTGCAATTTTCTAACTGCCTTGACTGTCAATAGTTCTGGCTCACCAGGTCCAGCTCCGATTAATGTTATCTGTCCTCTCACTTATATTCCTCCAAACTTTTATAAAGCTCTGCTGTTTCATTGAACAACTTTGGATAAGTAATATCTTCTCTAGCAATAACCACACATGGAATGCTTAATTGACGACAGGCTTCCATTTTTTCTAAGATACCACCAGCCAAACCACTCTCTTTAGTAATCATAACTTTAGCGTCATTTTTAAGTAATAACTCTTTATTCATCTCTACAGAAAAAGGTCCCTTAATCCCCTCAATTTGGTGCGCTTGAAAGCCTAATTTTTCAGTTTCAATTAGAACTTCAGCTGTTGGTAAAACCCGTGCTACTATGTTTTCTAAGGGTAAATTGTCTCTAAAAAAGCCTAACGTTTTACTTCCTGTTGTTAGATAAACCATGCCTGATACATGTTCTGTTACCCATTGACAAGCTTCTAAATTACTACCTACTTTAATGCCATCTTTTAAATCAACTCTAGGACGCTCGTAGCGTATATAATCCGTCCCACTATTTTTAGATGCTTCAATGGCTGTTTTTGAAACGATAGCTGCAAATGGATGTGTCGCATCTAAGATAAGTGATACCTTGTGATCAAGAACAAATTGCTCCATTTGCTCTTGATCCATACGACCTTTTGTTATTTTAGTGACTTTTTTTTCAGCTAGCTGTTCTCCGTAATCTGTGACCACTGAAAAACAAATGTCATAACCTTTTTTTTCAAGTGTTTCGGCTATCTTCAAGCTATCTGATGTGCCGCCTAACACAAAGATCATAAAGTATAACCTCTTGGTGTGACCATTCGACCATTCGACACATACGTTTCTTTATTCCCAACGATAACAACAGTTGTCATATCCACTAAATTTTCATCTAAATCTTTAATTGTTGTCAAAATAATTTCTTCTTTTGCACGACCAACATCTTTAGCAATCCCAACAACTGTATTTTCACCTTTGTACTGTTTCATAATATCAAGTGATGTTTTCAAGTGATGAGGACGACCTTTACTTCTTGGATTGTACAAGCAAATAACAAAATCAGCATCTGAAGCTGCGTGAAGTCGTTTTTCTATCATTTCCCATGGTGTCATCAAGTCACTTAAACTAATATGACAAAAATCATTCATCAATGGTGCTCCTAAAAGCGCAGCTCCACCTATACTAGCAGTAATTCCGGGAATAACTTTCACTGGAATATCAATTTTTTGGGTATGAATTAATTCTAAAATAAGACCTGCCATGCCATAAACACCTGCATCTCCACTAGAAATAACAGCTACATCTTTTCCCTCAATCGCAATATCAATTGCTTTTTGACAGCGTTCAACTTCTTGACGCATACCGTTATGTACAAGTTCCTTACCTTTAACTAAATCTTTGACTAATTTCATATACGTTACATAACCAACAATAACGTCTGAATTTAAAATTGCTTCTTTTGCCTCGAATGATAGTTGTTCACTTCCACCAGGCCCTAATCCTACAACATATAACATATTTTCAATCCTTTCCTAATGCAAATGTCACGCCATTATGTCCATATCGATCAGTCATCACTTTGCCATTTGTCGCAAAGTCTGCTGAAGATAATGCAACATTTCCAATGCCAACAATTGATTTAACAAAATCTGATTGTGGGTATTTTAATGACGAGGCTTCTAATTCTTCTTTTTTAAATGTTTCAAATGGTACTTCTAATTGATTAGCGAACGCAATGATACCAGGTTCATCTTTTTTTAAATCAATACTGACAATTTTTTTTATGCTTCTTGCATGAATATCATGCAAACCACAAAATATTTCAAATTCCTTTTCAATAACTGATAAAGGAGTGTTTTTCTTAGCTCCCATACCTAGAACAAATTGTTTTGGTACTACTTGATAACACGTACTTGGTAAATTTGCTAGTTGTCTAATAGAAACTGCAATCGTTGCTTCATGTTGATCAACAACATCATTAGCTAGGTTATTAATCAAGGTTAAACCTCTCATATCAGAAACAATGTTCTCCTCATCTAGAAGAGCGACCTCTTTATGGGCAGCTAATAAACCATTCACTTTTTTTGTCGTTTCTTTAAAATTAGCGTACCAGCCATTAATCGACTGACTTAAAATATCAATCGCTGTTACATCTTGAACATCTGTTGCTGTCGTGATAACTGCTTGGGCTTTCATTAGCGCTGCAATTTCTCTTGTTAAGGCATTGCCCCCACCAACATGTCCCGATAATAGACTAATCACAAATTGACTTTTTTCATCCATAACAATAACGGCAGGATCTTTTTGCTTATCCTGAATTAAAGGTGCCAGATGTCTGACAACAATACCTGTCGCCATAATGCAGACTAAATGGTCATAAGAATTGAATATTTCAGAAAAACCACTTTTAAATTGATGATTTTTGTACTGTTCATTTTTTTCTTCTACGTACTTATCCAAACCATACAAACAGACTTTTTCATTCTCTATCAAGCTATTCTTCAACTGTTTTCCTAATTGATAACTTGTATTCGTCAAGGTTAAAATAGCAATGCTACCAGCCATTATTTAGCGTCGCGATATTCATGCTGAAATTCTGCTGCATAAAGTTTAGAGTAATAAAATTCTTCTCCTAAAAAGTCGCCTACCATGATTAAGGCTGTTTTAGTGATTTCTGCTTCAATTACTTTATCGGCAATATCAGCTAATGTTCCCACTACTTTTTTTTCTTCTGGCCACGTTGCTTTATAGATAACTGCTGTTGGTGTTGTTTCTGGATAACCACCTGCTATTAATTCAGCTACGACTTGATCCACTGCTTGAACAGATAAGAAAATAACCATTGATGTTCTATGTTGTGCGTATGAACGGATACTTTCTCGATCTGGAACTGGCGTTCTACCTGCCATTCGTGTAATAATCACACTTTGAGAAACTTCAGGCACTGTATATTCAGCACCTAAACTAGATGCAGCTCCTAAGAATGAACTAACACCTGGTGTACAGGTAAAAGGAATGTCTCGTTTATTCATCTCTTCAATTTGCTCTCTAATTGAACCATAAATTGAAAAATCTCCTGTTTGTAAACGAACAACTTCTTTATCTGATTTAATTCCACGTTCCATCGCGTCGATAATTTCTGTTAACGTCATAGAGGCACTATCTAAAATCTCACACTCTTCTTGACAATAAGTTAATAATTCTGGATTTACTAATGATCCTGCATAAATCACCATGCCCGCTTCTTGTAATAAACGATAGCCTTTTAATGTGATTAAATCTGTTGCTCCAGGTCCTGCTCCAACAAAATGTACTTTTACCATTTATTTTCCCTCTTTCTTTGTTTCAATAATAATCACTGGGTTCAGTGGTTTAAAATAATGTCCTGATCCCAGTTTCGTTCCATTGCCTACTTGAATTTGAACCGTATCATAAGCCATGTTTTGTTCTTCAAGCCATTTAAATGCCACTGTAGCATTTTCTAGTAAGATAAAATTTAAAACTAAAGAACCACCTGGATTTAAATGCTCAAAACTCCAGGTTAAGATATCTTCTAAATTTCCCCCACTGCCTCCGACAAAAATACTATCAAACTTTTTTTCTAACTCAATCGGAGCTTTTCCTTGAATGACCTCTAAATTATCAACACCGAACTTTGCTTTATTTTCTAGAATCAAATCAACAGCTACGTCCTTTGTTTCAATAGCGGTCACTTCTAAATTAGGGTACTCGACACAAGCTTCAATCGAGATACTACCAGTGCCAGCTCCCACATCTAAAAAGCGTTTCGCTTGTTTTAAATTTAATTTTGCCAAACTGATTGTTCTAATTTCTTCTTTAGTCATCGGAACTTTTGACCTTACAAATAAACTATCCTTCATCTAACAACACCACCACATTCATATTAAATACTTCATTCGGGACATTTGATTCATCAAATTTTCTAATACTTTCATTCGGATAACTTAAATTTTCACCAATAAAGATAGTTCGTTTTAAGCCTCGATGACGAATTTCTTCTGCCAGCTGATAGGGTCCAATCTTTTCATCCGTCACAAGTGCTACTTTTGATAAAGAGAGAATCAAATCATAATTTGGTTCTTTTCCATGACTACTTGTAAAATAAGTATCATTCATTGATAACTTCAATTGACTGAACATATATTGCATGGAGCTAATACCTGGTATGATTTGGATATCTTTTGCCTCAAATCTCGTCATCATCCAGTTACCAATGCCATAAAGTAAAGGCTCACCTGATGCTAAAACAACAATTTTTTTATCTTTTTCCTTTTGTAAAAACATTTCTAACTCTTGTAACTTTTTAGGTAATTCTTTTTTTAACCCAGTGAATGTAACAGGCACAATATCTAATTGTCTACTACTTCCAATGACAATATCAGATTGTTCAATTTCATCTAACACTCGATTTAATAAAAGAGAAACTTCCCCAGGCCCAATACCAGTAACTGTTATCATTGCCATTCCTCCATTAATTCTTTAATTGATTTTGTAGAAGATAGTAAACCAGTTTTAGATGAAAAAATAACGACATCAACTTTCACTTTTGGCTCTCTAAATTTCAATAATTTTTCACTGCGGTACTTAATTTTATCGGCAATAATTTTATAAACACCTTCGTAACCCATTTCACTAATAATGTCTCCAGCAGCCTCTGTTGTGAGGCAATTAGATATTCTTTCTAAATCTGGTACTGACATTCCCATTAAAGCTAAATTTGCTACTAATATTTCAGCTCTAGCATCCGCATCCTTACTATGCGTAGAAAAAATCCCGGCAGAAACTTTGATTAATTTACCTAAATGACCTATCATCAAAACTTCTTTGAAACCAATCCGTTGTACTTCTTTTAAAACATATCCAACAAAATTGCTCATAGAAACAATTTTCTTTTCATCAATCATCATTTTATTAACTGCAAAATCTTCCCCATAATTTCCCGGACTTAAAACAATTCTCTCAAAGCCTTGCTTCTTCTTCATTTCAAGTTCAATTGAAATAGCTGCTTTCCAACTGTCTTCTGACATAGGTGTCACAATTCCAGTTGTTCCTAATATCGAAATACCACCAATAATCCCTAAGTTGCGATTCATTGTTTGTTTGGCTATTTCATAACCCTCAGGTGCAAAAATCTGAATATCAGCCCCCAGATTGTCACCGATTATTTTTCTCACATTATCCTGAATCATTTTTCTTGGTTTAGGGTTAATTGCCGGTTGACCGATTGGAACAAGTAGACCTTCTTGAGTCACTCGACCTATGCCTTCTCCGCCTTCTATTGTTATTTCAGAATCCTCTCGTAAAACAACTTTAGAATAGATCAACATACCGTGAGTAGCATCAGCATCATCACCACCATTTTTCCTTACTGCGGCGATTGCTGTTTTTTCATCCGTTCTTTTTAAAGAAACAATCGGAATTCGTATTTCTTTATCCACTGGTGATATAACAACTACTTCTTCACACTCTTCGGAGTTTAATAAGAGATGTGCGGCTGCAACTGAAGCAGCTGTTGCACATGAGCCTGTTGTGTATCCTTTTTTTAATTTTTTCCCATTAACATAAACAAATTCTTCCATGTTTATTCCACGTCCAATTGATAAATAATAGCATTAATAATTGAAGCTGCTACATTGCTCCCACCTTTTCGACCTCTAGCTACGATTGCTGGAATATCGCTCTCGAATAAAGCTTCTTTAGATTCTGCGGCTCCTACAAAACCAACTGGAGCACCAACAACTGCTTTTACATTTAGTTCCTTAGATTGAACCATTTCCAAAATTTTATAAATAGCCGTTGGGGCATTACCAATGACAAAAATTTTATCCCCACTAAGTGTACTAGCGTGTTCAATAGCAGCCATTGATCGAGTTATTTGTTTTTCTTTTGCAATTTTTACGATTTCAGGATCAGAGATAAAACATTTATAAGAAATATTTAGTTTATCTAAAACACGTTTGTTAATTCCACTTAATGCCATGGTTGTATCAGTATAAATAGTGCCGTTACCTTGGATAAAAAATTCTTTCATTTTTTCAATAACATCATGAGTAAATTGTAAATTTTCTAAATAATCAAAATCAGCACTTGTATGGATTGCTCTCTTAATAATCATTTCTTCCAGTTTATTATTAAATTGATACTCTGGATTTATCTCATCAATCGTATCTTGAATAATGACAAAACTTTCAACTTCAATTCCTTTTGGATCTTTCATATAGTTCATTCGTCTTCACATTCCTTTTTTAGTTTTTTATATTATTGAATCATAAATAAAATGATTGAAAATAAACTCATTCCTAGACAAGAAGAAGAATATAATAGTAAGTTCATCTTTAAAATATCACGACTATCTACAATTTTAAGTGGGTCACCGATTGTTGGTTTATAAATTTCAACTCCGTGATAGATATGACTTCCTCCAAGCTGAATCCCTAATGCTCCAGACGACGGGGCTTCTAAGTAACCACCATTTGGACTTTTGTGATTTCTTCGATCTCTAATGCCAATTTTAACTGTATTTTTAGGATTCATATTTAGTAATAGACTGCTTAAACATAAAAGTAAAAAGCTAATTCTAGCGGGAATTAAATTCCATAAATCATCCATCTTAGCTGAAACATAGCCAATTTCTTTATACTTAGGTGTTAGGTAACCAACCATTGAATCCAGAGTATTAACTGCTTTATATGCCATAGCAAGAGGTGGACCTCCAATAAATAAGTAAATCATCGGCGCGATAACACCATCAGAGGTATTTTCAGCTATCGTTTCCACTGTCGCTTTTGCAATTTCTTCTCTTGTTAGCTGGCTTGTATCTCTCCCAACAATCATTGAGACTTGCTGTCTTGCTTCTTCTATTGTTCCAGTTTCCAGTATTTCAGCAATTTTTTTCCCTTCTTTAGCTAAACTCTTTGTAGCTAAAGTCGTATAGGCTAAATAAATGAAAACTGTATATCCTAGATAATTATTAAGTTTAAAGGCTATAAAAAGTAATAACCAAGTAAGCGTATAAGAAATCACTACGGTACTAATCCATAAAAGACCTCCCATCATATATTTCATTCTGATAGAAAATAAAGGCTTCATGAGATACTTTTGAAAAAAATTAATGTAGTTTCCGATTGCTTTCACAGGATGAGGCCATGTATAAGGATCACCTAATATTAAATCCAAAATAAATGCCGAAAGTATCAAGGTAATTGTCATTCCTTATCCTCCTGAGTGGTTAATTTACTCATTAATTGATGGATAAAATTCTCATTTTGAAAGAAATGTAGATGTAAATAACTAGCGAATGTGTTTTTCTTTTGGTAGCCACCCTCCCAAGTTGAAATAATGGCTCCATCTCTATTTTTTTCCATCAACATTACAGCTTTTTCTGATGTCTCAAAAATCGAATGGTGAAATTCATGCCCAAATATTTTAGAACCCGATTTTCCAATTAAACTATCTTTTTTTAGAATGCCATAGCAATAGCCAAAACGTTTCAATCGTGAAGTCATTTGACTTTCACCTTCAAAAATACCAACCATTGGAAATACTTTATCTGCTATTTTTAAGGAAGAACCTAAATACATTAAGCCGCCGCATTCAGCAAGAATATGTTTTCCTTTTTTATGAGCTGACAAAACTGACCCAAGCATTTCTTTGTTTCCAGATAACTCCACAGCGAATTCTTCCGGATAACCTCCACCAAAATAATACAAATCAGCTTCTGGCAGTGAAGCATCCATCATCGGACTAAATTCGATAATTTCAGCTCCTAAGGCTTCTAATAACTCTAAGTTATCTGGATAATAAAAATGAAAAGCAGCATCTTTAGCAATCGCAATTTTTACATTTCCGTATGTTGGTGACGCGGTAAAAGGTAATATGGATTGATTTAATGGCTCTTCTTTCAAATCTGAAAGTAAGCGATCAATTTCAACGGTTTTCTCCAAGCTATCAGCGATTAAACTAATAATCTCCATTACATTATCAATTTCATTATCTGGCACTAAACCTAACTGCCTAGATGGTAAAGAAAAAGCTGGGTTTTTACCTAAATAACCATAAACAGTTACATTCGTATATTTTTCTATTGCTCCTTTTACAAGACTAAAATGATTTTCAGAAGCAATATTATTAATAATGACTCCTTGAATAGTTAACTCAGTGTCAAATTCTGCAAAACCTTTAACAATGGCAGCAATTGAAGTAGAAGCTGATTTACCATCTACAACAAGTAGCACAGGACAATTTAATTGTTTAGCCATAGCTGAACTTGAACAAGAATCCTTATCTATTCCAAAACCATCAAATAATCCCATAACCCCTTCGATAACCGCTATATCAGAATTGGTAGCATTTTTATTGAATAAATATTGAATAGTTTCTTGATTTGGAACTAAAAATGAATCCAAATTCCTTGATGTTTTTTGAGTAATCCGGCTATGATACTTAGTATCCACATAATCAGGTCCGACTTTAAACGGTTGAACAACTATTTTTTTTCGCTTTAAAACTTCTAATAAACCTAACGTAACTGTCGTTTTTCCAGAGCCACTGGAAGCTGCACTAATCATTACTTTTTTCATTTTATTTATCCCTCACCTGTTGCTTGCTTTAAGCCTTCAAAATAAGATTGATAGACCCTTACTTTTTTATAAAAATTATTAACATCCAATTTAGACACCTTTTTTTTCAGATCTTTCACTTCAGTTAAATCTTTTAATAAAATACCAATCACTGTGCCACTATGAGCAACAGTAATACCAACTATCGATCGATGATTTTCCTTTAACAAAAGTATTTCTTCAAAGTGAATTTTCGGTAATATTTTTTGACTAAGGCAAGCACTTTTAGTGGCTGCTTCACCTAATTTATTCAAACTTTTTTCACTAACTGCATCATTATATTTTTCATATACCGACTTGAATTCCTCTGCTTGCTCTTTAGCCAAAGCTTCATTTTCTTTTGTATGATATTTTTGCGTCTCAATATTAGCCTCTGGTTCTAACATTAGAACAAAAAAATGAGGATGCCAAAAGGATTTTTTTACAACTGTCGCTGCTTTTAAATCAAATTCAGTCATTGAGTTAAAAAACACACTATCTGTCGGCTCAATTTGAACACACAGGAAAGCGATTTCTATTTCAGTGAGCGTTTTACCATAATATAAAGCTGTCCCATATATAGTTGCAGCAATGTCAGCTGTGCTACTTGCCATTCCTTTTGATAAGGATAATTCAGACTCGATATTTACTTCAAATAAGTTTCGGCGCTCATTTGGAATATTTAAATACTCTTCAACTAATTGTGAAGCTAACCTTGCTTTTTGACCGATTTGTATTTTTTTATTTGAGTAAGGTTGAACAGTCACATAAGAAAATAATCTAATTCCACAACTAACTAGATAAGGCACATCATTTACATATCCTTGGATCAATTCACCGCAGCTACCAGGACAACTAATTGTGATTTTCTCCATCGAAATACTCCTCAAATACTTTTATTAATAGGTCATTTTCAGCATGGCTTCTAACCGCAATTCGGTAATAATTATCAGATAAGCCTTTATAATTAGAACAATCACGGATTAAAACACCTTTTTCTAATAAATCTTTTTGAATAGTTTGAGGATTTGAACAACTAAAGAAAATAAAATTAACGGTACTGCTAAATAGTTTCAATGCTGATAGTTTATTTAATTTATTTTCTAAAAACGCTCGTTCTATTTCAATGTTATCAATACTCTTAGTTAAATATTCCGTATCTTGTAAGGATATTTTCCCTGCTATCTCAGCAAAACAATTTATTCTCCAAGGAACAGCACTTTTATTAAGATCTAGCATTATTTCTTTATTACTTGTAAGTAGATAACCTAATCTCAAGCCAGGAATAGCAAATATTTTAGTCAATGACCGGACAATAAACAAATTTTTATTGGCAGCTATTTCAGTATCCATAGACTCCTCTTGAGGTAAAAAATCCATGAAAGCTTCATCAATAATTAAGTGGATTTGTTTTGTTTGACAATAAGTTAATAAATCCTTCATTTCATTTTTTTTCACTATTTTTCCTGTTGGATTATTGGGATTGCACAAACAAATGGTATCTACATTATTTTTTTCAACAGCTAATATTAATTCATTAATATCTACTTCAAAATCAGAAGATTCTATTTCAAAATAATGAATATCTGTTAATTTATGAGCAAAAGCATCTTCGTATTCGGAGAATGTGGGAGCTAGCACTAACATTTTTTTTACTTCTAACACATTAGCTAATCCATAAATAACTTCTGCTGCACCATTTCCCAAAAAGATATCAGACTCATATAATTGATGATGCTGTGCTATATCATACTTTAATTCTTTATATCTTAAATCAGGATAATGAAGAATTTGATCAAAATTTTTGTAAAGTTCTGCTTCGAGATTTTTAGAAATACCTAGAGGATTAATGTTGGCACTAAAATCAATCACCTTCTGCTCTGATAGTTGGTATAACTCTGCTAATTCTTTAATATTTCCACCATGAGTTCCTACCATATTTTAGTGTCCTTTCATATCTTGTTGAATTTTAGTATAGTTTTTTATTTTTGAAGGTAAACAAGCGTACACTACTTCTGTTAAGAATAAATTAGCCAATGTCGCTATTGTTAGTGGGACAAATAAAACAAAAACAACGTCACCTAAGAATGGATACAATAAGAGTAAGTCCAAAGGAACATTAATTATAAAAGCCACAACTATTGAAATGACTTTTGATGCTATAGGATATTTAGTATATTTTTTCCTTATAAAACCGTATACAAATACACAAAGCATCATCAACGTAGCTATCATCAAATGAATTGGTAGTGTATTAGGAAATCCAGATAACATCGCTGAAACCATGTGACCAAAAAAAGCGACTAATATACCCACACCTGGACCTAGAATAATCGTTGAAATGAATGCTGGAAAAGAATCTAATGCAATTGATCCTAAAAGTTTGATATTAGCGCCTAGTACACTTAAAGCAATCATTAGAGCAACTAATGTTATTTCTTTCGTTTTTTGGTTCATCTTTTTTCTCCTTCTTAATTTTTATATAAAAAAAACAAACTATCATTCAATCAGAACGATAGTTTGTTTTTTTTGTATAGTATCCTTGCCAGAAATCTTCTTTTACTAAAAAAGAAGTTGCTAACAGACCAAAAAAAACAACTTCCCGATAGAATTATTTTTTCTCATCTTAGCTTGGATATCCTGACTTAGCATCACCCTACTTTTCTTATCTTCCAAATCTTTCGACAGTGGTTTATTAAGAATTTCGTCCGCATAACAGTAGAAAGGGTCTGTTGAGGATTCACACCTCATTTCCCATCACTAGAATGTTTTATTAAATTGTCATTATTACTTCTTTTTTAATAATATAACACCCGTGCCTCATTTTCAATAGCATTCGACTATATTGTGAAAGTTTAATCATTCACTAATTTGAACTTAATTAATTCATTATTAGTATTAATCAGCTAATTCTTTTAACATAATATATTCTGCTATTTCGGGCATGTATGCAGATTCTACTTTGCCAATCTCTTTATAACCCATACGTTCGTATAATTTTTTAGCCTTAACATTAAAGTCGCCAACCATCAGTGTTATTTTTTTCTTGCTTAACGATCTAGCCATAGCTTCATAAATCATTAATAAAAATGTTCCCACGCCTTTACCTTGATAAGTGCTTTTAACACAAATTAACGCAAGGTATGGATATTCGTGAAAAAAGCCGTTTTCTTCAATCCACATGATTGCCACGATTTCCCCAGAACTAGTTTCAGCCCCCCATAATTCATTACGCTGTAAGCCAGTTTTTATCCAGTCTAAAACTTGACCATCATATGCTTGATTTAACGACGATTCTTTAAAAGATTCCGTACATTCATTTAAATCAGATTCTGATAATTTTTTTACCTCTGAAATCATGACACTCACGCCTTCTATTTACTCTTTTTCACTTGCAATAGCAATACCTAAAGGTGTTACAAATTGAGGATAGTCTGGTCTTGAAACCTCTTTTCCAAGGTACTTAGAAAAAACTTTAGCAAAATCTTCAAAATAACTGGCTCCACCAACTACAAATAGTGGCTCTATTGGATACGTTTCAAGAAACTGTTTTGTAATATCTGCCATTTTATCAATAACTGGTTTAATAATCATAAAGGTTTCTTTTTCTTGTTCTTTATCTCGTTTTATTAATTCCGCTTCTGGAACAGATATTTTATGATAGCCAGCCAAAACTAGAGACATATGAGTGCCTCCTGTTGGTTCATCAATCGTCTTAACTACAGTATAATCTTCAATAATACTAATACCCGTCGTTCCACCACCAACATCAATCACAGCACCTTTTTCTAGTTCTAATAAACGAGCTGCTGCTGATGGTTCATCAACAACAGTCGTTACATTTAAACCAGCAGATTCCAAAACATTAGAAACAACTTTATAATCATTACCTAATGTTCCAGGTGGTACTGCCGTTGCAGCTTCAGTTAATTCTACTCCAAGGATTTCTTCTGCTTCTTTAACCAATTTAGCGACAATTTTAACAGCTTCTATGTAATTCACTACAAGTCCATCACGAACGACTTCAGCATATTCAAAACTACCGTAGATTGGTTTATTATGTTCATCTAGAATCGCCAAAACGATGGAAGAGGTTCCTAAATCAACCCCTACCTTCAATCGTTCATCCTTAGTAAAAGAACGGCATTTTTTAGTGTTTACGATTTCATTAAATTCTTGTAATATACTATTCACTTGTTTTAAATCAACCATAATAACCCTCCTAAAAAATTATTGTGATGCCCAGTCTGCTGGATAAGTGACATAAACAAATCGAGCATCCCCTTCTACTGAGAATTGAATACTACTACTTTTTGGAACAAAGATAATTTCTCCTGGTCCAGCTGTAATTCTACGACCATCAACTATTACAGTTAATGTTCCTTCGATAATGTAATCTACTTCATCATACTCTAATGTCCAGTCAAATGTTGTATCTTTCATCACCATTAATCCACAACCTAAACGAGGACTTTCTGCTAAAGTAACCAAATCTTTACAATAAACAACATCCCCTGCCACACCAGTATCTAAGCGATCATTTTCATCTACTTCTAAAAGTGGTAATTTTATCGATAAAACACCACTTGGATCAACATTTTTAGTCAATTGAGATAAGCCGCTCATTTTTTCCATTAATACTTGGCGAACGACATTTTCAATAATACTTTTTTGATTATCATCCATGATTACGCCACCTCTTTAACTGGTTCTACTTTTTTCATTGTTTTATTTGCCATAAAGATTGCGACAGCAATCGCTGTAATACCACCAACTAATTTTCCAACGATCATTGGGAAGATCATTTCTTTAGCAACTCCTGCTGTAAATCCTAAGTGATCTCCTAAAACAAATGACGCTGATACGGCAAAAGCCACGTTAATAATTTTTCCACGTTCATCCATATCTTTCATTGTTTGGAACATAGCGATGTTGTTAGCTAAAGTTGCCACTAAACCTGCTGCTGATGTTTCATTCATGCCTAAAACTTTGCCTAAACCCATTAATGGTTTCTTGAAGACACGTGTAATCACTTGAACTAATACAAAAGCACCAGCTAATGTTAAAGCAATTCCTCCAACAACTTCGATACCTTCTGAAACTGGAGCGATTCCTTCAATCACTGTAATACCAACTAATTGTTGTAAAGCTCCTAAAATTAAACCGATGATTGCAATAATAACCACACCTTTACCAAAGTAAGTGAATCCTTTGATCATACCATCTGGAATTAATAATAAGCCCACCATAACTAAAGCTGCTACGATAACGATTGGAATTAAGTTCATGATAAGCATCTTAACTTCAAAACCAGCAACCAAACCACCAACAAAAGCACCAATTGGAATAGTAACCATTCCTGATAAAACGCCTGTTGCTAAGTATTTTTGATCTTCTTTTTTAATGATTCCTAATGCAACAGGAATTGTAAATACAATCGTAGGACCCATCATAGCTCCTAAAATTGTTCCAGCAAAAAGACCAGCTTCTGGTGTTTGAGCCATTTCCATTGCTAATGTGTAACCACCCATATCATTTGCTAACAAAGTTGTTGCAAACATGGCTGGGTCAGCTCCTAAAGCTGTATAGATTGGAACTACAATTGGTTTCAATATATTAGCTAAAATTGGAGCTAGGGTAATAATCCCCACCATTGATAACGTTAAAGCACCCATTGCCATGATACCTTCTTCAAACTGGTTACCTAAATTAAATTTATTTCCTAAAATATAATCAATTCCACCTAGAACCATAAAGAAAGCGATAATATACATAATAATTTCATTAATACTCATTGATTGTTACCTCCTAATATCCTTTTTACTTGAATTGGTATTATTGATTTCTTTCAAAGGAATCAACAATACCAACAATTGTCGCATCAACTGGAATATCAGAAGAGCCTAATGCTACTCTAGCAGAACTGCCTGTTGTCACCAAAACCACATCCCCAAATCCAGCACCTTCATTATCTGCTGCTACGATTGTTTTCTTAGGAATTTCTGGAGACGATTCTTCAATATCTACTAATAAAAACTTTAAACCATTTAAATGTTCATTTTTTCGAGTTGCCCATAGACTTCCTGATACTGTTCCAATTAACATGACTATTCCTCTTTTCTTACATAATTAAACTTTAATTGTTTTTCTCTAATAAAATCTTTTGCTAAAGGAGTGACAATCGTTGACTCTGCTACTGTCCATTCCGTAATCCCTTGATTCAATTCTTTTTGTAATGATTCTTGGGTGATGACTTTTTTATTGTTCTGAGTTGGCGTATCACTTGATTTAACCGTGACAAACTCAGCTCCGAATTTCGACCACTGATTTTCAGCTTTTTGGACTTGTTCTTTCACTCCGTAAAGACTTTTCTTAATCAGTTTCTGGTATTCTTTGCCATTATTTAGAACATATACTTTTTTCTTTTCTAAAAGAGCCTCTAAGATGATTTTTTCATCCTGCGTTTCTGGTAACATATTCGCAATTCTCATTAGACTTTCTAAAGATAATTGTGAGATAACCACACCTTGAGATGAACCATCTAATTTACCAGCCGAATAGCCAGTATCCTTAAAAAAATATTCCAAATCAGCTGTCTTTTCACCAGACACACCTAATTTATTAGATGTATCTTGATAAATACCAGATTCTTGTCCTAAAGCTTCTAATACTTTTTTTGTCACAATCTGAACTAGTTCTTCGAAATTATCCATTCCAATTACCTAATTTCTTTATGATTGTTCCTCTAGTTCCTTTTTTAAAGCCACAAGCATTTGCTTCATCGTAATCAATGTGCATATACGTTGCAAACTTAGGACTAACACGGATTACCACGTCATCGAAAATAAGTGGTCGTTCACCGTCAATTTTAACTTGAACGATTTCACCTTGTTTTACTTTAAAGCGCCAAGCATCTTCCTCAGTTAAATGGACATGACGTTTAGCAATGATTAATCCTTTAGATAATTGGAGACTTCTCATACCACTCATTAATAAAATGCTTGGTGTTCCAACAATATCGCCACTTTCTCTAACAGGCACTTTCATGCCAAGTGTTAAAGCGTCTGTCCCTGATATTTCAGCTTGAGATTCTTTTCGTTCAGGACCCAAAATAACAACATTTTTTAACACACCTTTTGGACCAACTAAATTAATTCGTTCTTTACAAGCAAATTGACCTGGTTGAGAGAGATCTTTTAATTTAGTTAATTGATAGCCTTTTCCAAATAATGTATCAATAGCTTCTCGAGACAAATGGACATGGCGTCCACTAGCTTCTACTTCAAAATCACGTTTAGGCTGTAATCTTGAGACAACTTCTTTAATTATTTCATCAATATTTTCATTTGTTATTTCCACTGTTTTATAACCTCCTTCGTTTAGAATAAAAGACTACCATGTTAATTATTCATTAACGATTTGATAAATATAGGGAATTTCACTTCTAATTCAAGTAAATCTTCTCTTGCACAAATACCAAAATGATCTCTATGGCACTCTACTAATTCACAACAAGCATCTTCACAGAGTAACATTAAGCGGTATAAACCTAATTGATAATCACTCATTTCAACAGAAAGTTCAAACTCTTCCGTTTGTTCTTCACAAGATAAATAATTGGTATTAAGCCAGGTTGTTTGACCAACGCCCATTATCACATCATCTATCATCTTTAAAATCAAGCTTAATGAGTCTTGGAAATTAGTTGCTTCTTCCTCTGTTAAACTATGTTGAAACCTAATAAATTCAATTTTTAATAATGACCACTGAATTCTATTTTTTTTCAATATAAAACTAGGCTCATTCACTATGTTAGTTTCTATAATTTCAGGTTTCTTTATTAAGTCTATTTCAATTGATTCTTCTATTTTTAATTTTTCTGATTCAAAGACCATAGATATTCCCTTATCATTCAAAAAACTTTTAGCTGAAGGAGTTACAATGGTTCCTTTTGTTATTATCATTTCCGTCAGACATTCTTTTTTTAGTATTCTTCGAACGTCATTTTCAGTTAAAACGGCCACGATAACACACCCTTCTCTTTGAGAAAAGGGTATACTCATACAGACATATACCCTTCATACTCTTTATTTTTTTCTAATGTTTATTGGATAATTAAACCATTTTTGGTAAAATTTCGTCAACTTCTGAATGTGGACGAGGAATTACGTGAACTGATAATAATTCTCCAACACGTTCAGCAGCTGCTGCTCCTGCGTCAGTTGCTGCTTTAACAGCACCTACGTCACCACGAACCATAACTGTTACTAATCCGCCACCTACTTGTTCTTTACCGATTAATGTTACGTTAGCTGCTTTCACCATTGCGTCTGCTGCTTCAATTGCTCCTACTAAACCTTTTGTTTCGATCATTCCTAATGCGTTTGCGTTCATAATAATGTTCCTCCTAGTATTTTTATGTATAATTTATTTTAATATAATTAAAACCAAGTTTAAAGTTTTTCTAGCACTGCTGCTACAATCTTATTGATTAATTCATCTTTCGAATCTGTTGCTGAAGTTGAACATGTTTCAACTTTACTATCAACTAGATTAAGATCTTCGCCTCGTAGTTCATCTAATTCACGAACGCCGTAAGCAACTTTTCTTAAATTGAATAAGTTTTCTGGGCTGATATTATCTGATGTAGAACTTCCACCAACTGCACCACAACCTAATGTTAACGCTGGATTAATGTTTGTTGAAGCGCCAATTCCACCTAAAGTTCCTGGTGTATTAACTAACAAACGTGAGACAGGTTTTTTCAAACCAAATTCTCTAACAACATTGTCATCTTCAGTGTGAATAACCATTGTGTGGCCTGCACCTTCATTTGTTAAAATTTCAATACATAACTCACAAGCTGCTTGCCAATCTTTTGTTGTATAGAAAGCTAAGATTGGTGCTAATTTTTCTCTAGAATAAGGAACTTTCATTCCAACTCTATTTTCTTCTGCAATTAGGACACGTGTTCCTTGTGGGAAAGTTAAACCAGTTAATTTACTGATTGTATCAATTGATTTCCCTACAATTTGAGGATTCATTGTGCCATTTGCGCGCATGATGAATTTTTCTAATTGAGCTGCTTCTTCTTTATTCAAGAAATAAGCACCTTGTTTTTTGAATTCATTGATTACAGCGTCTTTACTTACTTCTTCAACTACAACTGATTGTTCAGAAGCACAAATTGTTCCGTTATCAAATGTTTTCGAATCCATAATGTGTTTAACTGCTAAAGGAATATTAGCTGTTTTTTCAATGAAGGCTGGACCATTTCCTGGACCTACACCGATTGCTGGTGTACCAGATGAATATGCTGCTTTAACCATTGCTGAACCACCTGTAGCTAAAATTAATTTAGTTAGGTCGTGTTTCATCAATTCAGCAGTTCCTTGCATAGTTGGTGTTGTCATCACACTAATTGCTCCAGCAGGACAACCTTCTCTTACAGCTGCATTTCTAATGATATCCACTGTTTCAGTAATACATTTCAAAGCAGTTGGATGTGGTGAAAAGACAATACTGTTACCAGCTTTTAAAGAAATTAACGCTTTGTAGATAACAGTCGATGTTGGGTTAGTTGATGGAATTAATCCAGCAACAACTCCAACTGGAACTGCGATGTCCATTACTTTTCCAGCTTTATCTTCGTTAACAATACCGACAGTTTTCATGTCTTTCATGTTTTCCCATACAGCTTTAGAAGCGAATGAATTTTTTACTACTTTATCTTGCCAAATACCAAATCCAGTTTCTTCATTGGCCATTTTAGCTAGTTTCACTCGGTTATCATATGCTGCCATTGTCATTGCTTTACAAATATTATCGATCTTTTCTTGTGAAAAAGTCGCTAATTCTTTTTGTGCTTCTGTCGCATCTTTAAGGAGATTTCGCACTTCTTGAATTGATACTAAATCTTTATCTATTACGTTTACCAAAATTTATTCCCTCCTTATTTCTTTTTCGGTTTTGTTTCTTTTGATGAATTTTCTGATTTTTTCAAATCTATTTTAGGTAATTTTTTTGTAGGTGTCACTATTACTTTAGCTTCCTCTTTAACAACTACCTCTTCTACAACAACGTCTTCAATAATTTCTTTTTTAACGTTGTTTTTTTGCTTTTTTTCTTCAATACTTGCCATTACCATTTTAGCTGTATCTTCTGCCATTCTTGGAATTACATGACTAGATATCAAACAATTTAAATTTTCTGCTGCTAAACTACCTGCTTCTACAGCGACTTTGATTGCTGCTACATCTCCAGCTAACTGAATCGTTGTTTGTCCACCTTTAATTACTTCTGCATTTAAAAGTGTGACATCTGCTGTCTTTAAAGCCGCATCTGCTGCTGCAATAGCTCCTAAAAAGCCTTTAACTTCAACTAAACCTAGCGATTCTATTTTCAAATTGGCTACCTCCCTTTATTATTACTTAAATGCTTAATATGATTTTGGATTAGCCGCTACTGATTGAACTGCTTGAGCGAATGCATCACAAGCTGCTTGACAGGCTGATTGGCTACCTGTTAATAAGCCACCTGCAAAGTTAGTTTCAGATGGTGGGCCATAAAATGCTACTATTTCAACATCAGCCGCTTTGATTGCTGCATCTAATGCATACAAGGCTTCCATTGGTGGCGCGATTAAGTAAGCAATTGATTCGCCTTCTTTAATACCTGCTTCTTTAGATAAATGAGTTCCTGTACGAGATACCAGATGAGCGTAGTAAGGAATACTATCATCTTCATTAGCACTAACAAATCCTGGGCTATTTTCAATTTCATAGATTACTACATCTAATCCACTTTTAACTTCAGCTGGGTTTGGTCCAGCAATAATCCCAATAACTTCACCTGCAAGTTTAGTACTAGCGCTTCCTGCACCAGCATATAAACTACGAGCATAAACAACATCAACCATTGCTTTTTTAGTTGCTTCATCTAAAGCTACATAAGTGACATCATCACAATCTCCGGTAACTAATCCTAAACTACGATGTTTAACTGGATCCAAGTTTAATGCTTTTGCTAGTCCTGGATCAACATTAGAAATAATTTTTGAGCTTAATACGTTAGCTCCTAATGAATCATTAATCATTAACATTTCCTCCTCGTTTGTTTTAAAGGGTTATTCAGATTCTTTTAATTCAATACCTGATTTTTTCTTATCTACAATATTCTTAATGATTTCAGCAATATATGCTCCAGCTTCAACAGGCGGTGTTCCACCTCTATGAATATTTGAAATAACAGTACGTCTTGCTTCTGGCATACCTACAGTTGGTTTGTAAGCCAAGTAAGCACTCATTGATTCTGCTGTTACTAATCCTGGTCTTTCACCAATCAACATACAAACGCAATCAGCATCTGTTAATTCACCAATTTCATCCATTGCTCCTACACGAGAGTATTTAACAAAAACAGGTGTATCAAAATCAAGATTAAACATTTTTAAACCTTGTTTAATTGATGGTAAAATTTCTTTTATATTTGCTCCAACAGCTGCTGAACTCAGACCGTCACCAATCACGATTTGAACTTTTGCGCCACGTGTTGTATTATTTTTGATTATTTCTTGATTTTCAGCGTCAAATTGACGACCTAAATCTGGACGAGTAACATATTCGTCTTTATCTTGGCATTTAGTAATAACTGAAGTAAAGCCCATTTCTTTCACTAATGCTTCTGGTACATCAGAGAACACTGCATCTTGAGCTGCTGCATGGTCTGCTCTAAAACGTAACATTGATTGCGTTTTATAGCGTGGTCCTGCGCGCCATAAACCAAGACGAGCTGGTGTGAATGACTTCATTCTTAAGTACCCTTCTTCATCATGTGCGTTTGGTACTAAAAATTGTTTTCTAATATCGACTTCGGTAATATCTGGAATACATCCCTCTTCAACATCTGAAGATTCTTGTGATAATTGACTTTGAACACTAGAAACAACTTCTTCTGTTGTTGCTTGACCTTCTTGACCTGACATTTCAGCCAAAATTGTTTCAATTAGTGCTTTTAGATTTTTTTCATCTACCATTGTATTGTTTGACCTCCTTTACTTTTTCAAGAAAATTGATGCGTCACCAGCGATTTCTGTAAGACGACCATCTTCCATAAGTCCCATTTTTTCCATCCAAGTTTCGAATTCTCTTGTTGGACGTTTATCCATTAAATGACGTAATGTTGCTGTTTCATGGTAACCAGTTGTTTGGTAATTTAACATGATATCATCAGCATGAGGAATTCCCATAATGAAGTTAACATTTGCTTGATTTAAAAGAACGGCTAAGTTTTCAGCATCATTTTGGTCTGCTTTCATATGGTTGGTGTAACATACGTCACAACCCATTGAAATGCCAGAAAGTTTACCCATAAAATGATCTTCTAATCCAGCTCTGATAACTTGTTTAGAATCATATAAATACTCAGGTCCAATAAATCCAACTACAGTATTTACAATAAACGGATCATAACGTTTTGCAAAACCATAACAACGTGCTTCCATTGTTACTTGGTCAGCTCCGTAATGAGCATCTGATGATAATTCAGATCCTTGTCCTGTTTCAAAATACATCACGTTCGGTCCAGCAACTGCTCCTGTTTCTAATGCTAAAGCTTTTGCTTCTGCCAAGTCATTAGCATCAAAACCAAAGGCTGTATTTCCTTTTTGTGATCCCGCGATTGATTGGAAAACAAGTCCTGTAGGTGCGCCTTTTCTCATGGCTTCCATCTGTGTTTTAACATGAGCTAAGACACACGTTTGTGTTGGGATTTCCCATTCATTTTTTATTTCTTCAAATTTATTTAAAATACGAACAACACTTTCAGTTGAATCATCAACTGGGTTAAGACCTAATACAGCGTCTCCAATTCCATATGATAAACCTTCTAATAATGATGCTGTAATACCATCTATATCATCTGTTGTATGGTTTGGTTGTAAACGAGCTGACAAGCGACCAGGTTCACCGATTGTTGTATTAGCTGTTTTAATAACAATAATTTTTTTTGCGGCATAAATTAAATCCATATTTGACATTAATTTTGTTACTGCTGCGACCATTTCTGACGTCAATCCACGAGCAATTTGTTTGATTTCATAATCATTTGTTTTGAAATCTAAGATGTACTCTCTTAACTCTTCTACCGTCCAGTGTTTAATTTGTTCATACATTCTTTTATTTACATCATCAATAATAATACGAGTTACCTCATCATCTTCATAAGGAACTACAGGGTTGTTGAATAAATCTTTTAATTGTAATTGAGCTAAAACAACCTTAGCTGCTACTCTTTCTTCAGCAGATCCAGCTGCTACTCTTGCTAGGGTATCTCCTGATTTTACTTCATTAGCTTTAGCAAGCACTTCTTTAACTGAGTTAAATGCATACGTCTTGCCAAAAAGTCTGGTTTTTAAAATCATCTTTTAATTTCCTCCTCATTTAACTATTTATTTCCTTTAGCTCTTTCGAACTAATTAAAAATTAATGTTTTTACTACGACTGGTAATACATTTCCATTAGCAACAGGCATTCCGATATCAATATAATCGCCATTTTCAACTTTGACGCTATCAATACAGACAAATGGATAATCCTTTGGTAAAGCACTGAATAAACATTGACCTAGCGCTTTAGCCATGTCTTGTTGCACGCTTATTACGAGTGGTTCTCGCCTTTGAATAATGGCATCCAAACCTTCGACAATCGCTTCAGAATAATCTAAAACTCTTTGGAATGTTGGGTTTTGTTCTCCTTCAATTCCTAAAGCAACTGTTTGAAATTCATTTTCTAGCTGATACCATTTCATTTTCTGTCTAATAGATTCAGCTATATCAGCTTTTTGCCCTTTTTCATCTTGACTAGAAAGTTTTAAAATTGGCATATTTTTAATTGGTAGGATTTCTTTTTTATAAGTAATCGTACTACCACTAATATCTGCTGTATGTGATCCTGCACCAACAACAGTCGCTCTAATTGTTTCGACAGATTTAATTACCTCAAACTCAGTTACAAGAGTTGACTTAGCAATTTCTTGTCCCAGTAACAAGCCAATGTCTCCATATTTAAATGGATCCACTACCGTTTCTTCCGTGATACAATCTGCAACTCCACCAGAAAATGAAATAGCTTCTATTTTCCGATTAAATGATAACCCTTTGTTAGTAATAATCATGTCGTAGTAAGGACTTTTAGATCCAATATCAACACTGTTTTCTAACACATTCGTCATTATTTTAATAATGGGTTGTAATTTTTCTGGTGTTGTCTTTTGACCAACTGCTATAGCTAAGTTTTCTTTGGATATGATTTCTTTAATTTTTGGTGCGATGTACTGAATTTCTTGTGTTTGTTTATTGACTTTGATTAAACGTCCACCAATATCTAAACATCCTGTATCAAATACTTCATCATCATAAAATAAAGCTAAGTTTGTTGTACCGCCACCAATATCTAAGTTAACCACTGTTGTGTGTTTTTCTTTTGAATACGTTTGAGCACCAGCACCACGTCCTGCAATAATACTTTCTAAATCAGGACCAGCAGTTGCTACGACAAAATCTCCAGCATAACCACTCAAAGCCTGTAGAACATTACTTGAATTTTCTTTTCTAGCTGTTTCACCGGTTATAATAACAGCACCAATTTGAATGTCACTTTTACTTATGTTAGCTCGTTCATATTGAGTTTTTACAAAATTTTCAATCGCTTTAGCATCTATTAAATTGTTTTCTAAAATGGGAGTGAACATAATATCACTTTTAAAGACAACTTCTTTATCAGTAATGGTAATTCTTGGAATCGTAAAAGAAGATGCCATATTCTTGATATGCAGTTTTGAAATGATCATTTGCGTCGTTGACGTTCCTAAATCAATTCCAACACTTAATACTATTTCTTCTGACACTGAACTACTCCTCTCCTTAGTTTTTTAAAGAAATCAAAAGGTGCTCAAAATAACCCTAATTAAATTAGGTTTATCTTAAGCACCTTTGCTTTATCTCTAAACAACATTGTTCAAAGTATATTAAATTTTAAAACTAAAGTAAGTCGAAGTTCCCGCATGACTGGAAACAATTTTTAACTTACCTCTTAATTTATCTTTGACATAACTTGTGACGATTTTTAATCCTAAACTACTTTTATTCACAGTTCCAGTATGATAACCTGCACCGTTATCTTTAACGGAAACAGATACCATATTATCACCTAATCTAGTAACATCAACTTTAATTTTATTTGTTTTACTTTCTGTTAAAAAACCGTGTTCAAAACTATTTTGTAGTAACTCGTTTGTTATTAAAGCAACTGTTACCGTTTTATCGCTATCGAGGATAACGGTTGGATCAATATTTTTCTCGATAATCACTTTTTTATCATCTAAAAATGCCCGGTAACAATTAGAAATAGTGACATCTAGCACTTCAGCTAAACTAATGTCATTATCGATTTTTTTCGACAACAACTCATGGGTAGCAGCGATAGCTAATATTCGATATTCACTTTCTCTAAGCACTTTAACGACCTCTTGATTATCTGATCTTCGCGATTGAATTCTCAGTAGTGACACAACACTTTGTAAATTATTCTTTACTCGGTGATGAATTTCTTTAATCGCTACTGATTTTTCTACAATTTCAACTTCACGATTATAGATTTCTGTCTTATCGTGTAAAATCATGGTAAACATACCCGTTTTTTCATCAAAAAATCGTTTCATTTGAAAATGAGAACTACCAAAAACTATCTCTTTTTTAGAAATATTATGCCACTTGTCTGTTCCCTTTAAATAAATCAACTGTTCAAAAGTAGATGTATCTAAAGAAAGATTATCATAATGGAGACCAACTATTTTTTCCATATAACCAAAGTGAAAATAATAGCTATTAGCTACTTCGTTATTCATCTCTAGATAACCGTTAGCATCAAAAATTAAAATGGCTTCATCTAAGTTATCCATTAAAGAATTATAAAACAGCGTGTTGGTATCCATACATCCCAGACTTTTTTGAGAATTTTCAGTGATAGTTTCACCCCTGATCTCTTTAACTGGAAATTCTACGATTAGAACACCAATTGTTTTTTTATTATTACGTAACGGAAAAACTTTTTGTCTAATCCAGTGATTCTCTTGCGTCTTTGCAAGAAGTCCTTCTGTAATAAGAGCTGTTTCAAACGTTCGATAAACACTTGGTTCATTAGGACGTTTGGCAATTTTTCCAACAACGTCTTCACTGTATATTGACTCGTTCATAAATGGCTTGCGATGGTAGACAACGACCGCTTCATCTGTTACATCAGACAATATATCAATAAAAACATCTTCTTCACGATATTTCATTGTTTCTTCGATTCTATTTGCTTCTTTTATTAATTCATCAATATCCGATTCGCTTAAACTAGAGTACTTTTGGCTTAATTCACGAATCTTTGATTCAATCATTAGCTAGCACAAGCATCTCTGCTACATCGATCATCGGACATCTTTTATCCATACTTAATTTACGAATATGTTGATAAGCATCTTCTTCACTAAGTGATTGCTTAATCATCAGAATCCCTTTAGCCTTTTCAATCAACTTACGCTGTTCTAATTTTTCGGATAATTTATCGACATTTTTCTCAAGTCTTTCCACTTGATTTCCTTTAGTAATAGCCATTTCAACCATTGGTATAAATGATTTCTCATCTAAAGGTTTAACTAAATAACCTGCTGCGCCAAACGCCATTGCTTTTTGACGATTATTGACATCACTATAGGCTGTTAACATTAATATAGCACTAGCCAATCTTTCTGACATAATTTTTTTACCAGCACTCAAACCATCAAGTAAAGGCATTTGAACATCCATTATAATTAAATCTGGATGATATTTCTTTGCTAATTCAATTGCTTCAAAACCATCTGCAGCCTCACCGACCACATCATAGTTTTCTAATTCTAACATGTCTCTTAAGTCTACTCTTGTAAGAGGTTCATCATCGACAATGACAACTTTTCCTTTCACGAGCTTCACTCCTAGCTTTTATCATTTTACTTTCAAAACGCCTATGTTTTGGTGACAACTGTACTAGCAAAATCTAAAGTTTCTTCTAAAAATCTAAGAGTATCAGAGAATGCAGATTCCATTGAAGATAAATCTCCCGTTAGAATAACCGTTCCACTAAATCGATCGATAAAACCAATTTCAACATCTCCTGATTTTAGTGCACAATCAACTGCTATGATAGAGGCTTCACTTGGTGAGATGGTTAAAATACCAATTGAGCTATAACCTTCATTAACCAAACCTAGCTTATCATAACTATCTTGAGTTGGATTAGCGATAATATGAGCCATCGTAACCTGTTTACCTGGAACATATTCTTGAATCAATCGTTGTTTTTCTTCCAAGTCGCTCATCCTTTCTACTTTTATTTTTTTCTATAAAAGCATTATACCCCCAAAATCACCTGATTATCAAAATAAATTTGTCACAATCTTTCTAACGTCTTCTGCTGTCGGTGCTTTTGGATTTGTTTTAGTAGTTGGATCTAATAATGCTTGCTCACTCACTTGACCTATAATTGGTGCAATATCTTCTTTTGTAAGTCCTGCTTCAATAAAGTTACTAGGCATATTTAGCTTAGATCTCAAATCAACAATTTCATTTATTAAGTTTCTAACGCCCATTTTACCTTTTGAATTAGACAAACCTTGTTTTTTAGCTAAATGAGCATATCTTTCTAACGCTCTTTGACTTTCATTACCATTGTATTGAACAATTGATGGTAATAACACGCCATTGATTCGACCATGAGCTAGATGTAATTTTCCACCAATAGTATGAGCAATTCCATGACATAATCCTAAAGAGGCTTGATTAAATGCTAGTCCTGCTAAACATGAAGCATAGTGAACTTGCTCTCTTGCTTCTAAGTCATCGCCATTTTTGTAAGCTCGTACTAAATAGTCAAAAATTAATTCTACTGCTTTTTCTGCTAAAGCATCTGAGAACACGGTTGCTTCTGTAGATACATAAGCTTCTAAAGCATGTGTTAAAACATCCATTCCAGTATCTGCTGTAATCACTGGAGGAGCTGTTTTCACTAATCGTGGATCTAATATCGCCACATCTGGTTGAAGTCTTTCATCCACTAAAGGATATTTCAGATTTTCTTTTTTGTTAGTAATTACTGAGAAATTAGTGACTTCAGAACCAGTGCCACTTGTTGTTGGAATAATGATTAACTTAGCGGCATTAATCAGGTTTAACTCAATCCCCATTAATTTAATTGCCTTGGCTGCATCAATAGCTGATCCTCCACCAAATGCAATCACTTGACTTGGTTTAAACTGTGCTAATTTTTCAACACCACTTACGACGTTTTCGATTGTTGGATCTGGTACAATATCTGTAAAAATTTCATAAGTATTGGTATCATTGATTTCATTTGTTACATACTTAATGATATCTGATTCAACCATAAACTTATCTGTTACAATACATAAACGTTCATTTTCAAATGTTTGTAAGAAACTTAATGCATCACTACCAATATAAATCTCAGTACCAAATTTTATTTGTTTCACATTTCCACCTCCGATAATAAAAAAAACCACCAGAAAAACACCCTCTTAATAAGGAATTTTCGGTAGCATCATTGCCAACTATTATATTAATTAGAAAACAAAAAAGGCAAGGATAGCACCCCTTTGTGCTACAACCTACCAGAAGTAAGTTTCTCCATTTGCCTGCTGTTTTATTAAAAACACGATTCGTTGTGTTTTTTTCAGTATCGACTATTGGTACGCACTGTCAATAAAACAAGCGGCTAAATGTTAGAATACGTTACGTTTTGGTTTTCTAACTCCCACTGTTCTACCACGAAACAGTAAGTACCAATTTTTAAATTTCTAGAAAGACCTGACTTAAAGCATAATGCTTATTACAGTGGCGGGACCGTCTTGGAATTTCACCAAAGTTCCATTTAGAAAGTTAAATTATTAATCTATGTGTAGATATTAACATATTACTCTGCTAGTTACAATACTTTTAAAAGAAAAATGTAACCGATTCATTAATCGTTATAAAATACTTGGCTATTTCTTCGGTAACTTACATCTGAACGATTTTCACGGTAATTGATTAAACGAGCTGCTGCAAAGAAATAATCGGATAAACGATTTAAAAATTTCAAAACTTCTGGATTAATTTCTGCTTCTAAACTTGTTGCAACAACGATTCTTTCAGCTCTTCGGGCAATCGTTCTAGCAAAATGAAGCTCGCTTGCTACTGGATCTCCACCAGGGATAATAAACTCAGTAATTGGTGGTGGTGAAATTAAATACTTATCAATGCATTCTTCCAACCAGTTCGTTGATTCTTTTGCTGTTCGATAACCTTTTGTGCTATTAGGCGTTGCCATATCTGTGCCACAATCAAATAAAATTTGTTGAATTTCAGCTAAATCCTTTTTAACATCTTGGCTATTCTTCATGTGACTGACAATAATACCGATAAATGAATTAAGTTCATCAATCGTTCCATACGCTTCTACTCTGTTAGAACATTTTGCCACTTTTTCGCCACCAATAATACTCGTTTCACCTTTGTCTCCCGTTTTGGTATATATTTTAGCCATCTTTATTCCTCCTCATATTCCAAATAAGCTAAGAGTTCCTTCATGCCTTCGTCCTCAATAGAAGAAACTTTAAAAATTTGTCTTGCACCTGAATTTCTTAGCGATTGTTCTGCTCTTTTAATTAATTCTGGGTCATCTGTTTTATCCATTTTAGTAATAATACCGATAACGGGTTTAGAAAACATTGAACCAAAACCAGGTGGAAAAGTATTAAATTTTTCATCTACACATTGTAGAATACCGATACAATCTACACTACTTGATGTCACTTGAAGCGCACTATAGAACTGTCTTCTTTGAACAAATTCCCCTGGCGTATCTATGATGCACTTACTTGCTTCAATTGCTTGTGTTTTTTTATATGTGATATCGTGTCCTTGAATTCTTTGTGTCAACGTTGTTTTACCTGTGCCAACCGCACCTATAAACATAATTTTTTTCATCATTAATCCCACTTACTTTTTATGATTTTGTAACAGGTGTACTTTGAATTTTCAATAATTCATTTAAGGTTTGATTGACCATTTCGATACTCGCTTCAACAGCTGTGACGTCACCTGCTAGAACAACCGTCCCACTAAATCGATCCATAAAAGCTACCTTTACTGCCGCCGCTTTTGAAGCTACATCTGCTGCGACAATGGCCGCTTCACCTGGTGTAATCGTTAAAATACCTAGAGCTTCTTTTTCACAATCAAAGAGACCTATTTTTTCATAAACTCTTTTATCTGGACTAGCGATGACATGTGCGATTGTTATTTGACGACCCGGTACTGATTCTTGAATGACTCTTGTTTTTTCTGACATTTTAATTTCCTCTTAATATTTCTATTTTTTTTTTGACTATTTTAGCGGTATAAATACCAATCTGGTGTTTCTAAAATACCTCGCCACAAGTTTCTTGGGATTTTGTAGGCTTGCCTAGTTTCTCCTGTTAATAATTTTTCTGGTAATATGACTTTTTCTTGATTTATTATTTTTCCAGCCCAATTCGGAACAAAAATAAAGGGTCTACACGCTGACGCTAATTCAGTCTGTTGCAATGCTTTTTCAACTGATTCTGATTGCAGTAAATTTCCTGAACCGATTAAAGGTGTCTTGATCACCACTTGTTTGATGATTTCTAATAAATCAAAAGAATGATTGTTTATTTCTCTTTTGGCTAAACAATCAGAACTTGTCAAATGAATATAGTCTAATCCCAATTGATCAAGAATTTTCAAAATAGCTAGTGATTCTTTAAAGGATTTTTCTCTTTCATTATCCTCCATTAGCATCGTATCTTCAAGTGAAAAACGAATACCTAAAGCAAAAGGTTTGTCTGTATTTTTTTGTATGACGTTAAGTGATTCTTTGATGATCTCTTCAGTAAATTTCACTCTTTTTCTAAGACTACCACCCCATTGATCCTTTCGTAAATTCCAATTTGGTAATAAAAACTGATTAGGTAAATAGGAATTAGCAACATGAAGTTCAACACCATCAAAACCTGCCTTTACTGCTCTTAAAGTAGCCTTAGCATAATCAGAAATAATTTTTTTTATATCACTATCAGTCAATTCATTAAAACTATCGCTTTCTTTTAAATAAGGCGAAGCGTGACTTACACAGTAAATAGGACTCATATTATCTATTTTTTTAGCGTTAGCTCCTCCGTGATACATTTGTAAAATGGCTTTAGTTTCATTTTTTTGGATAGTCTGAGCTATTTTACTTAAACTTGGAATAAACCGATCATGGCTTATGCTAATATTATTTCCATAGCCACGTCCCTCTTGTGACACATAAGCTGACGCCACGACTATCGCACCAACATCACCCGTTCTTTGCCTAAAAAAGGCTAATTCATCTTCTGTTATTTTTCCATCTAAGGCATCCTCCATCGTTGAAATTGGTGCAAAAAAAAGTCTGTTTTTCAACTCAACTCCTGATGGTAACTTATATTTTTCTACTACCTTCATCTTTTCCCTCCTAACAAAAAAGACGCAAAAAGAACTTTCATCTTTTTGCGTCTTTGCAAGTTGAATTTACTTCTTCGTAAATCCATTTCTATTTGTACTAGTTATTTTTACCATTATAGCAAAATTTAAATAAGGCGTCTACCTTCACTAAGTTTTCACAAACTGATTATGATTATCATTTTCAGTTATAGACATTTTTGTTAATTAAGATTGATTTTAAAAAGTTAAGAGCTTACAATTGAACGTGACAACGACCTCTACATAAAAAATAAAACTTGTAGGTGATTAAATGCTATTAGAAAAAATTCACAATTCTGGAATTGTTGGTGCTGGTGGTGCTGGCTTTCCAACTTCAAAAAAACTAAATGCTAAAGCTGAGTATCTCATCATCAATGCCGCTGAATGTGAACCTCTACTTAAAACTGACCACTATGTGATGAAACATTTTGCCAAGGAATGTATCCAAGCTATTACTGAAGTCGGAAAAATTGTAGAATGTAAAAATATCGTTATTGCAACAAAAAATTATTATCATGAAGAAATAGCTTGTTTAGAAGCAGCAATCTCAGAACAGAACGCTCCTATCACCATTCATAAAATGGAAAATTTTTATCCTGCTGGTGACGAACAAGTTATGGTATTTGAAGTAACCGGACGGACTGTTCCACCAACTGGCATTCCTTTACAAGTTGGTTGCATCGTCTCAAACATTACGACAATGCTAAATATTTACGAAGCAATGGAGCATGAAAAACCAGTAACTGAAAAATTAGTTACTATCACTGGTGCCGTAAATAAACCTACTATGATTCTTGTTCCTATCGGTACCTCTTTTTCCACTTGTCTTGAATTAGCCGGGGGTACCTCACTTAAACAGTTTATCTTTTTAAATGGTGGACCAATGATGGGAAAAATTGGGAATCATAACAATTTCCATGATCAAGTCGTCACAAAAACAACCTCTGGTATTATTATTTTAGAGGAAAAAGAATATCTCTACTCTTTACACGAGCGTCAAATGAGTCAAATCATTACCCAAGCAAAAGCTGCTTGTATCCAGTGTCGATTATGTACACAATTATGTCCGCGTTTCCAGATAGGGATTCCTTTACATCCCCATCAAGTCATGAGACATTTGGCTACTAGTAATGTTCCTGATGATATTGATGATGACCCAGTATGGAAGCAAGCTATTCTTTGTTGCGAGTGTGGTATTTGCGAAGTGATTGCTTGTCCGATGGCTCTTTCTCCAAGACAAGTTAACATCTATGTTAAGCAACGTCTTGCTGAAAAAGGCATTCGCTATGAGTACAATGGTGAAGAATTAATCCCACAGCCAATGCGTGAGTATCAAAAAACACCGCCTAAAAATATTCTTTTAAAAATGGGCTTAGAGCAATACGTGGATAATGATTTAAGTAAGCTTATTACCTTTGAACCTGATGAAGTCTTTATTCCATTAAAAATGCACATTGGTGCGCCTTGTCAGCCACTTGTAAAAAAAGGCGACCAAGTAATAAAAGGACAATTAATTGCTGAAATGGAAGACGGTAAATTAGGTGCGCCAATCCATGCCAGTATTTCAGGTACAGTCATTTGTACAAGCGACTCATTAATTCAAATTAAAAAGGATGTGGCTTAGTTATGGAAATTGATACATTAGGTTTTTTAGAATTAAACAGTATTGCTAAAGGAATTGAGGCAGTCGATTACATGTTAAAGGCTGCCGAATGTGAGTTGATTTCTGCCAAAGCCAGTTGTCCTGGTAAGTACTACATTTTGATTTCTGGGCGAGTTGATTCTATTAGCCAATCTATTGAAGCAGGCGCTAGAATTGGTGGGATGCATGTTGTTGGAAAATTAATCATTCCTAGAATTGATCCACAAGTTATTCGTGCGATTAATATGACTCATGTTCCTGAAAATACAAAAGCCATTGGCGCAATCGAATATTACTCTGCTGCCGGCTCTATTGTAGCAGCTGATTTTGCTGTAAAAGCTGCTAGCGTCGATTTAATTAGTTTACAACTGGCTACAGGTATTGCCGGAAAATCTTTTGTTGTCATAACGGGAGATGTGGATGCCGTTAAAGCTGCTGTTGAAGCTGGAATTGAAGGAGCGAAGGATGAGGCAATGATCATCAATCATATTGTCTTACCTAATCCAAGAAAAGAATTGATTAATAGTTTAGTCTTTTAATTGATAAAAAAACACACACGCCAAAAGTTAGGTGATACTGCTAACTTTTAGCGTGTATTTTTATGCATTAAATTGACTTTTGGATAAAACCAGAATATGGTTGTTTTAAGAAGATCTACTTACTAGAAGGAGGCGAATTTTTATGAATAAAAATGACAATATCTTAGGTATGCTTCACTTTTTAGCTCACTCATTAAAAGCGGAAAAAATGAAACTCTTTATAAGCTTTATTTTATTATTAGGTATTTCTTTTTTTGAATTTAATATTCCTCAAATCACTCAAAAAATCATTGATCAGGCAATTCCAGAAAAATCGATGCAACTCATCATTTATCAAGTCGGATTATTATTGATTTGTGCTTTTTTCTTAAGTTGCCTTACCTACGCTTCAACCATGCTAATGAGTCGTTTAAGCCAAAATATGATTACACAATTACGTAATGATTTATACCAATATTTATTACGTTTGGACTTTTCTTTTTTTGAAAATGCTAAAACAGGTGATTTAATGACTCGTTTAACGAGTGACGTTAAAACACTTCAAGATTTAATTTCACCTCAAAGTTTAAAATTAATTTCTAATTTATTCACCTTTATTTTTATTTACGGGTTTATGTTGTTTCAAGATACCATATTAACATTACTGATTACACTTACCTTTCCACTACTTTATTTATTAAATTTATTCTTTAGTAAACATATTAAACAGGCTTTTCGTAAAGTTAGATCTTCCACATCGGAAATCAATAACCATCTACAAAATAGTTTAACTTCTATTTTATTAATTAAAACCTTCGTCAATGAAAGAAACGAGAGTCAAACATTTAAAGAATTAAATGATAAAAACAAGGCTAATTACATCGAAGCCATGTCTTATCAAACTATTTTTGCTCCAAGTATTGATCTAGTTAACTACTTAGGAATGGCCATTGTTTTACTTTATTCAGGCTACAGCATTACGCAAGAACAGCAAACTATCGGTGAATTAGTTGCCTATCTCGCCTACTTGAAAATGCTTCAAACACCAATTCGCTCTTTCACTCAAATGGTCAGCCGTTTTCAACAAGCTGTGGTTTCTTATAACAGAATTGTCGAGCTCTATGATATCCAACCTACCGTTCTTGAAATAAAAGAACCTTTGCTATTATCTCATTTAGAAAAAGGAATTACTTTTAATCAAGTTAATTTCAGCTATTCCAATGGTCAGCCTATTTTACAAAATATTTCTTTTGAAATTGAAAAAGGAAAAATGACTGCCTTAGTCGGTGTGTCTGGTTCTGGTAAAACAACCATTACTAAACTGATTGAAAGACTTTATGACGTTACCAGTGGTGATATTTTAATCGATGGATATTCTATTAAAGACTATTCACTAGATTCTTTACGAAAAAATATCGGTGTAGTTACTCAAGACATCGAGTTGATTGATGGAACAATCCGTGAGAACATTCTTTACGGTACGACACATAAAAAGACTGAGGATATTCAAAAATCACTCAAATATGCGAAACTTTCTGAATTTGTTCATTCATTACCTAATGGTTTAGATACAGAAGTTGGCGAACGAGGTATCAAATTATCAGGTGGGCAAAAGCAACGAATTGCTATTGCTAGAATTTTCTTAAAAAATGCACCGATATTGATCTTAGATGAAGCAACAGCTTCTTTAGATAATGAATCTGAAAAATATATCCAAGAATCGCTTGATATTCTATTAACTGAGAGAACTTCTCTTGTTATCGCTCATCGTTTATCCACCATTCAAAAAGCAGATAAGATTATTGTGATGGAAAACGGACAAGTAATTGAGAGTGGTACACATGAAACATTACTAAATAAATCTGGTAGATATCAAAAACTTTATGATGCTCAATTTACTTAAAAATGAGGTGGGTCAAATGTCGTTTTGCTCTGAGCAACTGGAGGCAAAAACGAACAATCGGTCTTTTTGATTGATCATTTTTGGTGAAGTTGTCGTGAGAGTAGACTTTTTGTTCCCTGACTATTAAAAATAATTCGTATAAATAAAAACGAAGCTGACATTTGGGTCAGCTTCGCCTCATTTTATTTGTTTTTAATTGCTGATTTAAATTTATCAATTAACTCATTTAATTTTTGATTTAGTAATTCTTTAGTTTCCTCTGTTCGATCATACATTTCTGTTGGACTCACACCTAAATCAATTAATTTGATTGGAATCCAGGTCTCATTTTCTTTTTTTAATGTTATTTGAGGATGAACAGCACTTGCTCCACAAGCATCCATAACAAGAATAGCCATTTCAATCTTATCTTCAGGTAATTCTCTGATTCGATAATAACCGCCCGATAAATAAGTTTTATCAGATGTAACATGTTGTTGAAATTCTTTTAAAAGTGAATTTTTCACTATTATTTACCTACTTTCATCACGATTTTACCTAGCGTTTTACGTTCACTCATAATAAAATCTTGTGCTATATTAGCTTCTTGAAGTGGAAAAACTCGCTCGATAACTGGTTTAACACCTGCCTTTAAAGCTGCTACAAGTTGATAACTATTTTCTTTGCGTTCTTTTTCTGTCATATTAGCTGAAATAAAACCCATCACCTGAACATCTTTGGTCATCATCAATCGAGGATTAATCGTAACTTCACCACGATTTCCAACAATTATCACTCTTCCATTTAAGGCCATTATTTTCAAATCTTTTTCTAAATTTATATTAGCCAACATTTCAATGATTACATCTATTCCATGTTGATTCGTAATTTTTTGAACTACTGATAAATAGTTTTCTTCACTATGATTAAGAACAAAATCTGCTCCTAATTTTTCCAACATAGTCATACCTTCAAGACTACCTGCTGTTGCAATAACGATTGCTCCATGTAATTTAGCTAGTTGAACCGCTACATTCCCCACACCACCAGTCGCACCGTGGATTAAAACAAATTCACCAGGTTTTATTTCTCCTTTTTGATGAAGAGCATGAATCGCCGTCATTCCTGTTGTTTCAAGAGCTGCTCCTTCTTCAAAGTTTAAATTATCAGGTAATGGATAAATAAATCCTGTCGCGCAGATAATTTCTTCTGCATAAGTACCACGACCCTTGTTTCCTCCAACTGAAACAAAGACTCGATCACCGGCTTTAAACTCAGTGACATTTTGACCTACTTCTTCAATAATTCCTGCACCATCTTTCCCTGGTATGTATGGTAATTCCGGTAAAAGACTGTAGGCTCCTTGACGAATATAAGTTTCAACAGGATTAATTCCTATCGATTTTAAAGATATTTTTACCTCTTGGTCCCCAACTGGTACGTTTTGTAATTCTGTATAATTTAAAACATCACTGCTACCAAATTCTGAAACTAAAATACCTTTCATATCATCAGTCCTTTTTCTATTGATATAGCTATTATATACTGAGCTAGTAATTTTATGGAAAGATAAAGATTGTATTGATATAATAAAGTGAAAGTTTTTTGATATATGTGAATATACAAACTATTATTTAACATCAAATATTTTAATTAAAAAGGAGCATCTATATGGCCTACCATACGTTTGAATTTTTAAGAAAAAGAAGAAAAGATCCTAAATGGAGAGACGCCTATCTTAATGCATTATTAAAAAGATTATATGGTGCTGTGTTTTTAATGTTAATATTCATTGGCATTATCTATCTAAATGATATTGATATAATGTCTTATCTCGATATTTTTTTTGAAGCAATGAGAAACATATTCTAATTAACATGTATGATTAAATATTTAGAAAGATAGAAAAAAACGATTAGATTGAGCTTATCCCAATCTAATCGTTTTTTTTTAGTCTAATTCTACATTATGATAAATGCTTTGTACGTCTTCTAATTCATCTAAAGCATCAATCATTTTTTCAAAGTTAGCTAGGTCGTCACCCGTTAACTCGACTTCACTTTGAGCTAACATTTGCATTTCAGCTACTGAAAATTTTTCAATACCGTTTTCTTTTAATGCTTCTTGAATCGTATGGAAATCTACAGAGTCACCGTAAACAATTATTTGACCTTCTTCTTCAAAAACGTCACGAACATCAATTTCTTTTTCCATTAGGAATTCAAAAATACCATCTACATCTGTACCTTCAAAACCAAAAATAGCCGTGTTATCAAACATATAAGCGACCGCTCCAGAAACACCCATATTACCACCATTTTTATTAAAGGCAGAACGGACATCTGCTACGGTACGATTCACATTATTAGTTAATGTATCTACGATCACCATTGAACCATTAGGACCAAAGCCTTCATATCTTAATTCAAAATAAGTTTCGTCTCCTGCACCTTTTGCTTTTTCAATCGCACGATCAATAATGTGTTTTGGTACATTGTAAGTTTTAGCGCGTTCAATAACAAAACGTAATTTTTGATTAGAATGCGGATCAGGTTCACCTGATTTTGCTGCTGCATAAATCTCAATACCAAATTTCGCATAAATTTTACTATTATTAGCGTCCTTAGCCGTTTTCTTAGCGACAATATTTGCCCATTTACGTCCCATAATTTCACTTCGCTTTCTTATATTCTTTTTAGTTTGTTTATTATTTCAAAATATCCTGCTTCATTATACTCGCAATATCAGAAAAATTATAGTGTTTTATCAATAAAAAATCAAAATATCGTGAATTTATTCTTTTAATTATCACTTTTTTATTATTTCTAAATGGAATGACAAAAAAGACAATTCAACTATATGATACTAAAAAGTAATGACTTTATCTGCCCATTCTACCATCTCTACACAATCAATCATTGTTGATATTGGACAAGCTGTTTTTTTGTCTAAATGACGTGAAATTAAGCATGTTCCACAAGCTAATAATTCACCTTTTAACTCTGTGAATTTCGCTAGTTGATCAACCACATCATACTGCTCATCTTTAATCGATTCAATCTCAACAGCCTCGCCCATTAAAAATAATTTAACTTCGTGACCTTGTTTTAAAGATGTCACACAAAAACGAACGGCATTCCACGCTTTTTCATGTTCCTTTGTTTCTAAAATTATTCCAAATTTCAT
>CAUQFM010000007.1:0-39165 GCA_963517295.1 uncultured Vagococcus sp.
CAACAGTTAAAAGTATAAAAGTGGTCTAGACAATTAATAAAGCTCTTGTTATAATGAAAAGGCATTCAGAATAAACTAGGAGGTTCTTCAATGGGACAATTAGGTATTTCGATTTATCCAGAACGTTCAACATTTGAGAAAGATAAAGCTTATTTAGATTTAGCACATAAATATGGTTTTAAACGAGTGTTTACAAGTTTACTGCAGGTTAATGACGATAAGGAAAAAGTCATAGCAGAGTTTAAAAAAGTAGTAGATTATGCTAATCAATTAGATTTTGATGTGATGGTCGATATTAATCCGTCACTATTTGGTCAACTAGGTATTTCTTATGATGACTTGTCATTTTTCCATGAACTGGGAGCAGATGGTATTCGTTTAGATCTTGGCTTTACTGGAGCAGAAGAAGCGAAAATGACTAGAAATCCGTATGGAATTAAAATAGAAATTAATATGAGTTCAGGCACACGCTATGTAGACAATATTATGAGTTATTCACCTAATGTTAATAATTTACTAGGTTCTCATAATTTCTATCCTCATCGTTATTCAGGACTAGAGTATCAACATTTTGTGAACTGTTCCGATCAATTTAGACAATATAACATTAATACAATGGCCTTTGTTAATTCCCATGATGCAACATTTGGTCCTTGGCCAACACAAGATGGACTATGTACTTTAGAAGATCATCGTGATTTAGAAATAGGAACGCAAGTGAAACACTTCTTGCTAACTGGTTTGATTGATGATATTACTGTAGGGAATGCTTATGCTTCAGAAAAAGAGTTAAAAGAAATGTCAGAAGCGTTCTTCTCTGAAAATCCTAAAATTAAAGTGGACGTTCTTGAAACGATTACAGAAGATGAACGTGTTGTCCTATTTGATAACTTACATAACTACCGAGGTGATCGTTCAGCCTATATTTTACGCTCGACGATGACTCGAATTAAATATAAAGATTTGCCGTTTCCTAAAACTAATACATCAGATATGACTAGAGGTGACGTGTTAATTGATAATGTTGGCTATGGTCAATATAAAGGCGAAACACAAATTGCTCTTAAAGAGATGACAAATGATGGTCGTGTGAATGTCGTTGGAAAAATTGCAAAAGACGAGTTATTTCTATTAGATTTTCTCAAACCATGGTCAAGTTTTGAGCTAATTGAAAATAAATAAATGAATAAGTAGGTTAGCACGATTAAAGTGTTAACCTATTTTTGTTTATCTTTCGATGGTTTTAGGCTAAAATAGGAAAGTAAGAAGCAATAAAAGGAGAACTAATTCATGGATCACAAAGAAATCATTGATCTTTTGGAGAAAAATTATAAAATTCTTAACGAATCTAATGCGAAATGGTTAGATAAACGTGCTAAGTATTTATTAGCAAGAATTTTCACTGGGAAAAGACAAGTTTTACCATTAGCTGAATTTGATTGGTTAGATACAGCTTTTATTCATAAGTCTGGTTTGTTCACAAGTTTCTCGAAAGTCACAAGATACACGCTAACTGGTTTAATGTTGTCGAGTCAATTAAATTCAGTTGAAGGAATTGAAGAGTTATTTTTTAACAAAAAGCTTTTGAAAGATAATGGGTTTAAGTCTTCGGGAGCAACCTATTTTGCTGCCTACCAACTTTTTTTATCTAAAAATGAGAGCAGAGAAGCAATCGTACAACGAGCAGATCGATTATATAAAGAAATAAAAGCCATCCATCCATTTATTACAACAACCAATGACTATAGTGCAGTTGTTTCTTTAGCTCAAGCAGAACAGTTAGCCCATTTAAATGAAGTAGAAATATGTGGTATTGTGGAATATTATTTTGAAGAATTTCAGGGGATTGGACTAAAGAATCGAGACAGTTGTCTGGTTGCTTCTACTTTAGCCACACTTATGAATGGAAAAAAAGATTGGGAATACTTATCTCATCTTAGCGTTTTAATTGAATTTTTTGAAAATAATCGTATCAAAATTAAAAGTGTTCACTTTGTTCCGTTGGTTTCACTAACATATCTGAAGCAACAAACTGATTTAGTTGATTTAGAGGAGTTACTTATTTTTATGGATGATGTTTGCAAAAATATTTCTATTTACTTTGAAACGGATTATAAAGAGTCATTGGCAATGAGTTTGTACGCAGAAAGCAAATCAAATACGTTGAGCCAGTCAAACATGACTACTTTATCGGTTTCTTTCAATCAAATTATAGTTCAAGAACAAACGATGCTCGCTAGTAATTCGGTAGCGTTAATCAATTAAAAGACTTAAAATTACAAGAAAAACATCAGAAGAAATTGGACAAATGCTATTGCAACAAGTACAATGATGAAGAGATTTTTTTAGAATATGAGGAGGACAAGATATGTCCATGTTTTTAGATCAGGTTACAATTAATGTCAAGGCTGGAAAAGGTGGCGACGGAATGGTTGCTTTCCGTCGTGAAAAATACGTTCCAGATGGTGGACCAGCAGGTGGTGATGGCGGAAAAGGCGGTAGTGTCATTCTCGTTGTAGATGAAGGTTTACGTACGTTGATGGACTTTAGATTTAACCGTCATTTTGCAGCTGATGCTGGTGAAAATGGTATGAGTAAAAGTATGCACGGTAGAGGATCAGACGATAAACTTATCAAAGTTCCAGCCGGTACGACCGTTAGAGATAAAGTAACTGGAGAGTTATTAGGCGATTTAGTTAAACACGGTGAACAATTACAAATTGCCCGTGGAGGACGTGGGGGACGTGGAAACAATCGTTTTGCAACACCAAGAAACCCAGCGCCAGAAGTAGCCGAAAATGGTGAACCAGGACAAGAACGTCAAATAGAAATGGAATTAAAAGTCTTAGCTGATGTTGGTTTAGTAGGATTTCCATCTGTAGGGAAATCAACTATTCTTTCTATCGTATCAAAAGCAAGACCAAAAATTGGTGCGTATCACTTTACGACACTTGTACCTAACTTAGGCATGGTAGCAACATCAGATGGTAATAGTTTTGTTATGGCTGATTTACCAGGTTTAATAGAAGGCGCATCACAAGGAATTGGTTTAGGTACTCAATTTTTACGTCATATTGAACGTACTCGAGTTATCCTCCATGTGGTTGATATGAGTGGTATGGAAGGTCGCGATCCTTATGAAGATTATGTATTAATCAATAAGGAATTAGAAACATATAATATGCGTCTTTTAGAACGTCCACAAATTATTGTAGCTAATAAAATGGATATGCCTAAAGCAGAAGAAAATTTGGCTATTTTCAAAAAACAAATTGCAGCATTAAAAGAAGATGAGTTTGCTGATGACCTACCAATCTTCCCGATTTCAAGTATTGCTAGACAAGGGATTGAACCATTGTTAAATGCAACAGCTAAATTAGTTGATATTACACCAGAGTTTCCGATGTATCAAGAAGAAGAAGTCGAAGACGTGGTTCATTATGATTACAAAGCTGAAGATCCAGACTTTACTGTTACTCGTGATGATGATGCAACATGGGTACTGTTAGGTGATAAATTAGAGAAATTATTTATTATGACTAACTTTGACCGTGAAGAAAGTGTAATGAAATTTGCTCGTCAACTAAGAGGTATGGGCGTCGATGAAACACTTAGAGCAATGGGAGCTAAAGATGGCGACCTTGTACGAATCAAAGAATTTGAATTCGAATTTGTCGATTAAAATATAAATAAACCAAAAGAATTAAAAGGAGGGAAAACTCTTTTTAATTCTTTTTTTTGTTTTTTGCTTGTGATAATCATTTTCATTTGCTATACTATGATTAAGTTTTAGGTAAACCTAAAAAAAAGATTAATTAAACCGAAATAGAAAAGAGGGTGTTCATTTATGATGAATACAACAACCGCATCTTATGAGATGCATGAAGAATTAACTAGTAAGCCAATTGAAGTGTCTAACATGACAGTGGCTTATCAACATAAAAAAGCGATTGAAAATGTGAGTGTTTCGATTGAACCAGGAAAAATAACAGGAATTATTGGACCAAATGGTGCAGGTAAATCAACTTTACTAAAAGCGATGATTGGTTTGATTAAAACAGAATCTGGAGAAGTAACTATTTCTGGTAAGCCGTTAGATGTGATTAGAAAAAAAATAGCTTACGTCGAACAAAGAAGTGCCATTGATTTAACATTCCCGATTAAAGTCGATGAAGTTGTTCTTTTAGGAACATTTCCGAATCTTGGATTGTTCAGAAGACCTAAAAAAGCTCAAAAAGAAAAAGTTGTTGAATGTTTAAAACAAGTGAAAATGGAGGATTTCTCTAATAGACAAATTGGAAATCTATCTGGTGGTCAACTCCAACGTGTCTTTATTGCTAGAGCATTAGCACAAGAAGCAGATATTATTTTTTTGGATGAACCTTTCGTAGGAATAGATATGGTAAGTGAAAAAGTTATTGTAGATTTATTAAAAGAGTTAAGAAATCAAGGAAAGACAATTGTTATCGTCCATCATGATTTACATAAAACACGTGAATACTTTGATAATTTAATTATCTTGAATAAACAATTAGTTGCTGCCGGTAGCGTTGAAACTACCTTTGTCACCAAAAATATTCAAGCAGCTTATGGAGATACAATGGGTGAAATTGTGATAAAAGGAGTGAATGACTAATGATTCAAAATTTTATAAGTGGTTTAATGCAATATGAATTTTTACAAAATGCATTAATGACGTCGATTATTGTTGGTGTTGTTTCTGGTGTAATAGGAAGTTTTATTATTCTGAGAGGAATGTCGCTCATGGGGGATGCTATATCTCATGCAGTTTTACCTGGAGTTGCGGTTAGTTATATAGTGGGAGCTAACTTTATGATAGGTGCTTCAATATTTGGGATTGCTGCTGCAGGATTAATCGGTTTTGTGACACAAAAAAGTAAATTAAAAAGTGATACAGCTATTGGAATTGTTTTTAGTTCATTCTTTGCCTTAGGAATTATTTTAATCTCTTTTGCACAAAGTTCGACAGATTTGTACCATATTTTGTTTGGTAATGTTTTAGCTGTAAGACCAAGTGATTTATACACTACATTAGGTGTAGCAGTTGCGGTAATATTGTTTGTTGCTTTATTCTATAAAGAATTACTAGTTAGTTCTTTTGATCCAGTGATGTCAGAAGCTTATGGGTTAAAAGTTCAAGTTATCCATTATGCTTTGATGTTCTTTTTAACACTTGTTGCAGTATCTTCATTGCAAACAGTTGGGACTGTTTTGGTGGTTGCAATGTTAGTTACACCAGCAGCCACAGCTTATCTTTTAACTGATAGATTATCAGTCATGATTTTCTTATCAAGCTTAATTGGTGGTGTTAGTGCAGTCGTTGGCTTGTTCTTTAGTTATTCTTACAATCTTGCATCAGGGGCAACTATCGTTTTAACAACTGCTATGTTCTTTATCATAGCCTTTATATTCTCACCTAAACAAGGATTTATTTTTAAAAAGAAAGAGGTCGTTATTATTGAAGAAATCTAGAATTTTATTTGTCGGCTTAGTTTCCCTTTTAGCTATGTTTTCCTTAGTGGGATGTGGCGGAGGAACTTCTGATAAATCAGAAAAAGCAAAAAATGATGAAGGTAAAATAAAAATTGTCGCAACTAACTCAATCATAGCGGATATGGTTGAGCAAGTAGGGAAAGATAAAGTTTCGGTTCATAGCATTGTCCCTCGTGGAACAGATCCTCATGAATTTGAACCATTACCAGCAGATATTTCTAAAGCAACGGATGCTGACCTTATTTTCTATAATGGTTTAAATCTTGAAACTGGTGGTGGTGGTTGGTTCATGAAATTAATGAAGACATCTAAAAAAGAAGATGGTAAAGATTATTTTGTGACAAGTAAAAACGTGGAACCTCTATTTTTAACAAGTAAAGGAAAAGAGAGTGAACAAGATCCTCATGCTTGGTTGTCTTTAGAAAATGGAATTATCTATGTTAATAATATTAAAGATGTGTTAGTTGAAAAAGATTCAGATAATAAAGAATTTTATGAAAAAAATGCAAAAGAGTATACACAAGAACTACAAACATTACACGATGACAATGTTAAACGATATAAAGATATACCAGCAGATAAAAATCTTTTAGTAACAAGTGAAGGAGCTTTTAAGTATTACTCGAAAGCTTATGGAACAAAAGCGGCTTATATCTGGGAAATTAACACAGAAAGCCAAGGAACTCCTGATCAAATGAGCCAAATTATTGATCAAATAAGAAAAACAAAAGTACCAGCTCTATTTGTCGAACAAAGTGTGGATCCTAGAAGTATGGAATCTGTTTCAAGAGAAACAAAAATTCCGATTTATGATACGATTTTTACGGATTCTTTAGCTAAAGAGGGTGAAAAAGGAGATACTTATTTAACGATGATGACATGGAACTTAGATAAAATTCATGAGGGATTAACTAAATAATATTTCTTAATCTTGAGAGGTTGACTAAATAGTTGACCTCTTTTTATATTTTATTTTTAATCGAGTCAAAAAATTGTTACAATGATAGTGATATCGGAAAAAACTCTTAATTTTATAAAACAAGTGTTGCTTAACATAGAAATGTTTCATAAAATATAAAAAGTAAACTTAAAAAAGAAAAGTAGGTACAATATGGAAATCCAATTTTTAGGAACAGGTGCAGGGGTACCTTCAAAACAGCGTAACGTAACGGGAATTGCGCTTAAATTATTAGATGAAAGAAATGCTGTGTGGTTATTCGATTGCGGTGAAGGAACACAACAGCAAATTTTAAATACAACAATTCGACCAAGAAAAATCGAAAAAATTTTTATTACTCATTTACATGGAGATCATATTTTTGGTTTACCTGGATTATTAAGTAGTCGTTCTTTCCAAAGTGGTGAAGGTACGCTTGAGATTTATGGGCCAAAAGGAATTCGTAGTTTCATTTTGACTAGTTTGAAAGTGTCAGAAACGCATTTGAAATATCAAATTAAATTCATTGAAATTGAAGAACCAGGCTTAATTTTTGAAGATCACGGCTTTAAAGTTTATTGTGAGGAGCTAGATCACAGAATTAAATGTTATGGTTACCGAGTGGTGGAAGCTGATTTCCAAGGCGAGTTATTAGTTGATAAATTAAAAGAATTAAATATACCGTCAGGACCAATTTATAAAAGAATTAAGAATGGTGAAATTTGTGAATTAAAAGATGGTCGAGTTATCGATGGAAAAGATTTTATTGGCGAGTCTCGAGATGGTCGGATTGTGACTATTTTAGGGGATACAAGAGTGCATCCTAATAGTTTAAAACTTGCTCAAGATGCAGATGTTTTAGTTCATGAGAGTACATTTAGCCATGAAGAAAGTAAGATGGCGAAGAGTTATTATCATTCTACCTCAACACAAGCAGCATCAATTGCAAAAGATGCTAAAGTGAAACAGCTGCTTTTAACTCATATTAGCGCCAGATATCTAGGTAAAGCTGTATATGATTTAGAAAATGAAGCGAAATCAGTTTTTCCTAATACTAAAATTGTTCGTGATTTTGATGTGATTGAAATACCATTAAAAAGAAGTTAGGGGCTAAGTGAGATGGCAAAAATAGTTGGAAAATTAACAGGTAAAACTGTTTTGATTACTGGAGCTTCAAGCGGACTAGGTGAACAAATTGCTTATGAAGCTTCTAAAGCTGGTGCTAGAGTAGTTTTATGTGCTAGGCGAGTTGAAAAATTGCTAGAAATTGCGGAAAAATGCGAAGACTATTCTAAATTAGAAGCCTATTTTTTTGCTATTGATGTGGCTGATTTTGAAGATGTAGAATCAAAGTTACAAGCATTAGAACAAGAGAATCTGACAATTGATATTTTAGTCAATTGTGCTGGATTTGGCTTGTTTGAGCCATTTTTAGAAACTGATTTTGTTGATACGCAAAGAATGTTTTCAGTCAATGTTCTGGGGTTGATGTATATTACTCAAAAAATAGGCATTCAAATGGCAGAAAAAGGACAAGGTCATATTATTAATGTTGCGTCCCAAGCAGGTAAAATGGCAACACCTAAATCGAGTGTTTATGCAGCAACTAAATTTGCAGTCATTGGTTTTTCTAATAGTTTACGCTTAGAAATGAAGCCATTAGGTGTTAGTGTGACGACTGTTAATCCTGGGCCAATTAAAACACCATTTTTTGATTTAGCTGATCCAAGTGGTAGTTATTTAAAAACTGTTGGGAAACTAGCCTTAGATCCTCAAAAATTAGCACAACGAATTGTAAAATCAATGGGAACAACTAAAAGAGAAATTAATACTCCTTATATAATGGAACTTGGCAGCAAAGCCTACCAATTATTTCCTTACACAGGTGACTTCTTAGCTCAAACAATTTTTAATAAAAAGTAGGAGATGGTAGAAATGAAAAATACAACCAAATTATTTTTAGTTTTAATCTTATCGTTTGTTGTGGTTCTTTTCTCAGTTATTAATGCGCAGCAAATTGAAGTTAATTTTATGATAACTAAAGTATCACTTCCTTTAGTTGTTATCATTATTGGTGCTGTATTCATTGGGGCATTAATCGTTTCAATTGTGATGTGGAGTAATGTTTGGCAAAAAAATAAAGAGATAAAACATCTTAAACAAGAGACGCACGCACTTAAAACAACTAAAGAAACTCCTTTTAGTTTAGAAGAAGATGAAGAAATATTAGAGTTAAAACAAGAATTAAAAAATAAGGATTTAGAAATATCTGATTTAAAACATCAATTAGTCAATCAAATGATGTCAGAAAAAAAAGACTCACCAAAAGTTAGTGAATGGCAAAATAATGTAAATGATTAATTATAAGCAACTCAGACTAGCGTAATTAAAAAATAATAGTATAATACTAGTTATGTTTAATGAAAACAAACCAGAAAAGAGAGGAATTATGCAGAGAAGAAATAAAGATTTAACTAAACAGATAGACTACGGGATATTACTTCCAGTCTTTTTATTGTCTATTGTAGGGATGTTGTCACTGTATGTTGCTTTAGATAAAGATGCTGGGATGAAGAATATTATTTCTCAAATGGCGCAACAAGGATTATGGTATGTCATGGGTGGTGTACTGATATTTGTAATTATGCAATTTAGTCCAAGAGCCATTTGGAAATTAACGCCATATGGTTATATTCTAGGTCTAGGTGTAATGACGGCTCTTTTATTCTATTATGATGCTAATTTAGCTACTCGAACAGGATCTAAAAACTGGTTTCGAGTGGGGAGTTTAACATTTCAGCCAGCTGAATTAATGAAAATTGCTTATATATTGATTTTGTCTTACATTGTGACGGGCCACAATTTAAAAACAAAAATCAGAACGTTAAAAACCGATGGTATGCTAATTTTAAAACTAATTATTGCCACAATTCCAGTAGCGATTTTATTGAAATTACAAAATGATTTTGGAACGATGCTTGTTTTTGTTGCTATCCTGGGTGGTATTTTTATTATGTCTGGAATATCATGGAAAATAATTGTTCCAGTGGCGGTAACTTTTACTATTTTAGGTGCGGGTATTTTATACTTAGTTACAACTGACACAGGTAGAGAAATGCTTTATAATGTTGGGTTTAAAAGTTATCAGTTTGCCCGAATTGATAGTTGGATTGATCCATTTCATGATGCTACGGGAAATTCTTATCAACAGGCTCAAGCGTTAAAAGCGATTGGATCTGGTGGGATTGGTGGAAAAGGCTTTAATGTGTCTGATGTTTATGTTCCTGTTAGAGAATCAGATATGATTTTTTCAGTTATTGCAGAAAACTTTGGTTTTATTGGAAGTACATTTGTAATCCTTTTATATTTTATTTTAATTTATAGAATGATTAGAGTGTGTTTTGATACAAATAATGAATTTTTCTCTTATATAGCAACTGGTGTTATCATGATGATTTTATTCCACGTATTTGAAAACATTGGTGCTAATATCGGATTATTACCATTGACAGGTATTCCGTTACCTTTCATTAGTCAGGGAGGGTCTTCGCTTATGAGTAATATGATTGGTGTTGGCTTAGTGATGTTGATGAGATATCAATATCATCCTGAAGAAATTGATTTAACAAATATGAAGCGTTCAAAATAAAAAGTAGTTGAGACTAAACTGATAATACAGATTTAGTCTTAACTACTTTTTTAATATGAAAAGATAATTTGGGCTTGCTTAAAACTAATGTGGTGGGGACTATCATCTTCGTTTATTGTAAAAATAATCAATTCGTTAAATTGATCTATTTCAGTAATATGAATGGTGTCACGAATATTAAGATTAATAGTGCTCATGTAGTTTAAAATATTAGCATCATCCATCACGCGACAAATAATTGGTGAGTCACCAGTTGTAAAAGAAGAGATTGGATTAACAGCTTTTTCAATAAAAGAATCTTGAGTTGGGATGATACCACCATGAGGACAAGTCTCTGGTTCTCCAAGAAATTCATATAGTCTTGAAAAGAAAACTGAATCTTTAACGTGTTCTAATTCTTCAGAAAGATGATGAAGATCATGAAGTGAATATCCTAATTTTTCATAGAGAAAAGTTTCGATAATACGGTGATTTCTAATAATTAAAACTGTTTGATTCAAACCATCTTGCGTCAGTTTGACTCCAGTATAAGGTTTGTATTCAATTAAACCGTCATTTTGTAATTTTTCAACCATTTCAGTAACGGAGGCAGGAGAGACACCTAGATGAGCGGATAAAGTTTTATTGGCAACAAATTCATGAATGCCATTGTTCTCATAAATTGCTTTTAGGTAATCCTCTTTATTGCTTGATGAAGTTTTCATTATTTTCCTCCTACATATATATCAGTCCGTTAAAGCTATCCTTAACCTATCTATTTTAACATATTTTTAGTGATTTATGAAAAAAAATAGACAAATACTTTTTTTTCTGATTATGATATACTTAACAAGGTAAAATTGAAAGTGAGGCAAAATAATTATGGCAATTTTTTATTGGTATCCAAAATGTTCAACATGTAAAAAGGCAAAAATTTGGCTAGATGAGAATAAAATTGAATATGATATGATCGATATGATTGAAACACCTCCAGCAAAAGAATTACTTGTTGAGTGGATGAAAAACAATGAATATCCAATCCGTCGCTTTTTTAATACAAGTGGAATTCGTTATAGAGAACAAAGTTTAAAAGATATAGTGAATGATTTTTCAGAAGAAGAAGCTGCTGAGCGTCTTTGTGTTGATGGAATGCTGATCAAACGCCCGATTATGGTACTTGGTGATAAAGTACTATTAGGTTTTAAAGAATCGGAATATGAAACGTCATTTTTGTAAGAAAGTTGGTTAGTGATGACTGAAAAAAATTTATGGATAAAAGAAGAGATAGATGGACTTATCGTTGGATTAACAGCATTTGCTCAAGAAGATTTGGGAAGTATTAGCTTTGCGATGTTACCAAAAGTAGGTAGTGAAATTACTGTTGGTGATGGAGTTGTTGAACTTGAGGCTGAAAAAGCTGTAGTTGAATATGAAGCCCCAACGTCTGGGACAATCCTTGCTGTGAATGAAGAAGCTATAAAAAATGTGAAAATTTTAGATGAACCAGAAGTTTGGTTATATAAAATCACAAAATAGTACAAGTCTAAAGATTTCCCGTGAATGTTACTCTGGGAAATCTTTTTTTGTTCGTTTATTATCTGTTTAAGAGTGTTGTAAATCGAGAATAATTCATAAAATAAAAATAATGGTAGGTGATACAATGAAAAAACTACTTTTTCTTTTTTTTCTTATTTTTATAGTACCAATTAATGCTGAAAGTATGTCTATGGAACAAAATCATGATATTCAAACTTTATTAAATGAGGCTTGTCGTATTTCTAAAACACCTGGAGTTGCTGTTACAGTCATAGAAAATAATGAAGAATATTTTTTTACTTCTGGCTATAGAAATAGAGATAAAAAATCTTTGGTAGGTAAAGAAACGTTGTTTGAACTGGCATCAGTGAGTAAGGCATTCACAGGATTGGGTATTTTATTGTTAGAGGAAGAAGGTGAATTATCTTTAGATGATTCGATAGACACGTATCTTCCTGAACTTGAATTTAAATTTAAAGGGGTACCTGTTGATATGAAAAAGTTGACGGTACAAAATTTTTTATCCCATACAAGTGGGTTAACAAATGAAGATCATGGGGCTCTTTTTTATATTGAAGAACCGGATGCTTCTTTGGCTAAAACAATAGATAATTTTTCAACAAGTGAGCTTTCATTTAAACCAGGGGAGAGATTCCAGTATGGAACGATGAATTATGATATTTTAGGTCGTATAATTGAAAGTGTATCTCATCAAGAATACAGTGATTTTATGGATGAAAAAATAGTTAAACCTTTAAAAATTTCGGGAACGTATACTGATCGACAAAAAGCTCAGAGTACAGGAGAATTAGCAACAGGGTACCGAGTTTATTTTGGTAATACAAAGCCTTATGATGCGCCGGAAATTATTGGAAATAGGCCAGCAGGATACTTGATTTCAAATAGTAAAGACATGGCCCGATGGATGGAAATTCAGATGGGAGTTGCTCAGGATATTCCGGATATATTCAAAAAAATAGTTAAAAAATCACATATATCTAATCAGTCAGTGCCTCTTGTTAATAATAATTCTTATGCTTCTGGTTGGTTTATTTCAGACGGATTTAATGAAATAGAGCACCCAGGAGGGAATCCTAATTTTGTTTCAAGGATAAAGATATCATTAGATAACCAAACGGCAATTAGCTTGCTTGCGAATAGTAATAGTATGAATCTTAACTTACTTAATCAAATCGAAAATATCTTGAAGGACAATAAAACGACAAAATATAAAATAAATGAACTACAAGTAATTGATTATTTATGTACATTTTTAACAATGGTAGCCTTGTTGTTAAGTATTGTATTATCCAGTTTAATCTTTAGAAAAAAATATCATAAAAAGAACAACGTGATGAAACGTACTAGGATAAAATTTTATTTGTCCCTCTTTAGTTTAATTCTTTTATTAATTATTTTAATTAGCATTGGGAATGATTGGTCAAATTTTTATCTATGGCAACCAATCAGTATTTTAACGATGGTCATCTCAAGTATTATTTTAACTTTTTTAATGAGTGTTTATCATCATGTTCCTCATTAAAGTAGTTACTTTAATTTGTGAAAAAAAAGAAACGATAGGGCTTATTCATAAAAGGGTCGTTATTATTCAAAATAAAAAATTCACATTTTTGTAAAATTAGGTTCATCTTGACTTCTTTTTATGTTAAAATTTGGTTACGAAGATTTGTGAAAAGATTGATAAAGATAAAATTTTATAGGAGGAAATAACATGACTTTAGCTAAGATTGTTTATGCAAGTATGACAGGAAATACAGAAGAAATTTCTGATATTATTGAAGAAAAATTAGAAGATGAAGGCATTAAGATTGAGAGAGAAGAGTGCTCAGATGTTGAGTCTGACTTTTTTGGAGATGCGGATATTTGTATTGTTGCTACGTATACTTACGGTGACGGTGAATTACCATTTGAATTTGAAGACTTTTTTGAGGATTTAAAAGGTGAAGATTTAGAAGGTAAACTATTTGGCGTTGTCGGCTCAGGAGACAAGGAGTACGGAGAATATTACTGCCAATCAGCAAGAGATTTTGTTGAACAGTTTAAACTAACGGGAGCGAAACAAGGAGCAGAACTTGTTTGTATTGAAAACAATGCAGAAGATGAAGACATTGATTCACTTCAAAAATTTGTGGATCAATTAGTTGATAAGGCAAAATAAAAACGAGACCGAGGATTGGTAGTTAGTCCTTTCTTTAGTTAAAAATATTAAAAGAAAAAGAGGTTACAAAATGAGTAAGCAACAAGTGACAATGGATGGAAATACAGCAGCCGCATATATTTCTTATGCTTTTAGTGAAGTAGCAGCTGTCTACCCAATCACGCCAAGCTCAACAATGGCTGAAGTTGTTGAGGAGTGGTCAGTTAAGGGAAGAAAGAATATCTTTGGTGAACCTATTAAAGTGGTTAATATGCAATCTGAAGCAGGAGCAGCAGGAGCTGTTCATGGTTCCTTAAAATCAGGTGCATTGACGACGACGTACACAGCCTCCCAAGGGTTACTTTTAATGATTCCAAACATGTATAAAATAGCAGGTGAGTTGTTACCAACTGTTTTTCATATTGCTTCTCGTGCTGTAACAACAAACGCTTTAAGTATTTTTGGAGATCACGGGGATGTGATGGCTGCCAGACAAACAGGTTTTTGTATGCTAGCAGAAAGCTCAGTTCAAGAAGTTATGGATCTGTCTGCTGTGGCTCACTTAACAAGCTTGAAGGCGAGTTTGCCCTTTATGAACTTTTTTGATGGTTTCAGAACAAGCCATGAACTTCAAAAAATTGATGTGATTCCTTATGAAGAGTTGGCTAAATTAGTTGATCATGAAGCTATTAATCGCTTTAGAAAAAGAGGGATGAATCCCAATCATCCCACTGTATCAGGAACAGCTCAGAATCCTGATATTCATTTTCAACAAAGAGAAACGATAAACAGTTACTACGATAAGGCGCCTGAGATAGTTCAGAATTACATGAATGAGATTAATGCAATCCGTGGAACTGATTATGATTTAACTAATTATTATGGACATGAGGAAGCAACAGAAGTCATTATTTCCATGGGGTCAGTGTCACCGACAATTCAGCAAACTGTGGCTTACTTAAACCAACAAGGAAGAAAAGTAGGTCATATTAATATTCATTTATATCGACCATTCCCTGTTAAAAACCTATTAGAAAAACTACCAAGTACTGTAGAAAAAGTAGCTGTTTTAGACAGGACTAAGGAGCCGGGTTCTGATGGTGAACCACTATTATTAGATGTTCAAAGCGCACTATATCGTCACCCAAATCGCCCAATCGTGATTGGTGGAAGATATGGATTAGGTTCAAAAGATGTGCCACCTAATCAAATTAAGGCTGTTTATGATCATCTACTATTGCAACCAGATAAATTAAATTACCGCTTCACAATTGGTATTACAGATGATGTCACACATTTATCTCTTCCAGTCGAGGAGAGCTTAGATTTAACGCCAAAAGACACATTCCAAGCAAAATTCTGGGGCTTTGGTTCTGATGGAACTGTAGGAGCGAATAAGCAAGCCATAAAAATTATTGGAGATCATACGGATATGTATGCTCAAGCTTATTTTTCTTATGATTCTAAAAAATCAGGTGGCTTAACCAACTCTCATTTACGTTTTGGAAAAGAGCCGATTCAATCTACTTATTTGATTGAGCAAGCTGATTTTATAGGCTGTCATAATGCGTCGTATATCCATCAATATGATTTAATTAAAGGATTAAAAGAAGAGGGGATTTTCCTTTTAAATACAACTTGGACGAAAGAACAAGTTGTTAGATTATTACCTAAGCAGTTGAAAAAAGAATTAGCGCAGAAAAACAGTCAGTTTTATATAGTGAACGGGATGAAGATTGCCCAGGACGCTGGACTAGGTCGACGAATTAATATGGTTATGTCGACAGCCTTTTTTGAATTAACTAAGCTACTTGATAGAGATGACTTTGTTCGTTACTTGAAAGAAGAAGCAGAAAAAGCTTACGGTAAGAAGTCACAAGAAATTGTTAAACGAAATCATCAAGCAATTGATGCAACATTTGCTGATTTAATTAAAATCGATGTACCGAGTGAGTGGGCTGAAATTGTGATTCCTGAAAAAATAATAGATCATAATAAACCTCAATATGTGCGTGAAATTTTAGAGCCAATTAATCGCCAAGAAGGGGATCAATTAACCGTTAAAAATTTAGTTGATAATCAAATGACGGATGGTAGTGTACCACTTGGAACAACTGCTTATGAAAAAAGAGGGGTAGCATTAGAAGTTCCTGAATGGGATATGGATGCTTGTACCATGTGTAATGAATGTGCCTTTATTTGTCCTCATGCTGCAATCAGACCATTCTTAGTAGATGAAGAAGAGATGTCAGAGGCACCAGAAGGTTTCATGACACGGGAAATGCGAGGGGCTGATGGCTTGATGTATCGTATCCAAGTATCACTAGAGGATTGTACCGGCTGTGGACTTTGTGTGGATGTCTGTCCAGCAAAAGGTAAAGCGCTCTTTATGAAACCTTACGAAGAACAAAAAGAACAAGCAATGAACTGGGCTTTTGCGATGACATTAAAACAAAAAGCTAATCCTATTAAGAAAAAAGAAAGTATTAAAGGATCACAGTTTGAGAAACCGTTACTTGAATTTTCAGGTGCTTGTTCAGGTTGTGGAGAAACACCTTACATTAAATTATTAACACAACTTTATGGCGATCGAATGTTGATTGCTAATGCAACTGGTTGTGCCTCAATTTGGGGTGGAGCAGCACCGTCTACTCCGTATACAACTAATGATGAAGGTCAAGGACCAGCGTGGAGTAATTCTTTATTTGAAGATAATGCTGAATTTGGTTATGGCATGTATTTAGCCAATCAAACCAAAAGAAATCATCTAGGAAACATGATGATTGATTATTTAAGCACCGATTCACAAGGTTCTACCGAGCTAAAAAATTTAATGGAAAATTGGCTTGAGAACAAAGATATTGGTGAAGGTTCAAGACAACGTTCAACTAAACTAGAAGCTATCTTAAATGAAGAAAAAAATACTGATGTGAAATTGGCTAAAATTTATGATGAAAAAGACTTATTTGTTAAACCAAGCCAGTGGATTATTGGTGGTGATGGTTGGGCTTATGATATCGGTTTTGGTGGAATTGATCATGTGTTATCTAGTGGTGAGGATGTTAATATATTTGTAATGGATAATGAAGTTTATTCTAATACTGGTGGTCAAACATCTAAAGCAACGCCAACTGGTGCAATTGCTAAATTCTCTTCTCATGGAAAGAAAACAGGGAAGAAAGACTTAGGCTTGATTGCAATGACGTATGGCAATGTTTATGTGGCTCAAGTAGCATTAAATGCCAATCCAACTCAAACAATTAAAGCTTTAGATGAAGCCGAAAAATATCCAGGACCATCTCTTGTAATTGGTTACGTACCTTGTATTAATCACGGAATCAAAGGGGGAATGAGCCAGGCAGTTGAAGTAACCAAAGAAGCAGTTGAATCAGGTTATTGGCCGTTGTATCGCTTTGATCCCCGTCTAAGTGAAAAAGGCAAAGAGCCTCTTAGAATTGATTATAAAAAATCAGACTTTGAAAAACTGCCAGATTTTTTCAAACATCAAACTCGTTTTTCTGCTCTAGAAAATGTCTTAGAGGCGGAAGAAGTGACTAGTTTGTTGAGTAAATCAGCTGATGAAGTCATCGAAAAAGCTCAAACTTATAAAGAGTTATCTGGAAAATAATAGAAAAAAGGCCAAACAATTAATGCATTGTTTGGTCTTTTTTTTGTATGTAAAGAACTTTTTCTATATATTTAATTTGATTTTTACCTTGGTTTTTAGCTTCGTATAAAGTCGCATCAGCTAAAGAAAATAAATCTAGGACTGTTAGAGCGGGTCTAGCCGTTTCAATTATTTCTTCGGGATAGAAATCAACTAATCCGATAGAAAGAGTAACATCTTGGTTGTGTAGCGGCATTCTTTTTGAAGTCTCTTCAATTTCATGAAGGCTATCTTTAATAAATTTAAGAGCATCATAATCTTCGTGCTTAAAAATAATAGCAAATTCATCGCCACCGATTCGACAAACTCTAATTCTAGAACTAGGATCCAGTCTAGTTTTAAAAATAGAGGCAATTTTTTTTAAGGTGTGATCTCCAACTAAATGGCCATAGGTATCATTGATATTTTTAAAATCATCAAAATCAATGATAGCAAGTGAAAAACGATGACCGTTTTGAATCGCTTCGTTATACGTTAAATCAAGAAAAAAATAAAAAGATTCTTGATTATACAGACCAGTTAACTTGTCAAAAGTAGAAGATGTCCGGTAAACATGAATATCTTCAGAGATAGTAAAGGATTCATGAAATAACCAACCAGTTAATAAAAATAAACTTGAAAAAATAATTGAGTGAATTAATATATGCAAAAGCATAGCTGAAGTTAGCTCAGGTGTTAAAAAAATACTTAATAAAATGGTTCGTATGATAATTGTTAAAATTAAACAAAGAATAATCGCTTTTTTAGGTGGTGTTTTTCTTTTTGTTAAGATAGTGCTAATCATAAGGATGGAAATTGTTATCACTATATTATTCCAATACTCGGCTTGAGTACCTGAAATATACAAATATTGAAAGGTTTTTGCTGTGATTAAAGTTGAAGTTGAAACGGATCCTATTAAGGGTGAACCATAAAACACTGAAAAATAAATTGGTAAATACCTAACATCAACTGGTCGTAACTGATCGATTGGAATTCGGTTTAAAGAAATAATAAAAGACATTATTCCAATAAGAAAGCCTAAGAGTACTTGGGAAATAATAGATAATTTAAAATTATTCGCACCAAGTAAAAATTCTGAATCAGCATTATTATACTTTAATGAGTGTCGTAAAGAAAAAAAATATAAAGCAAAAACTGTCGCGACAATAATAGATAAATTGACAATATAAGCATTTATAAAATTTAAAATCATTTTTACTCCTCTTCGTGTTTTATAATTTTATTTTCCCAGTGTTTTTATATTTATTTTGTTTATTTTATTAATATTTTTTCTAAGAGTTCCCCAGTCATTTCCAGAGGGGATGTCATCTATAACAACTAATTTTTCATTTGGCAATAGATCAGTATTAAAATTAGTAACCAAAATATCGTAGTCATCAAATAACTCTTTGGGTTCATTTTCTAGAAATGAAATAGAGCCAGCAAATGTATCTATATTTGCTTTAAAGCCAAAGTTATTTCTAATTCGTTTAGCTATAAAATTAGAATGATCTTTTCCAAGATTACTTAAAATTAAAATATCAGCTTTTTCTTTTTTATCTTCTAATATTTCAGGAAGATCGTGCCATTTGATCATTAAATAGTAAAGAATAACATCATGATAGTTTGATTCCCAAGGAAATTTTGTGTTTTTTTCTAATTTGCTGAGAGCTTTGGTAACAACATTATCAAATTCAGGATAGTTATTTTTAATAACAGTTCCATTATAAAAATATTCATCAAAAATTATATAGTTTCTATACGGATACAATTGATGATATTGATATAAGTAAATCATCGTACTTTCAATTTTATGAGAAATAGGGTTACTCAATTTTATGTCAAAAACATCTCTAATATTTTTAACAAAATAACCGATTTCTTTAGTAACTAAAAATTTTTCTTCAACATCTTTCCAGTCGGCTTGATGGAAAAAGATAGTAAGTATGATATCATTTAACATTTTTTCATCAATTTTCAGCTTATAAGTTTGTGCGATTTTATTTAAGTTATTTTGATCATTGAGCATTAGCTGTTGAATTTCTTTGTGATTATCAAAATGTAAATCTCTCTCAACATAAAAACCTTGGCTCTGTCTAATTAAACAAACATTAAAAAGATAGTTAATATGATTAATTTGATTTTCATCTAAATCAAAATCAATCATATTTAGAGTGCTCTGAATATAGTCAAATGATAGTTTTTTGTCAACGGGAAATGGCCACTCGGTTATGTTATAGGCTTCCCTGAAGAAACTGGTATAGAAATAACGAACGAAAAATTCATCTTCGCCAACGATGCGACACGGTTTTTTTTCAAGAATTAAACCATATTTTTTTAATGCAGCGGACATAACGTTTGTAATTCTATATAAAGAAGATTCACTAATATAAAGCTTTTCTCCCCATTTTTCGATACTTAGAGTAGTATCAAAAAACATAGACTCTAACAATCGAAAAGCTTCAGAATTTTTTAAAACATATCGATAAACGAATTCAACATGACTACTGGCTTGTGTTTTAAGTCTGATTCCATTCTTCTTTGATGTTTCGATTAATAGTAGTGGATGCCAGTTATCCTTTAAATAGCTAACATCATTATTAATTGTTCTTAAAGATGCATTATTTTGTTGGGCTAATTCATTGGAGCTAATCCAAGTAGAAACTTCATTTAAAATTTCTAATATTTTTAAACGTCTTTGTGTGGGTGTATCTAATAGTTCTCGCAATCCACTGTCCCTCCCCTTGAAACGGTTTTCTACGTAATATTAAAAAATTAGTTTAAAAGAACAATAAGACTTTTATGTTCAAATATTCTTTATTATTACGATACATCATTTTTAATAATAAATCCACTTAATAAAACAACATTTTGTTCTTTTATTGTGTATTTTATTAATAATGTTCGATAAAAAAATTCACAAAACGTTCGAAATAAAAGCTAACTTATTATGAATAATATTTGATATAATTAATTATATCAATTTAATTGGAGGGAATTTATTTATGTTTATGCCATATATGTTTTTTGACAAAACTTATATACTAATTATTATCGGTGTGGCTATTTCAGCATGGGCTTCTAGCTATGTTAATAGTACTTATCGAAAATTTGAAAAAGTATCGAATAAAAAAGGCTTAAAAGCTTCTGATGTGGCACGATTAATTTTAAGAGATGCAGACATTAATGGTGTTGCAGTACAACAAATTTCAGGAGATTTGACAGACAACTATAATTCACATACTAAAATAGTGAGTCTATCAGAAAGAGTGTCTGAATCTAGATCAGTATCAGCAATTGGGGTTGCTGCTCATGAGTGTGGACACGCCATTCAAGATGATGTGGGTTATGTTCCTTTAAAGTTAAGAGGAGCGTTAGTGCCAGTTGTTAATTTTGGGTCAAAAATTTCAATTCCACTAATTATTATTGGGGCAATTTTTTTCAGTTCATCTCCTGTTTTAGTGACTTTAGGTATTTGGTGTTTTGCTTTAACTTTTCTTTTTCAAGTGGTGACGTTACCAGTGGAGTTTAATGCCTCAAGAAGAGCTTTGGCTGTTCTTGAAGAGAATCAATCCTTAGATGATGAAGAATTAGCGATGGCTCGAAAAGTCTTAACAGCTGCAGCGTTAACATATGTTGCCGCAGCCGTTGCTTCATTATTGCAAGTATTAAGACTTGTTATTCTTTTTGGTGGTAATCGAAGAGATTAATTAATAAGAAGGTAGCAGAGTGTTAAGTCATTCATATCTTTTAACGAAAAACCAGTGCGCTCATTAAATTTTTCAAGGCGGTATTGCAGCGTATTTCGATGAATGTAAAGTTCTTTAGAAGTCGATGTGATATTGCCTTGTTTTAGCCAAAGCGTTTTGATAATCAACTTTAATTCATCATCAATACTTAATGTGTCTTTAAGCGTTTGCATGATTGAACTTTTGGCGATTGTATTTTTAGTTAAATAATCAATTGCCACATCTTGAAATGAAAAAACATTTTTTTGGTGTTTGTAGTAAGATTCAAATATTTTTTGTTCTTCAGCAAAATAAAGTGAAAAATTTTGATTTATTTCATTAAAAGAGCCAAGAAAAGCATTTGCTTGAATTAAAAACTCGCTTTCAAGTGTCAAAATCATACCGTCTAAATCCGTTTTTTGGTAAACTACAGGTGATTTTTCTTCTACGAGAATGGCGGTTGTTTTATCGATAAAGAAATAATCTTCAACTTGATTGAAGAGTTTAGAAAAATGAGTTAACCAATCCATCGCGTTTGGGGACTCTTTTTTTATTTTTAATTGAATAATTCGGTAAGGTTGTTCTACTGCTGGAAATGGTTTGTTTTGGAATAAATATTGATACCAAGAATGTTCTTTTAATTGTGTTAAGTAATTTGATTCAGGTAATAAGTTTTTTAATAATTTAATCTCACTTTTATTTAAATTATCTTTGGGTAAGTAAAACCATTTATTCTCAATTGGTAGGATGAGATAGGTATCATCAATTTCTTTAGATGTACGAGTTATTCCTTGAGGATAGATGCTTTGCAATTCATTTAATTTCATATAAAGCATTCCTTTCATTAAATGTATCATCATTTTAACATAAAGGTATCGTAAACAAAGTTTTTTGTGATAATATGATAAAAATAAGAAAAATAGAGGGATGTTATGTTTATTCGTTCGGTAAAATTTACAAAAGAAGAAAAAGAATTTTTTATGAGAGAAGCTCTTCGAGAAGCTAAAAAAGCTGAAATTATGGGGGAAGTTCCTATTGGAGCAGTCGTTGTTTTAGATGGTGAGATTATCGGACGGGGTCATAATGTGCGTGAATTTTCTCAGGATGCAACAACTCATGCTGAAATAATTGCTATTCAAGAAGCTAATAGGGTAGTTAAAAGTTGGCGTTTAGAAAAAGCCCAATTATTTGTGACGCTAGAACCGTGTCCAATGTGCTGCGGTGGGATTTTACTCTCTAGAGTGGATCAAGTCTTCTATGGAGCCAAAGATCCTAAGGGAGGCACGGCAGGCAGTTTAATGAATCTTTTACAAGATATGAGATTTAATCATTCTTGTTATGTTGAAACGGGAATACTAGAAGAGGAATGTGGGAGTATTTTAACGAATTTTTTTAGGGAAATTCGTAAAAAACAAAAAGAAGCGAAAAAAGGGTAGTATTTTTAATTAATATGAAGTATAATAAATATTGCCGCAAGGCTAGGACAATGGTGGGCTTATGAAGCGTGTCAGATCTGGAAGGAAGCAGCACTAAGTAGGTGCCGCCATGTGTCTGAATAAATGTAGTAACGACAAGGCGTAAAGCCTTATTTTTTTTGGTTTAAATTATTTTAGGAGCAGAAAAGGGGCAAGGAATATAATTGACCTCAAATAGTGACTTAATATAGATTATTCTAAATTTATAAAACAAATAGACAAGACTTGAGACCTATACATTTTTTTTATTTATCATGTTAGAATTATTACAAATAAGAGATAAGGGATAGGTGATTAGTATGTTACCAAGTATTTTTCTATGGGGATTCGGATTATTATTAGCAGTGTGGGGATTTTACCGTATGAAGACAGATTTTAAAAATAACAAAGGGAATAATAATTTAATTCAACTCATTTTTACGGGTCAAGCATCAGGTGTTGGACAGTTTTTATCTGGTGTTGTGATGATTATTATTGGTTTTGTGGCGTTATATTTCAGCAAATAATAGAACAATCAGATTTAAAAAAGGGATCCAACACGAAGATTATCTTTGTATTGGATCCCTTTTTCACTATCTGATTTTCTCAAGTTCTTTTAGTACAATCTCTATAACTTCTTCAGCTGCAGTCTCATCTTCCACAAAATTAAACTGATCCCCATCTATTTGAATTTTAGGGCTTTCATCGTAATCCAAAAACCATTGTTCGTAGCGTGTATTCAATTCTTTATAATAATTATAAAGGTTAGGATCAAAACTTAATTGTTCATACGGACGATTTCTTTTTTCGATTCGTTCTAGCATTGTCTCAAAAGAAACCTTAATGTGAACCAACAAATCAGGTTGCTTTTTTTGTGAAGCAAAAGGTAATTCTTCCATCATGTTTTTAAGAAGTTCATCGTAGACTTCTACTTCCTGTGTTGATGCACGTCCTAAATCAGCATTCAAATGAAATAATAGAGAATCTTCGTAGATTGAGCGATCTAGTACGTTGTTATCATGAACAAGTGCTTCTTTGATGCTTTTGAAGCGCTTGTTTAGAAAATATATCTGAAGCAGAAAAGAATATTTTTCTGGATCTTGATAAAATAAGGGTAGAATTTCATTATTCTCTACACTCTCAAAAAAAACTTCTGTATTCAATTCTTTAGCTATCATTTCTGATAAGCTTGTCTTTCCAGCACCAATCGTGCCTGCTAATACTATCACTGTCATTTCCTCCTCAAACTCCTTCGCTATATATAGCGTTTATAACTCACAAAATATATAATAATACACAATATATAGTATTTCAAGAGAAAATGATAATGTTGTGTCGAAATACAATTTAAAGTATAATTAAATGAAAATTAATAAGGAGAGAATACAATGAAATCAAAAGAAGAATGGATTAATGAATTAGGTTTAGAAGCTCATCCAGAAGGTGGATTTTATTTAAGAACAGAAGCATCAGAAGATAACCTCTCAGTGAATGGTAGCGAGCGTAAGCTTTATACGAGCATTTACTTTTTATTAACAGAGAAGAGTCCTTCTCATTTTCATCAATTAACGGCAGATGAGATTTGGTACTATCACGATGGAAATCCGTTGACAGTTCATTGTCTTTTTCCTGATGGACGTTACGAAGCTGTCAAAGTAGGTAAAGATACATTAAAAGGTGAGCGCCTGCATTATTTAGTACCAAAAGGGACAATATTTGGTTCTACAGTATCAGATGATTATTCTTTAGTTAGTTGTGTAGTTGTTCCAGGTTTTGATTTTACAGATTTTAAGCTTTTTACACAAAAAGAATTATTAGAAAAATATTCTAAACATGAAGAAATTATAAAAAAATTGGCATTTGAGCAAATTTAAATTATGTTGTTATTCTAATTTAGAATAGCTACGCTGTAAAAATCCAATAAAAACAACCTACAAAAGAGATGAAAATCATCTTTTGTAGGCTGTTAGTGTTTTATTAGTTATTATTTTTGACTTCATCAAAAGATTTAAGTCCAGTATAAACTTCTTCTTTAAGAACATTTTTCTTTTGAGTTTTAATGCGGTAAATATGATAAACAAAGACTGCAATGTTAGCAGCTAGAGCAAGGAAACTTGCTACAAAAAGTGCGGTACTACTATGAGTACTTTGAACAGAGAATTGAGATTCCCCGACAAATGCTGGGAATGTCATAGTGAACATCATCCAGAAAGCTAATGTTTGAGCTCTATGTTGTAACCAAGCGCCTTTTTTGATAAAGAAAGCAGGAATAGTACAAGATAGTAATAATGCTAAACCAGCGTAGAATGAGTGATCTGATACACAGTTGTAAACATAGGCGAAGTTCCATAGATCATAAGCGATAATCCAGAACCACATTTGATCAGACCAAACCATATCTTTTTGTTTATTTTTACTAATTTGGATACCCATCCAACCAGAAATAGTCAAGATATTTAAAATACCAGCGACACCATTCATGATATTCCAGATACCACCGTTCATGTATACTCCATCAATCATTCCGTGTAAAGAATACACTTGGAAATCACGAATAACAGCTTCCATAATATTGATAGCTAAAATTAATGCAGGGAAAGCCATCATGTATTTATTGTTTTGAGCACCCTTGATAAAACGTAGAGCTAAAAATCCTAAACAACCAGCTAAGGCTGAATAAACTTTTACCCAGTGGAACCAAGTACCGGTACTACTTCCAGCGCCAGCCGTTGTTGGCCAAACGAAGATTGTTAAGATGATAGGTAATGCTGTAAATAAAACAATAGCTATCCATTTGTTAGCACGAGCTAATTCATTCATAAGAATTAACCCACCTAGTACGACAAACCACATAAGAACTGATGTTAGTGGCATACTTTCAAAGAAAAACATATAAACTCCTCCTAAATAGTTAAATGATAATTACATTACTATCATACGAATTTTGAGAGAAAATAACATAAACAAACGTGATAAATTGCACAAAAATTGGACAAAAACTAAATTTTGTCCAATTTTTGCGTTTGATTTTGGATGATTAACTCAAACATTCCTTTTGTTACTCGTTCAATTCTTGCGATTAATTGATCTTTCGGCTCATCAAGACGAGTCGTTAGCCAATGAATAACTTGAGCAACGATACCACGACCGTAAAAGTCAGCGATTTGTTCTTTTAACTCAGTTGCTAGTACTTTCTCGCTATAGGATTGACTCATAATAGAAACAAGCATTTGATAAGTAATATTATAAAGAAAGATTTCCAAGCGATCACGATTAAAAGAATGGAAAGTGTTCAAACAAAATTTACGATTTTCTTCAGTGTAGTTAAGCACACTGAGTAATCCATCATTCCAAGTGTTGAGATCTTCATAATTTTCTAACCCTTTAACAATTTCATTATCGAAAGTCCAAGCGAGAAGTTCATTAATATCGGAAAAATGATAGTAAAAAGTATTTCTAGAAACGCCAGCTTCTGCGGTGACATCATTAATGGTTATTTTTTCAAAGGGAATATGAGTCATTATTTCTTTGAGAGCTTGTGATAAAGCTTTTTTAGTTAAGTTCATAGTGAAGTAGCTCCTTTTTTTACATAACTACATTATAATTTGAAATGAAGAAGAAAACAAAGAATTTAAGAAAAAATTGTCAGTTACATTTAAAACTGCTACACTAAAAAAAGATGAGTCAAATGAGGTGAAGAAATGGTAACCATTAAAGACATTGCAAAACATACAGGAGTCAGTCCTACAACTGTCTCAAATGTGATACATGGTAGAGATGCCAAAGTATCAGTTGAAACAAAAGAAAAAGTAAATCAAGCATTAAAAGAGTTAAATTATACAGCCAACATGGGAGGGCGATTGTTAGCGAATCATGGTTCTCGAATCATTGGTGTGATCATTCAAGATACAGAAGCAGTTAATGAAGCTTTTTTTGATAATCCTTATCACGGAGAATTAATTCAAACGCTAGAAAGTAAGATTAAAGAAGCTGGTTATTTCATGATGTTTCACCGTGTTTCTGATTTTGAAGAAGGTGCTAGGTTAGCTGACATGTGGAACTTAGAAGGATTGATTGTTTCTGGAACATCGGCTAATGATATCAATAAATGGCAGACTCGAGTTTCTGTGCCAATTGTTTTTATTGATTCCTACGGACAAGGCATTAATAGACCTAAATTAAATGTTGGAATCGACGACCGTGTGGGTGCTTTAATTATGACAAAATATTTACTCGAAAAAGGCTATACTGATATTGTCTTTATCGCTAAAAGTGATTCGCCTTCTGATTGGAAAGGCTTAGATTTAGAGCGTTCACTTGGAGTTAAAGAAGCTATGGCAGAAGTTGATTTATTACCAAAATTTGTGAGTATTCCAACAACGTATACCAATTATGATACTTTTATTAAAAAATTCTTGTTACCATTAGTAAAGGATGAAATAGTCTTTTTTTGTTCTTCAGATCTATTGGCTCTTCAGATTATTTCAGAATTATATAAGGAGGGTGTATCCGTTCCTAATGATATTTCTATTGTTAGTTTTGATGGAACCGCCTATTCAAAATATGCTACACCACAGATTACTAGTATGCGCCAAGATGTTTTTGAAAAGGCAACAGCAATTATGTCTCTAATGGTTGAAAATATAGAAAAAAACAATCAAAAAGAGCAATCAAAAGAAATTAAAACGGTGTTAGTCGAAGGTGGATCTGTTAAGGATATCAAAAACAAGTGAAAACGGTTTATAAAACAATTGACTAAAAAAAATAAAAATGTTATATTTTGAGCAGGTGTTACGAAACACTTAGGTAGAAGTTTTTATTTTTTTATTAAAAGGTGTTACGTAACACCTTTAGGAGGGAAATTATGAAAATTTTAAAATTAAAGGGTGCTTTAGCTGTAGGTGCTAGTCTTTTATTTTTGTCAGGTTGTTCATCTAAAGAGTCGTCTGATAAATTGACTATTGAGGTATTTAACAACAAATCAGAAAATCAACAAATAATGAAAACATTCATAGAGGAATATGAGGAGAAAAACCCTAATATAAAAGTGGTATTCAGTTCACCACCTGATGCGGGAACAGTTCTTAGAACTAGATTAGTAAAAAATGATATTCCTAATATTATTTCTTATGGGGGAGATATTACCTATACAGAGCTCGCTAATGTAGGGATGTTGGAAGATTTATCAAAAGAGGAATTTTCGGGTAATATCGTTCCTGCATATAAAGAAATGACGATTGATTTACAAAAAGAAAAAGATAAATTATATGGGATTCCTTATGCAACAAATGCATCAGGGGTTATCTATAATCAAGAATTATTCGACAAGTACAATGTAGAAATTCCTAAAACATGGGATGAATTTATCGCTGTGTGTGAATTATTCAAAAAAGAAGGTGTCACACCAATTGAAGCGACTTATAAGGATGCTTGGACGTTGTCATCATTATTTAATCCAATGGCAGGTATTTTAGCTAATGATGAGTTAATGACAGATAGAAAAACTGGGAAACAAGTTTTTTCAGATGGTTGGGTAAAACCGTTAGAACAAGTATCTGAAGTGATGAAACATACGCAAAAAGATGCTATGGGGACAGGATATGCGGACGGTGTTCAAGCTTTTGCAAAAGGAAAAGCTGCCATGTTAATTAATGGAACGTGGGCAATTCCTGAAGTTCAAAAAGCAAATAAAGACATGAAAGTTAGTATTTTCGCTTTGCCAGCTAGTAATGATATAGCTAAGAATAAAGTCACAAGTGGGGTAGACGTGATGTTTATGATTGGTAAAGATACGAAAAATCAAAAGGAATCCAAAGATTTTATTAATTTTCTTTTAGAAAAAGAACAAGCACAACGCTATGTGGATGATCAATTTGCCTTTTCAGCTCAACAAGGAATTAAACAAAAAGATCCTGCATTAACACAAGTCAGTCCGATGATTGAAGCAGGGCAAGTCAATGATTTTATCGATCATTTCTTACCTAATGGTTATGATATGGCTGCTTTGTTGTCTGAATTTGCGTTAGAAGAAACGAAGGACCGTGATAACTCAAAAGAAAACATAAAGAATACGCTGAACAAAATGGACAAAGCGTATGATGCAGCAAATATTGAATAGGGGGAGTTTAATTTGAGAAGTGGTCGAAAAATTCATCCAGCATTTTATCTTATGGTAGTACCAGTTGCGATTCTATTTTTTATTTTTCATACCATTCCTTTTTTACAAGGGATTTTTTATAGTTTTACTAATTGGCGTGGCTACGGGGATTGGGAATTTGTTGGTTTAAAAAATTATTTACACATGTTTCAAGATGCAGACATATTAAATAGTTACCTATTTACGTTCAAATTTGCTATTATTTCAACGATTTTAGTGAATGTCATTGGATTATTTCTAGCAATTGGGTTAAATGCTAAAATTAAGTTTCAACGATTCCTTAAAGCTATTTATTTTTTGCCGTACATGTTGGGAACCTTGATTATTGGTTTTATTTTCAATTTCATTTTTGCTAACTTAGTACCTGAATTTGGTATCGGTGCTGGGATTGAGGCGTTGAGTGTTAATATTCTTGGAACTGAGTATGCTTGGTTAGGAATTGTGATTGTCACTGTTTGGCAATCTTTAGCGTTTACAACATTAATTTACTTATCAGGTTTACAAACGGTGGATCAAGATATTTATGAAGCCGCTGATTTAGATGGTGCAAGTGGTTTCACCCTGTTTAAAAAAATTACCTTTCCATTATTAGCACCATTCTTTACGATTAATATGGTGTTATCAGCGAAAGGGTTCTTAATGGCCTTTGATCAAATCGTTGCAATGACAAATGGTGGACCTGGAACATCAACTACCTCTATTTCACTTCTTATCTATAAAAAAGGTTTTACAGGTGGACAATTTGCTTATCAATCAGCCAACTCAGTGGTTCTTTTCCTAGTAGTTGTGATTATTTCAATCGTTCAGCTTAGAATTTTAGAGAAAAGAGAGGCGAACATGGGATGATGAAAGAGAAAAAGAAAAATATTTTCAAACGTAGTAATGGCTCAATTAATTGGCCCTTAACGATTCTTTTATTGGGGTTAGCGATGTTTACAATCATTGGTCCACTTTACATGACCTTGATGATTGCAGTTAAAGATCCATCTCAAATGGATTCGATTCTTAGTTGGCCAACGAGTTTTCATTGGAGTAACTTTACCGATGCATGGCAACTAACTAACTATCCTGAAAAGTTTAAAAACACGTTTATCATTACTGGAATTAATTTGATATTTACGATATTTACGAATAGTTTAGCTGCGTATGCGATTACCAGAAAAAGATCACATTCTAAGTTCTTCAATATATTATATTATTATTTTATTAGTGCCATGTTTATTCCATTTAATGTAATAATGTTACCTTTAGTGAAGCAAGCTTCAATGTTTAACTTAGATAATTTAGCAGGAATTACATTTTTATATATTATTTTTGGTCTACCGATGAATACTTTCTTGTATACTGGATTTATTAAAAAGATTCCAGTTGCCATGGATGAAGCAGCAGAAATTGACGGAGCCTCACCTTTACAAATTTTTAGGTATGTGATTTTTCCAATGCTAAAACCAGTTCATGCTACAGTGGCAATTTTAAGTTTTATGTGGACTTGGAATGATTTTTTAATGCCATTAATATTCTTAAGTAAACCAGAGCAACAAACCTTACAGTTATCTCAATATATATTCCAAGGTCAATTTTCAACACAATATAATTTGGCATTTGCCTCTTACTTACTAGTTATTTTACCTGTATTATTAATTTATATTTTATTTCAAAAATGGATTATAGCAGGTGTAACTGACGGAGCAGTCAAATAAAATTTAAACAATAAAAATAAATGGAGGATTTTCAAATGACAGTCAAACAAAACAAATGGTGGCAATCAGCTGTACTTTATCAAATTTATCCAAGAAGTTTCCAAGATACAACAGGAACTGGTGTGGGAGATTTACGGGGAATTATCGAACGTTTATCTTACTTAGAAAAATTAGGTATTAATGCGATTTGGTTAAGTCCAGTTTACAAATCACCAAATGATGACAATGGCTATGATATTAGTGATTATGAGGATATTATGGAAGAATTTGGAACAATGGCTGATATGGATGAGTTGATTGAAGAGGCAAAAAAACGTGATATTCGCATTATTATGGATTTAGTGGTTAATCATACTTCTGATGAGCATGCTTGGTTTATTGAAGCTAAAAAAGGAAAAGATAATCCTTTTCGTGACTTTTATGTTTGGCGTGACCCAGTGAACGGCGAAGCTCCAAATGATATGGAATCTACGTTTAGTGGAAGTGCGTGGCAATTTGATGAAGAAAGTGGTCAATATTATTTGCATTTATTTAGTAAAAAACAACCTGATTTAAATTGGGAGAATCAAACCGTTCGAAATAAAGTGAATGATATGATGAATTTCTGGTTAGATAAAGGCGTGGGTGGATTCCGGATGGATGTGATAGATTTGATTGGTAAAATTCCTGATGAAAAAATCACAGGAAATGGTCCTAAACTCCATGAGTATCTAAAAGAAATGAATCAAGCAACTTTTGGAAATCATGACGTGATGACTGTGGGTGAAACATGGGGAGCAACGCCAGAAATTGCTAAAATGTACTCAGATCCAGAACGGGACGAATTATCAATGGTCTTCCAATTTGAACACATTGGTTTAGACCAACAACATGGTGAAGGAAAACATAAATGGGATTTAAAACCATTAGAGATGAAAGACTTAAAAGAAGTTTTATCTAAATGGCAAACCTCATTAGGGGATCAAGGCTGGAATAGTTTATTTTGGAATAATCATGACTTACCTCGCGTGATTTCTCGTTGGGGAAATGATCAAGAGCACCGTGTTGAGAGCGCAAAAGCTTTTGCTATTTTACTTCATATGATGAAAGGAACACCATACATCTATCAAGGGGAAGAAATTGGGATGACTAATTATCCAGTTTCAAGTATTGATGAAGTAGAAGATATTGAAAGTGTGAACATGTATCATGATCGTATCAGCCAAGGTTTTACAAAAGAGGAAATTATTACGTCAATTAATGCAAAAGGTCGTGATAATGCTAGAACACCAATGCAGTGGAACACATCAGAAAATGGTGGATTTACAACAGGGACACCATGGTTACATGTGAACCCAAATCATCAAGAAATAAACGTAGACGCTGCTTTAGCTGATAAGAATTCAGTTTTCTATACGTATCAAAAATTAATTAAGTTAAGAAAAGATCACCCAATCGTTGTTTGGGGTGAGTATGAATTACAAGGAACAGCAGACAAAGTATTTTCATATAAAAGAACTTTTGAAAATAAAACATGGTTAGTGGTAGCTAATTTATCAGATGAAGTACAAGAATTTACAAGTGACGTAGCAGTTAAATCAGTATTAATCGAAAATATGATAACACCAAGTAGTTTAGAAAATATCAAACTAAATCCTTGGCAAGCATTTTCAGTAGAAATATAGATCTCCAAGTTATTAATAGTATTCGTAAAAAAATAGATGAGTTTGACATTAAGTCAGGCACATCTATTTTTTCTATTAACAAGGGGTTAAAATTAAAAAATCTCTAAGTTTAGCTCAACATCTTGGCTTTTTTTGTTAGAATGATTAAAATAGATAAGTATAGAAAAGCGCTTTATTAAAGTAGGAGGGTATTTTAGTGAAAGAAGTTGTAATCGTATCTGCCAAAAGAACGCCAATCGGGAGTTTTGGAGGTAGTTTTAAAGATATATCAGCTGTGGAATTAGGTACGCAGTTGGTTAAAAAAAGTCTAGCAGAAATAAATTTAGACGCTAGTTTAATAGATGAAGTGATTATGGGAAATGTATTGTCAGCGGGATTAGGTCAAAATGTAGCTAGACAAATAGCAGTGAATGCAGGTATTTCTATAGAAGCTTCTGCTTTTACGGTTAATAAAGTCTGCGGCTCGGGATTAAAAGCTGTCATCTTAGGCGCTCAATCTATTCAATTAGGTGATAATGACATCGTAATTGCAGGAGGCACTGAAAGCATGAGTCAGTCAGCTTATGTCTTACCCAATCATCGTTTTGGTCAAAAAATGGGAAATAGCACAATGGTTGATACGATGATGAAAGATGGCTTAACTGATGCTTTTGATGAACTACCGATGGGAAATACGGCAGAAAATATTGCAGAATTGTATCACTTTACAAGAGAAGAGCAAGATGAATTCTCAGCAAATAGTCAACAAAAAGCAGAAGTTGCGATTAAGTCAGGAAAATTTAAAGACGAAATAATACCGATTGAAGTGCCAGTTAGAAGAGGCAATCCAATTTTAGTTGAAACCGACGAATTTCCAAGATTTGGTTCAACAACAGAAACTCTTGCTAAATTGAGACCGTCATTTAAAAAAGAGGGTAGTGTAACAGCAGGTAATTCATCTGGTATTAATGATGGTGCAGCGATGGTTATCTTGATGACATCAGAAAAAGCACAAGAATTAGGTCTTGAAATTTTAGGGAAAGTAACGTCATATGCAACAAGTGGTGTAGACCCAAAAATTATGGGTATTGCTCCAATTAAAGCCACTCAAAAAGCATTGAAAAAAATAAATAAACAAGTAACTGATTTAGATTTGATTGAAGCTAATGAAGCTTTTGCGTCACAATCATTAAGTGTGATAAAAGAATTAAACTTAAATCCAGCAATAATAAATGTCAATGGTGGCGCGATTGCACTTGGTCACCCAATTGGTGCAAGTGGTGCGCGCGTACTAGTTACCTTACTTCATGAAATGAAAAAAAGAGAAGTCCAAACTGGACTAGCAACGTTATGTATCGGTGGCGGACAAGGTATTTCACTAATTGTGGAAAGATAAAATAACGACTAAAACTTAGATTAGCCCCTTATTTTTGCGATTCGAACTACCGACATATATTTGACTTTATTCAGGAAACAGCGTACAGTCGAATTAACAAATAAATACCGTCTTACGTTAGGTGAGGCTCCTATATAGAAATATGCTACTACCCTGCAAACTATCCAGAGATTTTTGTATGGGTCAACAGGAACTGTCGATTAAGGCTTTTCTTAATGTAGCTGATAGTAATTATCTACGCTATATAGTGCTAAAACTCCACGAAGAGAACAACAGAAGCTGCTTAATCAAGCTTATTTTCTGACACTCTCCAAGTTGAGGGTGTCTTTTTGTGTTTAAGTTAAGAAAGTATTTGAAAAAGGAGTGGGAGTATGAAAAAAGATATGACCAATACAAATAAGGATGTGGAGTTAAAGAAATTAGCGACATTATCCGATCGTGAGTTGATGATGGAATTCCGAACATCTCCTAGCGGTTTAACATACGAGGATGCTACTAATCGCTTAGAAGAATATGGTGAAAATAAAATTGATATTCAGAAACCAGATGCGTGGCTTGTTATTTTGATTAAGTCATTTATGGATCCTTTTATTTATGTTTTATTTGGCCTTTTGGTCGTTTCAGCTTTAACAAAAGACTATGAAGCAGTTGTTGTTATGGCGCTAATGATTACTGTCAGTGCTATTATTCGTTTTGTTCAAGATTTTAAGGCACAAAAAGAATCTTTGGCTCTTCAAAATTTGGTGAAACATACCTGTGGAATTAAGAGAAACAATGAGGTGAAAGAGATTCCGATGGAAGAGGTTGTTCCAGGAGATATCGTTTATTTATCAGCAGGAGATATGATACCTGCCGATAGTTTATTGATTTGGACAAAAGATTTATTCGTTAATCAATCTTCTCTTACTGGTGAATCAATGCCAGTGGAAAAATACGAATCACAAAAAGTGACCATTACTTCAACAGAAGAAACCTCAGCAATTGATCTTTCGAATTTAGTATTTATGGGGACCGATGTATTGAGTGGGCAAGCAGAGGCGATTATCCTTAAAACAGGGCAACAAACTTTTTTTGGTGACATAGCTAAACATGCTAGTACAAAAAGAGAATTAACCAATTTTGATCGTGATTTAAAACATATCAGTAAATTACTCATAAGAATGGTAACGATTTTATTTCCAATTGTATTCTTAATCAATGGTGTGATGAAAGGTGACTGGACACAGGCTTTCTTTTTTGCGATTGCTGTAGCAGTAGGACTAACGCCAGAGATGTTACCAATGATTGTAACAAGTAATCTTGCTAAGGGATCACAAGCTTTAGCGAAGAAGAAGGTTATTGTCAAAGAGTTAAATGCTATCCAAAATTTAGGCGCAATGAATATTTTATGTACAGATAAGACAGGCACTATCACAGAAGACCGAGTTGTATTAGTAGAACACGTTAGCCCACTAGGTGAGGATGATGATCCTAAAGTTTTAGACATGGCGTTTTTAAATTCAAATTATCAAACAGGTTGGAAAAATTTAATGGATCACGCCATAATTAACTACTACGAAACACAGCCTGACAAAAATACAGAAAAAAATATTGAGAAAATAGATGAAATTCCTTTTGACTTTTCAAGACGTCGTTTAACAGTTGCTTTAAAACAATCAGATCACCATTTGATGATTACTAAAGGTGCTGTTGAAGAGATGATTGGAGTTTGCTCTTATGTGGAAATAGACAATGAAATTATGCCACTAACAGATGAGTTGCTTAATCAAATGAACGAAGTAAATATTAAGATGAACCAACAAGGAATGCGTGTGATCACAGTTGCTTATAAACGAGATGTTCATAATGAAGCAACTTATACAGTGGCAGACGAAAAAGAAATGATATTAGTTGGTTTTGTTGGCTTTTTAGATCCTGCTAAACAATCAGCAATAGAAGCGATATCTTCTTTACATGAACATGGAGTGAACGTAAAAGTCTTAACTGGTGACAATGAAATAGTCTCGATAAAAGTCTGTGGAGATGTGGGAATTAAAGTTGATCGAGTTTATGTAGGTAGTCAGTTAGATCAACTATCAGAAGCTGAATTTGAATTGGCTGTTAATGAAACTAATCTTTTTGCAAAGCTTAACCCTATGCAAAAAGCTAAAATTATAAAAACACTCCAAAAACAAGGGAACACTGTTGGCTTTATGGGAGATGGTATCAATGATGCTCCCGCTTTAAGAGCAGCTGATATCGGAATTTCTGTTGATACAGCTGCAGATATCACAAAAGAAGCCAGTTCGATTATCCTACTTGAAAAAAGTTTAACTGTTTTAGAAGATGGTGTTATCGAAGGTAGAAAAGTATTTAAAAATATGATGAAGTATATCATGATCACTATTAGTTCAAATTTTGGAAATGTCTTTTCAGTTTTAATTGCAAGTGCATTCTTACCATTTTTACCCATGTTATCATTGCAACTATTAGTCCAAAATTTAATATACGATATTTCACAACTTGCTATGCCTTGGGATAATGTTGATGAGAGTCAAATCATGGAACCTGTTAAATTTGAAACAAAGAATTTATTTAAGTTTACTATCTTTATTGGTCCAATTAGCAGTATTTTTGATCTTATCACTTTTGGTGTCATGTGGTTTATTATTGGTGCCAATACCGTGGTAGATCAAAGTCTTTTTCAGACAGGTTGGTTTTTAGTAGGATTAGTTAGCCAAACTTTGGTTGTTCATATGGTTAGAACAGAAAAAATACCTTTCCTCCAAAGTAGAGGCAGTAGACCAATGCTACTTATGAGCTTATTGGCTGTTTTAACAGGTGTTATGATTGTCTTAGTTGAACCTTTGAGAGATGCATTTGATTTTACGGAACTACCAGTTAATTATTGGGGTTGGCTGATAGGGATCGTTGCTATGTATATGATTTTAATTCAATTTGTGAAAGTTAAATATATAAAAAAATACAAAAGTTGGATTTAATAAGCATAGTTATATTCTTCACTATCTTTGTTGGAAATACCCAAAAATAAAACATATTTAATAAAAAGAGCGCTTATAATATTGTGTATAAGTGCTTTTTTTTATTTTACTCTCCTTTAATAGAACAGTGATTGTCAGTTAAAAAACAATAAAAATGATGGGTTAACATAGTGTTTTAATGCTTTCAGAAAATTGATGTATAACAGTTTACAATGTTTTTTATAACAGAATGATACAGAAGAGGTTTTAGAAACTGAAAAAAAAGCAACAAAGTAAGTTTCTATAGTGAAAACGATCACTATCTTTTGAATGTTGATTTTAAAAGGTTTTTAATGGGAAAGATTCAGGATTAATTACTTGCATTCATAAATTTGTCGTGGTAACTTATAGGTGTCGAAACGATAGAAAATGATACAGTTTTTCTTTCTGTTTGAGAACAAAATGAAATTGTAATAAGAGAGGATTGTGCAACAGTATGGCTAAGAAAAAAGTAAACCCACTTGATTTTGCAGCATTTCTGGAAGGTATTAATGAAAACTTCCCAACTGTACAAGTATTAGATGTTAACGGGAAAGTAGTAGATGAAGATTTAGTACCTGATTTATCAGATGATGAGTTAGTAGAATTAATGAGTAGAATGGTTTGGTCTCGTGTTCTTGATCAACGTTCAACTGCATTAAATCGTCAAGGACGTTTAGGATTCTTTGCTCCAACAGCTGGACAAGAAGCAAGTCAATTAGCAAGTCATTTCGCTATGACTAAAGAAGACGTATTATTACCAGGTTACCGTGATGTTCCTCAATTAATTCAACATGGTTTACCATTAAAAGAAGCTTTCCTTTGGTCAAAAGGACATGCTGCAGGTAATGTATATCCAGAAGACTTAAAAGCTCTTCCACCACAAATTATCATTGGTGCTCAATATGTTCAAGCAGCAGGAGTTGCTTTAGGACTTAAAAAACGTAATAAACCAAACGTAGCATTTACATATACAGGTGACGGTGGTTCTTCACAAGGTGATTTCTATGAAGGAATTAACTTTGCAGGAGCTATGAAAGCCAATGCAGTATTCTTTATTCAAAACAATGGCTATGCCATCTCTACACCACGTGAATTACAAACAGCAGCAACAACATTAGCTCAAAAAGGTTTAGCAGCTGGTATTCCAAGTATTCAAGTTGATGGTATGGATGCTTTAGCAGTTTATAAAGTAACAAAAGCAGCACGTGACTGGGCAATTGCTGGAAACGGTCCTGTTTTAATCGAAACATTAACTTACCGTTACGGTCCACATACATTATCAGGTGATGATCCAACAAGATATCGTTCACAAGAAACAGATAATGAATGGGCAGCAAAAGATCCATTAACTCGTTTCCGTATTTACTTAACTGAAAAAGGTTTATGGTCAGAAGAAAAAGAAGAAGCAGTTATTGAAGCAACAAAAGAAGAAGTTAAAGAAGCAATTAAAGCAACAGATTCTACACCAAAACAAAAAGTATCAGATTTCTTGAAAAACATGTTTGAAGTAGCACCACAAAGTATTCAAGAACAAATTGATATCTACGAAGCAAAGGAGTCGAAATAAATCATGGCACAAAAAACAATGATCCAAGCAATTACAGATGCTTTAGCTTCAGAACTTGAAGCAAACAAAGATGTATTAGTATTCGGTGAAGATGTAGGTAATAACGGTGGTGTTTTCCGTGCTACTGAAGGTTTACAAGCAAAATTTGGTGAAGATCGCGTATTCGATGCACCTTTAGCAGAATCAGGTATTGGTGGTTTAGCATTTGGTTTAGCATTAGAAAACTTCCGTCCAGTTGCAGAAATTCAATTCTTCGGATTTGTCTTTGAAGTAATGGATGAAATCGTTGCTCAAATGGCACGTACTCGTTACCGCATGAGTGGTACAAGATCAATGCCAGTTACAATCCGCGCGCCATTCGGTGGTGGAGTTCATACACCAGAATTACACGCTGACAACTTAGAAGGTTTAATCGCTCAATCTCCTGGTATCCGTGTTGTAATTCCAAGTAACCCATATGACGCTAAAGGATTATTAATTTCAGCGATTCGTGACAACGATCCAGTTGTTTTCTTAGAGCACATGAAATTATACCGTTCATTCCGTGAGGAAGTGCCAGATGAGTCTTACACTGTTCCTTTAGATAAAGCAGCAGTAGCTAAAGAGGGTTCTGACATTTCTGTTATTACTTATGGTGCTATGGTTCGTGAATCACTTAAAGTAGCTGAAAAATTAGAAGCTGAAGGCATCTCTGTTGAAGTTATTGACTTACGTACAGTTGCTCCTTTAGATGTAGCAACAATTATTGCTTCTGTTGAAAAAACAGGACGCGTGGTTGTCGTTCAAGAAGCTCAAAAACAAGCGGGTGTTGGTGCACAAGTTGTTTCAGAAATCTCAGAAAGAGCTGTACTTTCATTAGAAGCTCCAGTTGGTCGCGTTTCAGCTCCAGATACAGTTTTCCCATTCGGTATGGCAGAAAATGCTTGGTTACCAAATGCGTCTGATATCGAAGCAAAAATTAAGGAAATCCACGCATTTTAATTAAGTGCTTGAAACAAGATAGAAGGAGAGAAAACTAAAATGGCTTTTAAATTTAAATTACCAGATATTGGTGAAGGTATTGCAGAAGGCGAAATCGTAAAATGGTTCGTTAAAG
>CAUQFM010000008.1:0-37150 GCA_963517295.1 uncultured Vagococcus sp.
GGTTTTAGTTCCAAATTAGTTCCAAAATAATTATTTAAATTTGTATCCCATGTAGATTTTTCAATTAAATTATCTTTAACCACTACATCTTTACTGACTTCTTTTTTAGACGGTTCTATTGGTTCACTTTCGATATCCTTAAATTCATCACTACTAATTATTCGTTCAACTTCTTCATTTATTTCAGCTTCTTGTGTATTTTCATTGATAACTACTTGGTTCAGTAAAATATCAGAAAATATATCCTGAATTTCTAAATTTTTTTTACTTATTTTTTTTGAACCATTGTCATTAACTGTAGAAATCATTGCAATATCCATTAATTCCCCACCTTTTTCTATATTACTGAATTTCTGAAACGGAGTGTACCCATTTCATCCAACTCTTTTTGCTCTTCATTTTTTTGCTCAAGTAAATAACTATCAAAATGTTTTTCTTTAAGTTTTTCAAGAATCTTACGTTCTTTTTGAGCTCCTACAAAAATTTCTTTCATTTTATCAGTTTCATTGCAATATTGTGTCACAGTTTTTTCTTGTTTCACTATTTCATTATCTAGATGATCTTTATATATGTACTGCTGCCTCAACGTATTTATATCTACTAGATTTGTTTGTTCCTGCTTTATTCGGCATCTAGCTTCTACGATATCTTCTAGAATAGATTCTTGCTCTCTTTGAGCTTGTTGATAGACTAAAAAAGATCTCTTAGCATCTTCTTCTTGTGAAGATCTCCAATTTAAAACATTATCCAATGAAAATTTATATTGTCCCAATCAAAAGCACTTCCTTTACCATTGTTTTTTCGATATAAATATTTGATTTAACATTTCTGTTGTTTGGTTAAAAGAAAAGGGTTCATCCACTTTTTGAACTAAAAATTTTTTTATTTCATCTTGTAATTCAATTGCTTGATCTACCTTAGGATTTGTTCCTATTTTATATGCTCCAATATCAATCAAATCTTTAGCGTCAGCATAAATCGACAAATTTTCCTTTAATTTTCCTGCTTTTTCATTTTGATCAGCATGAACAATAGTTTTCATCAATCTGCTCAAACTCTGCTGAATATCAATAGCAGGATAATGATTTTCTCCTGCTATTTTTCTTGATAATACAACATGTCCATCTAAAATCCCTCGAACAGCATCAGCTATCGGCTCATTCATATCATCACCCTCAACTAAAACAGTATAAAAAGCAGTAATTGAACCTTTATCCGACATACCACTTCTTTCTAACAATCTTGGTAACATTGCAAAAACAGAAGGTGTATATCCTTTCGATGTAGGTGGTTCTCCTGTAGCTAGACCAATTTCTCTTTGAGCCATTGCAAATCGTGTCACGGAGTCCATCATTAAAACTACTTTTTTACCTTGATCTCTGTAGTATTCTGCTACTGCAGTAGCTACAAACGCTCCTTTTAATCTTACTAATGGTGGTTGATCTGAAGTAGCACAGACAATCACAGATTTTTTATAGCCTTCTGGACCTAAATCATTTTCTATAAATTCTGTTACTTCTCGTCCACGTTCCCCTATTAATCCAATTACAATAACATCGGCGTCACAGTTTCTTGCAATCATTCCTAACAAAGTACTTTTTCCTACTCCACTACCTGCAAAAATTCCAAGCCTTTGCCCTTCTCCAACAGTTAAAATACCGTCAATCGCTTTTACTCCAGTACTCATTACAGTTTCAATACGCCTTCTTTTAAATGGATCTGGCGATTCTTGTTCAACTGGATATCTCGTTCCCGTTATTTTTTTATCATCTGTCAAAATTCTTCCTAGTCCGTCTAATGTTTGCCCCAATAAATCATCAGAAATTTCAACCTCAAGCGACGCTCCAGTTGGTTTTACTAAACAACCTGGACCAATTCCATTCAATTCATCCAAAGGCATCAATAATACTGTTTTATTTACAAAACCGACTACCTCAGCCATAACAATTTTTTTAGTTTTTTCGATTTCAATATGGCAAACTTCACCTATGAAAACATCCAAACCTTCTACTTTTATTATTAAACCAACTACCTGACTAACCTTACCAAATCTTGTAATATAATCTTTTTTACTAAAATTATTTTTAATACTATGTAACGACAAATTTTCATTCATTTAAGTCACCATTTGTTACATCTAGGATCATTAAATCAAGTTGTTTACTTATTTGTAAATCTAGAACTTCATAATTAGTGTCAATAATACATCCATTTGTTTCCAATGCTTCATCGACAAGTACTGTGTATTTAATGTTAGGAAATTCAGTTTTAACTTTTTGCATATATATTTTAGTACCTTCAAAATTTAATTTAGTTACAAATACAGTAATGAAATTATCTTCTTTGTCTAATTTATTTAGTACTGGTTGTAGAATACTGCTCAACTCTATTTCATTTAGAGATAACTCTTGATTAATTATTTTTTCTGCCATAATTGATGCTAATTTAATAAATTCTGCTTTTTTTTCTTTTTGATAAACATTAACTTCTTTTTTTGCATCTTCAATAATTCTCAAAGCGTTCTCTTTTAGATATTCAGACTCTTCAACACCAGCTTGATAACCTTCTACTTTACCGACTTCATACCCATCAAGTCGACCTTCTTTTAAACCAATTTGATAAGCTTCAGTTTTTAGAAGTTCTCCTTCTTCATGTGATTTTTCTATCACATTTTCTTTTATCAACCTTAATTCTTTAAAAAATTTATCTCGTTCTTTTTTTATTACTTGATGGTATTTTTTTTTCATTTTTTCTAACTCTAAATTGAATTGAGTTATTTTATAACTTTGATAATCATCATTTTCATTTGTTGAAGCAGACGGATATAAAAAATTTACATCTTCATTACTACCAAAAAAATTATTTTTCTTTTTTTTTGGTGTATGCATTGTTTCAATCTTTTTTACATCTTGTCGTTCAATAACATTTTTATGTTTAAAAAGATTATGAGATGACTGCATCTTGATCACCTCTTCCGATGTAAATTTCTCCTTCCTCATCTAGGCGACGAATAATTGCAACAATATTTTGTTGCGCTTCTTCAACAGCAGATAACCTAGCAGGTCCCATGAATTGTAAATCTTCTTTCAACATTTCAACAGAACGTGTACTTTGATTGCCATAAATAAATTCTTTGATTGTGTCAGATGCGCCTTTAAGTGCTAACACTAAGACATCATGATTAACTTCACGCAACACTTTTTGTACATCTGATCTTTCAAGCCCAACAATATCATCAAACGTGAATAGATTAGCTTTGATTTCTTCTGATAATTCTGGTTGAGTTTTCTCAAGATCACTAATAATATTTTTCTCTGTACTTCTACCAACTGAATTTAATATTTCCACTAATGTATTAACACCACCGACATTTTCGGTATCATTTTCAATAAAGTTAGAGAATTTATTTTCAATCACTTGTTCAATTTTCTCAATAATTATAGGAGATGTTCCTGAAATCGTTCCTATTTTTTCAGCTATTTCTGCTTGTCTATTATCTGGAAAGTTAGCTAATATTTCTGCTGCCTTATCAGGTTGCATGTAACATAAAATCAAAGCAACCGTTTGAGGATGTTCTTCTAATAGCAAATTAGTTAATTGCTGAGGATCAGCTTTTCTAGCAATATCAAATGGTCTTTCTCTCAATTGAATTTGCGTTAACACATCGATAACTTCTTTAGCTTTTTGAGCTCCTAAAGCTTTATTTAATAAATCTACTGCATAATCAATTCCACCATCAACCATATGCCTACGCGCAGTTGACATATGAATAAATTCCTCAATAACCAGTTCTTTTTCTTCAGGATTCACATGATCTATATTAGCTATTTCATAACTAACTTTTTGAATATGTTTTTCAGGAAGAAGCTTCATTATTTGAGAGGATGTTTCAGATCCTAGTGAAATCAATAAAAGAGCTGCTTTTCTTATTCCATTTACATTTTCCATTGATTCACCTACTCATCTTTCATCCAAACTTTAATTAATTCAGCCGCAAGTTCTGGGTTATTTTTTGCATATTCTTTAGCCTTTTCTTCTTTCGCAATTGCATCTTGATACTGTAAGTTCTCTTCTTCATTTAGAGGTTCAGGTCTATCCATTTTTGAACGATTTTCCTCAATATTTGTTACAGCTTGACTGATTTCTTCACTGTCAACAATATTTACATTCTCACCAGCAACATCTATCTGTTCATAATCATAAAAATCATCTTTTTTCTTTTTATTTCGTACGATAAATATAATTAAGAGTATTACAATTAAACTAATAATTGAAAGAATTGCAATTCCGATTGGACTAAATAATAAATCTTTTAATTTCGCAGAATTATTAGCATCTCCATTTTCTTCATCTACATCATCTTCTTTTGCAAATTTTATTCCTTGTATTGTTATTTTATCACCGCGATCACGATCATAGCCAACCGCTGATTGTACTAACTCTTCAATTTGATTCTTTTCTTGAACTGATAAATTTTCGTTTATTAAAACTGAAGCAGTTACTCTTTTTACTACGCCAGGAGCATTAAGAACTTTAGTAGTTTCCGTATCAAGTTCATTATTTATAGTATGACTATAAGATTTACCATTATCTCCTTCGTTTCCAATAACATTAGTGACATTATCTTGAATATTTCCGCCTTCTATGGCTTGTTGATCAATGCCAGCACCATCGGAATTAGCTTTAATTTCTTCACTTCTGACTTTAGGATTATCATAAACTACTGATGTTCTTTCTATAGAATCAAAATCTAAATCTACATTAACTGCAACATTCAATTTGTCTTTTTCAAATAGAGTCCCTAACATACTATTTGTTTTATCTTCAAGTTTAACTTCAAAATCATCTTTAGCTTTTTGATATTTACCAGTTAAATCAGAAGACCCATTCCCTCTTTTTTCATCTAAAATATCTGAGAGAACATTTCCTTGTTCATCAACAATTTTTATATTCTTTTGCGGTAAATTTTCTACAGCACCACTTGTTAAAGACGCAATTCCTTTTATGGCTTCTTCACTTAAAATTTGATTCGGTTTAAGTTTTAAAATAATCGATGCTGTTGCTTCTTTATTTTTTTCCTCAAATATACTTCTATCTGGAGTAACCAACATCACTTTAGCTTCTTTTACAGCTTCTAAAGATTCAATTGACCTTTGCAACTCACCAGTTATAGCTCTTTGATACATAATCTTACGATCTTCATCTGTTGTCATCATATTTTTTTCATCAAAAATTTCAAACCCAGTTGATTTATTAGGTAATTGATTATCCATAGCTAATTCAATTCGAATTTTATCTATTGCATTTGTTTCAACAAGTACCTTACTTCCTTTATCATCTAACTTATATTTCACACCACGCTCATCAAGGTTTTTAACAATATTTCCCGAATCAACATCTGATAATTCTGAAAATAAAACTGAATAATCTGTTTTATTTCTCATATATGTTGAAAAAATAATAATTAAAAGAAGACTAACTCCGGCCATCGTAATGCTTAATTTTCCAATTCTCCCTAAATTTTTCCATTTTTCGATGAGAGTATCTTTTAACTCATGTACCTTTTCCATGTACTAAACCATTTCCCTTCACCATTCAATTAAAACTGCATATTTTTTACATCATTATATGCTTCAACACATTTATTTCTAACTTGAACGGCGGTCTGGAGAACAAGCTGTGATTTATTCATATCAATCATTGCCGTATGAATATTATCTAAATCCCCAGAAATTACTTTAGGAATATTATTACTACTAGTAGCTACCTGATCGTCTACACTATCAATCGCTTTACTAAGATAATTCTCAAATTCATTAGGCACCATCGAATCTGAATTTTTTTCTACCTTTTCATTTGGAAGCATGACATTCTTTAATTGATTCTGATACTCTGATATTTCACTAAAATTACTTTTTATTACATTCATTTATTTACTCCTTTTAATTTAATTTTTTAATCTTTAGAAATTTCTAAAGCTTTTTTCATCAAGTTTTTGCTTGATTCAAAAGCAGTAGCATTAGCTTCGTACGTTCGTAAAGTATTCATCATATTTAGCATTTCATCACTCAAATTGACATTGGGTACCTCTAAGTATCCCCGCTCATCAGCATCTGGGTGATCCGGTTGATAAATAGTTCTAACTTCTTCATCCTGTCTAATTCCAGTTGTTTTCACACCAAAACTTTTACGATTACTATTAGTTGTTTCTTTCTTTAAACTCTCTTGGAAAGTGACGGTTTTCCGCTTGTACGGACCACCTTCTTCTGTTCGTGTTGTATTAACATTTGCAATATTAGTTGAAATTGTATCTAATTTCATTCGTTCTAACGTTAAACCACTTGTATTAATATTAAACGAGTCAAAAACTCCCATTTTTATCCCTCCATTTTTGAAATTAATTAATCTCTTAATTAGTGATTAATTACATAATTTAACTGTGATAATTCGTGATTAACTTGACGTTGTAACGTACTATAGTACAACTCATTTACAGCTTTTTCACTCATTTCATACTCGAGATCAACATTATTCCCATTATCTTTAATAGACGTATCATTTTTTCGTACTAATTCAGGTTCAAAATTATTAAAACTGTCATTTAATGGTATGTGTCTCTTATTTGTTTGATTTAATTCCAGTTCATCAGAATTTGTCGCCTTCCTCAATTTTTCCTCAAATAAAACTCGCTCAACCTTATATCCTGGCGTATTAATATTCGCAATATTATTAGATATGGTTTTTTGCCTTAAATCAGAAGCATTCATTGCTTGGTTTAAAAAATCTATACTCTGAAACGTCATCTTAGTTCTCCTTCTCATTTTGATTTTAAAATTACAATACTAACAGTGCTAACATTTTTAATACATTTAAACAAGTTTTTGTTATGTTAACAATAGATATACACTATTATAAAACAAGATAAAATAACAATTTAAAAATAAACATATATATATTTATTTTTTCGCTCAAGATAAAAACAAAATAAATATTATTCTGTTTTATAGACACGTTATATTTATTTAAGTTAATAAATAGTCGGTTAATTGAAAATATCTATAAAAAGAAAAAATCATGAAATTTTGATGATATTATCTAAAAAATAGATAACTACTATTTTGATAATCAAACCGCTTGTTTATACATGTATTTAAATAACTTCTTTACTATAATTTATTTTACATAAAATTACAATACAAAAATTGATTAGAAAAAAAATTTTTTTCTCATTATTTTTTTATAATAATACTATTAATTTTTTTTATTAATCGTCCGATATAAATAAATGTAGTGTTTTTTTATATAGTTAGAAGCAACGGAAAATTTGTTTTCTATTGTTATAGTATTGATAAAAAAACAAACGAAAAATAAGGTTAGGTGAATAGATATGGATATTTTTTTAATACTAGGTGTTATAGCAGGTGTTTTATCTGTTGTTGTTGGAATGATTGTGAAAGGTGCCGATGCTCTAGTTCTTCTAAATCCGGCTGCAATTATTATTATTGGCGTTGGAACTTTAGCAGCATTAATTAATTCTTTTCCTAGAGAAGATATTAAAAGGCTACCAAAAATATTTGGTGTGCTTTTTAAAAATAAAAAAACTACTTCTCCAAAAGAATTAGTTGAAGTTATTATGTCTCTTGCACAAAAAGCAAGACAAGAAGGTATTTTAGCTCTCGAAAGTACTGTTGACGGTTTAGAAGATCCTTTTCTAAAAAATGGAATGCAAATGGTTGTTGATGGTGTTAATGTAGAACAAATTGAAGAAATCCTTAACAATGAAATATCAGCTTTAGAAGATCGGCATCGTGTAGGAGCTTCTATGTTTAAAGCTGCAGGTTCTTCTTCACCCACTTTAGGAGTTTTAGGAGCAGTTATCGGATTAATAGGTGCTCTTGGTGATTTAAATGATGTGGATGCTTTAGGACATATGATATCTGCTGCTTTTGTAGCTACTCTGTACGGAATATTTTTTGGTTATGTAATTTTTATACCTTTTTATTCTCGTTTAACTAGAAAATCAGAAGAAGAAGTAAAAAATATGTTGATTGTTTTAGAAGGTGTTTTAGCTATTCAGGCTGGTCATAATCCAAATACCATTGAAAGAAAACTTAACGGTATGCTTGATCCAAATGAAAAATTAAAAACCGATTAACTATCCATAATATAAAGAAAGAAGGGTTACATTGGCATGAAAAAAAGGCCTAAAAAACATGAAGAACATGCAGATGAAGGTTGGTTATTACCTTACTCAGATATGCTAACATTGCTGTTAGCACTTTTCATCGTTATGTTTGCAATGGCAAAGACAGATGATGGAAAACTTGATGAATTAAGTAATGAGTTTAGTGTCATTTTATCTGGAAAAAATAATGGTAGTGATAATGGTATCTTACCTGGTCAACCAAAAAAGACACCTTCTGATTCAAAAGAAAATAAAAAAGAAAAAAAAAGTGAAATTAAAAAGGTTGTAGAGACACCAGAAAAATCTCAAGAAGAAAAGAAAATGCAAGCTGCTGGTGATTCTATAAAAGATGAACTATCTAAAGCAGGCCATGCGGAAGATATTGATGTTGATTTAGAGCAAGACGGTTTAAGAATTGCTATAAAAAGCGGACTTTTATTTTCACCCGGAAGCGCTGAAATTACTGGTGATGTAGAAGGTATTGTTAAAAAGGTTGCTGACTCTTTAAAAGATCTTGATAATGATTTAATTGTTGCTGGTTATACAGATAACATCCCTAGTAATACAGCCGCTTTCCCTTCAAATTGGGAACTTAGTTCTGCACGAGCCATGACTGTTATGAAACTTCTTGTGAAGCATAATGCTACGAGTGAAGATAGAGTATCTGTTCAAGCCTATGGTGAATTTAAGCCTAAAGTTCCAAATAATAATGATGAAAATCGAGCAAGTAATAGACGTGTTGAAATTTTTATAATAAAAAAAGATAAAAGGTAAACTCTCCTCGCTATGAAGGAGAGTTTTTTTGTTTATTTTTATAGTTCAGATTTTATTCTAAATTAGAAAATAAAAAGACAAGTCTAAAAAACAGACTTGTCTTTAATTAAACTATTTTACAGCGTCTTTTAAAGCTTTACCTGGTTTGAATGCAGGGACTTTACTTGCTGCGATTTGGATTTCTTCTCCAGTTTGTGGGTTGCGACCTTTACGGGCAGCTCTTTCACGTACTTCAAAGTTACCAAAACCGATTAATTGAACTTTTTCGCCTTCTGATAAAAATCCTTGAATTGAAGCAAATACTGCATCTACTGATGAAGTTGCATCTTTTTTAGTTAAACCAGTTGCTTCAGCAACTTTTTCGATTAATTCTGCTTTGTTAGCCATGTTTCTATTTCACCTCCTTATAAAGGAAATTGATGGTTAATTTGAACATCATATTTTAGGCAATCACTTTTGAGTGGTCCAAAAATGACAGTTTGAAATATTTAAAATAATATTTCTTAAACTAAGATACCATAAGAACCAAGTGATAGCAATGCTTTTAGCCTTATTAATACTATTTTTCAGTATTCTTTTAATTAAAGTTGTAAATAAAATATAACTATGCTAAAATGCCATTTTTTATTTTCTACGTCTTGAAATCACTCTAATTGGAGTACCTTCAAATTCGAAAGCTTTCCGTATTTGATTCTCTAAAAATCTAGAATATGAAAAATGCATTAATTCTTCTTCATTTACAAAAACAACAAAGGTAGGTGGTTTAATAGCTACTTGAGTTGCATAGAATATTTTTAATCTTTTTCCTTTATCTGTCGGCGTTGGGTTAATGGCTACTGCATCCATAATAACATCATTTAACACAGAAGACGGAATTCTAAGCGTTTGATTTTGACTCACTTTCTCAATCATTTCTGGTAAAGTATGTAGACGCTGTTTTGTTTTCGCTGATACATACGCAATTGGTGCATAATCCAAATACTTAAATTCTGTTCTAATATCTTCTTCAAATTCTTTCATTGTGTGATTATCTTTGTCTAATGTATCCCATTTGTTTACTACAATAATAATCGCTTTACCTGCCTCATGAGCAAACCCTGCAATACGCTTGTCGTACTCTCTGATGCCTTCTTCAGCATTCAATATGACTAATGCAACATCCGAACGATCAATCGCTCTCATAGCTCGCATAACACTATATTTTTCAGTACTCTCATAAACTTTACCTTTTTTACGCATACCTGCTGTGTCAATCATCTCAAATTTTTGACCTTCTGGTGAAACAAACGAAGTATCAATTGCATCTCTTGTTGTTCCCGCTATATCAGAAACAATAACACGTTCTTCACCAAGAATGGCATTGATTAATGATGATTTCCCTACATTAGGACGACCAATCAAACTAAATCGAATGGTATCGTCTGCTTCAGCTTCTGGAACCATTTTTAAGTGTTCACATACTTTATCTAATGCATCTCCTAATCCAATACCATGACTACCAGAAACCGGAATTGGGTCACCAAGACCTAGTGAGTAAAATTCAAAAATATCATTTCTCATCTCAGGATTATCTACTTTATTAACGACTAAAACAACTGGTTTATCACTTTTATATAGAATTCTTGAAACATATTCATCCGCATCAGTAATTCCTTCTCGACCACTTACAACAAGCATGATAACGTCTGCTTCTTCGATGGCAATCTCTGCTTGATGTTTTATTTGATCCATAAAAGGCTCATCACTCATCTCGATACCACCTGTATCAATAATACTAAATTCTCGTCCTAACCAATCTCCGTGAGCATAAATACGATCTCTAGTTACTCCTGGAATGTCCTCAACGATTGATATTCTTTCTCCAGCTATACGGTTAAATAATGTGGATTTTCCTACGTTAGGTCTTCCTACTATTGCTAATGTTGGGTTTGCCATATTGGCCACCTCCTATATTCTTTACATTATACTATATCCTTATAAAGTTTATCCGATAGCGTCTTTCCTTGCAAGTAAAACATTCAAAAAGCCAAAAATAGAATAAACTGAAATTAATTTTTATATAGGTTATTTGATTAATAAGCGAACAATATTCCACGATATTTTATATTTCACATTAATTTAACTATAAATATACCTTTATAGTTTTAAAACATTAAATAATATTCGGAAATAAAAAAGAGAATAACCTTTACGTTATCCTCTCCAATTTCTTATTTTTTTTCAGTTAAATCTTGTCCAATAACATCACCTAATGTGAATCCAGTAGATTCTTCTGGTATTACGTATGTTTCTTCCATCAATTCTTCTTCTTTTTCTTCTAAAGCTTTAATGCTTAAACCAATACGTTTATTATCTTCACTTACATCTAAGACTTTAACAGTAACCTTTTGGCCTTCTTCAAGAGCTTCATGAGGTGTTGCTATATGTTTATGAGAAATTTGAGAAATATGCACTAATCCTTCCACCCCAGGTAAAACTTCTACAAAGGCTCCGAATGAAGTTAGACGATTAACAGTCCCTGTAAGAACACTATCAACAGCAGCACGTTCACTCACATTTTCCCAAGGGCCAGCTTGTGTCTCTTTTATAGATAATGAAATGCGATCTTTTTCAGGATCAATACTCAAAACTTTTACTTTAACTTCTTCTCCAACAGTCAAAACATCTTCTGGTTTATCTACATGTGCATGAGATATTTCAGAAACATGTACAAGTCCATCTACACCACCTAAATCAATGAATGCACCAAAATTAGTTAAGCGGGCTACTTTACCTGAAACAACGTCTCCGGCCAAAATTTTATCTAGTAATTCTTTTTTAGCAGATTCTTTTTCTAATTCAACAATCGCTCTATGAGAAAGAATTAGACGATTTTCTGATGGTTCAATTTCAATAATTTTGTAAGTTAATATTTTGCCTTTATAATCTGAAAAATCAGAAACAAAATGATCTTCTACCATTGATGCTGGGACAAAACCGCGAACGCCTGCATCAACAACTAAGCCACCTCTAACAACATCTGTTACTGGCGCTTCAATTGTTTGACCTTCTTTAAAAGCTTTTTCAATATCTTCCCAAACTTTTTTAGCATCGACACGTCGTTTTGATAGTAAATAGCTACCATTTTCTTTGTCTTTTCCAATTTCTGAAATAACGACTAAATCGATAATGTCACCAATATTCGCAACATCTGTTACATTTTCTACAGGCAATGTAGATAATTCTTTTAACGGAATAACACCTTCAACACCTGCTCCAATGATCCCAACAATCGCTTGCTTGCTATCATCGACTGAAAGAATTTCTCCCTTCACTAAATCTCCGACTTTTACTTCTTGTACACTTGCCATAGCGTTTAACATTGTTTCGTTAGTTTGTTCTGTCATTTTCCCATCCTCCTCAACAACAATAGTACAACATTCATTGTATACTACTATTCTACCTAAAATAAAAACACTTTACCAGAGTAAAATGTTCTTTTTATCTATTATAAAAATGTTTTCATTTCTTTTTCTATCTCTTGAACTACTTCTTGGATTGTTAATCCTGATGTATCCACTAATATCGCATCTTTCGCTTGAACTAATGGTGAATTTTTACGATTTGAATCATAATGATCTCTATCTGCTATTTCTTGTTTCAAAATCTCGAAATCTGTTTCAATTCCTTTTGAAAGATTTTCTTTATAACGTCTTTCTGCACGTTCTTCAACGCTAGCTACTAGAAATATTTTTAAATCAGCATCTGGTAAAACAACTGTTCCGATATCACGACCATCCATAACAATACTGTTAGATGATGTGATTTCTTGTTGCCTATTAACCATTTCTTCTCTAATTGTTTTATAGGCAGAAACTTTAGACACTGCATTCGTAACCTCATTAACTCTTATTTCGTTAGTTACATCTTTTTGATTCAGATAAACATGCTGACCATCTTTTTCTTGTTTAAAATCAATCACTAGTTTAGTTAATAACTCCGATAGCTCTTTCTCCGAATCTAAATCAACTTGATTTTCAAGAGCGGCTAAGGTTAACGCTCGATACATAGCACCTGTATCACAATAAATATAACCTCTTTTTTTAGCTAAAATTTTTGCAACAGTACTTTTCCCAGCTGAAGCTGGTCCATCAATTGCTATTTGAACACTTTTTTTCATTTATTTACACCTTTACTTTATAAATAAAAAAGTCGCCAAAAGACGACTTTTTTATTTAATTCTAATTTGTTGACCTGGTTGAATATTTTGTGAATCCATTCCTGGATTCAATTGATATAGTTCATCTAACGTTATACCATTATTTTTCGCTATTCTCCAAGGACTAATATTTTCACCTTCACCGAAAGATACAGAGCTACCTCCAGCTACTGCTTGTTGTTGATTGTTTGCACCCTGAGCGTTCTCAGCATTATTTTGATTGTTTTGAACCTCACCTGGTGACACCTCTACATCAGCAAACGCTTTTGATGATTCAGAACTTGTCGAACTAGTTGAAGATGTACTGCTTGAACTTGTAGAACTACTTGATACTTTTTCTTTTGTTTCTGAAGATTTTTTAGCTACTTTAGAACTATCTTCTATAACAACTGAACTTTCTGCTGTCTTACCTTCATTCATTTTAGTATTCATATTAAAATACAAAATAGCTGATACAGGAACTAGTACAATCAAGAATAATAAAACGACTAATATAATAACATACCAATTTTTACCTTCTTCTTGCACTCTTCTGTCTGTTCTTGAACTACCGTCATCTTCTACATCTACATCTACTTCTTCTTCCTTTTCTTGCCCCTCATATATAGGCTGATCCCAAGGTTCTTTTTCGTTTAATTCATCTTTATCTTTATCATTATCTTTTCTACTCACTTATTGACCTCCTCAAAAACTTCTGAATTTATTCTATCACATATTAACATATATTTCTTTAAAAATTATATTAAAAATATTTTTTTTAGAATCTCTTTAGAATCATTTTCAATTTCAGTGTACTTTTTTTGATCAAATTCTTCTTCTAATTTTGGTATTTCTAACTGACATTTATCACAGCAGACTTCCTGTTTAACTGTTTGATAACTGTTGCTAAAGTAATTTAGGATAAATTGGCGACGGCAAGAAAAACTATTAATGTACATTCCCATTTTTTGAGTTTTATTCTTTTTTTCAAATTGCTTAATTCTTATATTTTTTTCAAACAATTCCCAATCCCAATGACTTGTCTCCAACTGTTCTAACCACTTTTTTTGAATGTCTGTTAAAATATTTCCATATTTTTTTAGCTCATCCTTTGTCTTATCTTTTAAAAATAATAAGTCCTTTTTTTGATTAAAACTTTCCTCTTGTAAATAATAATGAATGCGTTCATCTCCCAGTTGATAAAGCAAGATTGACAGACTTTGTTTTCCATCTCTCCCCGCTCTCCCCGATTCCTGAACATAATTTTCTAAACTATCAGGTAAATGATAATGAATGACAAAGCGAACATTTTTTTTATTAACACCCATTCCAAAAGCACTGGTTGCACATAATATTCGAATGTCGTCTTTAATAAACTGTTGTTGAATTTTCATTCTATCAATTGCTGTTACATCTCCATGATAAAAAGCCACTTTATATGGTAGTTGGCTATTTAAAATATTTGAAATCCTTTCTGCTTCTTTTTTACTTGAAAAATAGATAATACCTGGAACATTTTTATTATCTAAAAAATTTAACAAGTAGTCAGTTTTATCTTCACAACTTTGAACTTGGTAAAAGATATTCTCACGATTAACCGAATAAGAAAATTTTGTTAACGCTCCAGATGAAAATATTTCTTCTTCAATATCTTTAGAAACAGATTCGGTTGCAGTTGCTGTTAAAGCCAATGTTAAAGGATTTCCAAGCTTTGACAAGCTGGATTTCAATTCTAAGTAACTTGGCCTAAAATCATGTCCCCACTCGGAAATACAATGTGCTTCATCAATGACAAATAATGATATTGATAATTTCATGAATTTTTGAATAACATCGTTTTGATTTAAAGTTTCTGGACTAATAAAAATGAATTTAAATTTATCTAAATTCGATAGTACATATTTTTTTGATGAAAAATCTAACGTGCTATTAAGAGCAATGACAGATTTTTCACCCATTTCACGTAACTGAGAAACTTGATCTTCCATCAAAGAAATTAGAGGTGAAACAATAACCGTCTGACCTTCAAATAGATAACTAGGCAATTGATAACAAAGAGATTTACCCGTACCAGTCGGTAAGACTGTAAACGTATTTTCACCTCTTAATAGTGATTCTATAGTTTCTTTTTGACCCATTTTAAATGCTGAAAAACCAAACTTATTTTTTAATATTTCTTCTAAATTATTCACTCTATTTTCTCCTGTTCAATTAAAATAAATTGAAACATTTTAAATTCATAAAACGTCAAGTTTGGGACTGTCAGTGATACCTCTTTGTACACCCATTTTCTAAAATCAGATTTTTCTTCTCTGTATTCACGTAATTGTTTCATTTTATTCTCTGAAATAAGTGGCAGATTATCTTGGCCTGGTTGAAGTACATAAATTTCAATCAAATGATCAACTATGGTGCTTTCTTTAAGTTTTCTCATCATGCTAACTTCTTTAATCGATTTATTTTTAATAAACATTTCCTGAGTAATTAAGCTACTTTCTTCTTTGAGTAATCCTTTTTCGATTTGTATGATATCAAAAAAAACTGGAAATTCTCCCTGATTTTGTTCTATTAAAAAAATTAATTGATGAAGAATATTTTTAAACTCTAAATAAGCAAAGATTATTTCTACATCGTGTTCCTCTGCTATTTGTTGAAGAGTATCACCTATATGATCGTGCCCAACAAGTTGCTTAAAAATGTACGTTTGTTGCTGTACAGATAAATACTCTGTTAATAACAGCCACTCTTCATAAAATTCAGTGATAATATTTTCACTTTGTAGATTAAGCCATCGTTTCAATTGCTGTTGTCGATATAAACTATTTTCAATTGGTAAATAATTTCGTTCTTTATGAGATTTTTCAGATAAAACTTGGGTGGTAAAAATAAGTCGCTGCCAAAATTTCATATCCCATTTATAATACCTTAACTGGTTCAAATACTCTATATTAGGAAATGATACTTCTTCATTTATCATTTTTAATCCCTTTTGAGATATTTGAACAGCGCCTTCTTCAACGTCAACTAGATAATTTTCTTTCTTTAATTGACCGATCATTTCCATATAATTTTCTTCTTTCAATTTAGGAAATAAGTAAAAATACTCCAACACATTATAAAAATAACCATAAGATAGAATTGATGCAGTTTTTTTTCCTTTTAACAAATGATATAATGTTGATACTCGCATTGAATTATTACTATTGAAGCAATTCAATATAAAATAATGGTAAAATGTCATGATTCACCTCGATAAGGAGTTTTTTTATATGCTATGTAAAATTATACCAAAAAAATGTATTGCATGCGGGCTTTGTCAGATTAAAGCACCTGATTTTTTTGACTATTATGATGATGGTATTGTCAAATTTAACCATTCTGAAGAAAAGGTATTAATAGTCTCTGATGACTTACCCAAGACTCTTCTAGAGGCTTACAAAGCATGTCCAACACGTGCTATCATCATCGAAAAATAAAAAAAGAAAGCGACTGTACATAAATAATTATGTACAGTTGCTCTTTTTTAATAAATTGATCTTCAAAGATTGTTTTATTTATTTTTAATCGTCATTTATTATTTTAAAACATCATAAATTTCTTTTCCTACAAAATTAGCAAAGATCACAGCTCCATCAGGCGTTAGATGGACATTATCACCATCAAACCAATTATCATATCCTTCAGAATATTTTTTCCAATCAATGACATGAGCATTATCAAATCGATCTGCCGTTTTTTCCAACTCTGTATTAACTGTTTTTTGCCAAGGCTTTTGAACCATAGTATTTACAAAAAAAGCTGGTTTGTTACCTACTTGTTTCATAACATTGTCAACATCACTAGACGTGAAACTTCCATTCGTTCCTAAAACAATGATAACAATATCGCCCATTTTATCTTCTTTATTAGTTTTTTTAAAGACAGCTTCACTGTCCATGAACTGTCGGCCCACTTCAGCATCAATGAAATTATTAGGAAAAACCTGCTGTAACTCTGGAGCAGCGCTCAATAATAACGAATCGCCTATTGCGCTTATTTTTTTTCCTTTTAAAAATTCACTTTCCTCATTTGTCAAAGCAACCAAACTTGTTTCTTTTGTTGATGACTCTGTTGTTTTTGTAGTGCTATCAGTTGTTTTTTCTTTCGTCTTAGGTTTGGATTCACTCGTCTTAGGCTTAGAAATTAATTCTTTATTTTTTTCTAATTTCTTTTGTAACGCTATACTTTCTTCTGACCTTCCTGATGGTGCACTAACCAAAGCATAAGTAAATGCAATCGCAAATGTTAATATGAGACCCACAGCTAATTTACCATTTAATGATTCTGTTAAATTTTCAAATCGATTGGTTCCATCTATATTTATTTTTTTCCAATCAATATCAAATAAAATCAGTTGAATAATACGATAAGTAACTTCTGATAATAATAAAATAAGGATTAGTTGGATAATAAGATGAATAAAACTATGATCACCATTCCACTTAATTGTTTTTTCATAAACTATCATCACAGGAAATTGCCATAAATATATTTCATAACTTCTTGTTCCAATCCATTTAAATAGCGAATTAGTTAAAAATTCATTAGCTTGGCTACTAACAATAATAGTTCCCAATAAAATCGAGCTACATAAACTAAATAAAAACATACCACCTCTATATGTAAAACTCCAATTATCTTTAATCAAGATAAGCCCCAATAAAACTAATACTAAGGAAATAATAAAAATACTCATTTTATATTTATTATCTAATTTTTGTACTATTTCATCTTTTTCTCTTAAGAATATAGCTAAATACGCTCCCATTAAGATGGAGAATATTCTAGTGTCTGTTCCATAATAGACTCGGTTGATGCTTTCTGGCTGGTAAATAAATGCCATAAGTAATCCCGATACGATAATTCCTACTAAAATAAAATTTTTCAATAGTTGATAATCTTTTCTTTTAAAAATAAGTAACGCTAATATGATTGGCCAAATAATATAAAATTGACCTTCGATAGATAATGACCATAGATGAGTAAATGCAGATTCATTTCCAAAACGATCAAAATAAGAAGACCCGTTAAATATTTGCCATATGTTGTTAATATTTAATAAGCTTGTTGTAAAAATTTGCTTTAAATTTTGTAATAAATCTTTAGACAGAAACAAAAAACTACTTCCGGATATGACGAACATCATAATTAAAGACGGATAAATCCTTCTGGCTCGTTTAAAATAGAAACTTTTAAGACTTATTTTCCCTCTAGATTCCCACTGATTAAGTAATATATCTGTCATTAAGTAACCTGAAATGACAAAAAATAGCGTAACACCTAAATAACCACCAGGCATTTTATCTGGAATTAAATGATAGAGAATAACCCCAATTACCGCAATTGAACGTAAACCATCTATACCTGTAATATATTTTCTTTTATTCATTAGTTAAAACCTCTTTTAATATTCTTTATATGACATATATTAAGGTATTTTTACAAACATTTCAAGTTATGTAACAGAAATAAATACCATTAGTGCTATTAAAACGCAAAAATGTGAATTTTTTGTGTTTTTTATTATAAAATATCCTATTTATGATAAATTTATGTCATTTTATTTAATATAATAGAAATATTAGAAATTTTTCGTAACATTCGTGATGATCCAGACAAAAATAAGTTTCCAAACACAAAAATTCATGTTTGAAAACTTATTATAGAAATGAACTATTCAATTAAAATCTTTATTATTTTTTCACTATAATCATTCTTTTTTCAATAACTGGAATTAATTTTTTATATGTTGCAAAAAAAACAACACTAACCGCTAATCCTTTAAATAAATTAAAAGGAACAATTCCATATAGAACCATCTCTTTTATTGGCATTCCAAAATTCATTCCTGCTAAAGAAATATAAAGTGGTGTAATAACAAAATAGTTAGCAACAGCCATAAACACCGTTAAAGCTAATGAACTAATGGTCATACCAATCACTAAATTTTTATTATTACTTTCTTTTTTCATCATAAAATATATAGGTAACAACATTATGACTGATGCTATAAAACCAGTTAAATTTCCAACCAAACTTAAAACATGTCCACCATGCATTAAAAAATTAAGAGTCGAACGAATAAAAGCAATCGTAATCCCTCCTACTGGACCTAAAACGAACGTACCAATTAAGATGGGGATATCACTGAAATCCAATTTCAACCAGTCAAAACCTGGTAAAACCGGTATTTCTACCAATAATAATAAATACGAAAATGAGGCTAATAACGCTGCGACGACCATTTTTTCTGTCTTGCTTTTTCTCATGAGAGAATCCTCCTATTAAGGAACATCTTCAGACATGTTTCAGAACTTTCAAATAAAAAACTGCCTTTTCGTCTATTCTCTACAAAGAGCAAGACAAAAAAACAGTGCATTATCTGATAATATTCTCAAATAAGCCCTATCTTCTTTACTCCAGACTCTAACTGTCGGTACTGGAATTACACCAGTTCGGCAAAAATGAAAAAATCACTTAAGCTCGTGGACTATAACCACCGGTCGGGAATTACACCCTGCCCGTGAAGACGACCTTTTTTTATTTTTTTAACACTTTAATTATAACCAATTAGTTATAAATTTCAACTATTTAACCCTTAGCTTCAACTAAAATTTGACTAACTTCTTTTTTACTTAGCTCACGGTACTGTCCTGGTCTTAAACCAGTTAGTTCTACGCTACCCATTTTTTCACGTTTTAACTTAATAACTGGAAATTTAATCATCTCGAACATTTTTTTAACTTGATGATTACGACCTTCATGAATTGTCAATTCGATGACACTAGTTTTTTTAACATGATCATTTGAAATGACTTTATATCTTGCTGGAGCTGTGTTTCGCCCTTCTATTTTTAGGCCCTTTGTTAAAGGTCTAAGTTCTTCAGGTGTCGGACAACCTTTAATTTTAGCTACATAAGTTTTAGGAACCTCATGTTTAGGGTGAGTTAAAATATTAGCAAATTCGCCATCATTTGTCAGTAAAAGTAAACCTGATGTATCATAATCAAGACGACCTACTGGGAATATACGTTCGCTAACTCCTGGAAAATAATCTGTTACAACGGTTCTATTTTTATCATCACTTACCGCTGATATAACGCCTCTTGGTTTGTAGAACAAATAATAAACATGTTGCTCTTGATAGACTGGTACACCGTCTACTTCTATTTGATCGTTACTTCCTACTTTAATTCCTAGTTCTTTTACTTTCTTACCATTAACAGATACTCGACCTTCAAGAATCATTTCTTCTGATTTTCTTCGTGAAGCAACACCACAATGTGCTAATACTTTTTGTAATCTTTCCATTTAATTTCCACCTTGTTCTTCTATTTTTTCAAACTGTTCTTTAAAACGATCAAAAAACAAATCGTTTGGTATTTCTTTTTCTGCATTTATTTCTAACTGATTTACTGTTGGTAGTTCTTCAATTGATTTTAAACCAAAATAATCGAAAAAATACGACGTTGTTCCATATAAAATAGCTCTTCCTGGTCCCTCTACTCGCCCTTTTTCTTCAATCAACTGGCGAGCAACCAATTTTTGGACTGAGCCTGAAGATTGAACTCCTCGTAGCTCTTCAATCTCTGCGCGTGTTATAGGTTGCTTGTACGCTACTATTGATAAACATTCTAAAGCAGCTTGTGACAATTTTTGGTTAATCGAAGACTGCGCAAAAAGTTTAAGTAAAGCAGCATATTCTTTTTTGGTACTCAATATGAAATGGTCCCCCACTTCTAATATTGTCACAGCTCGCTCTTCATCTTTATCATATTTTTCTTTTAAATCTAAAATAAATTGATATGTATGAGCTGTTTTTTTGTTTAGAATACTAGCTATTTCATTTAAAGTAAGTCCCTCATTACCAGCAACAAATAGAAGAGCTTCAATTTTACTAGATACTTCCATGACTTACCTCTTCCATCTCTTTTTTTCGATATAAGACAATTGATTCCTCTTTATTGGATTGTTTAGCAATTACTTCACCTGATTTGACTAACTCCAGTAAAGCTAGAAAAGTCGTAACAATCTCACTTCGAGTGAACATATCAAATAATGATTCAAAATAGATTCCTTCACTCACTTCAACTCGAAATAACTTACCTATAATTTCTTGGATTTTATCTTCAATTGTATACTCTTCAGTTAAAATGCTCGCCGTATCCGGACCTAACTCTTTTTGTCTATTAACTATGTCACTAAACGCTAAGAATAAATCAATTGTTGTAATCTCATTAGGTTCTAAAGGAATTACTTCTTGTCGGTAATCCTCTAAATTAGTTGCTTCTTTTGTGTAATGCTTGCCTCTTTCGACTTCTTTATCTTTAAGTAACGTAGCCGCATATTTATACTTACGGTATTCCAACAACTGGGCTACTAATTGATCTCTTGGGTCTATCTCATCATCATACTCACCTATCTCTGATAAATCAACTTCTAATTTAGGAAGTAAGGTTCTACTTTTGATAGACATCAAGGTTGCTGCCATCACAATGTACTCACCAGCTAATTCTAAATCTAATTCCTGCATTGAGCGAATATATACCATGTATTGCTCTGTAATCTCTGCAATTGGAATATCATAGATATCAATTTCTAATGTTTTAATCAAATGAAGCAACAAATCAAGTGGTCCTTCAAATTTTTCTAATTTTACGTTTAATTCTTTCATTATTCAATCCTTCTTATGCTCTTGGAAAATAAGCTTTGTAAACATCTGCCATTCTTTTCTTACTTATATGGGTATATATTTGTGTAGTTGAAATGTCAGCATGTCCTAATAATTCTTGAACCACTCTCAAATCAGCACCATTTTCTAATAAATGAGTGGCAAAACTATGTCTTAATGTATGCGGCGTTACTTCTTTTTCAATTCCTGCATGAGTTACGTATACTTTAAGATTTTTCCAGATACCTTGCCTTGAAAAACCTTCTCCTTTATAGTTTAAAAAAAGAATATTAGGTTTTTCTTTTGTATTTTTCGCTAGTAATTCTGGTCTCGATTTTTCTAGATATATCTCAATCCATTTGATAGCGACATCACCTAATGGGATAATGCGTTCTTTATCCCCTTTACCAATTGTTTGAAGTAAGCCTAAAGACAAATGTAGATCATCTAATTTCAGGGATATTAATTCAGTCACCCTTAAACCTGTTGCATACATCACCTCTAAGATTGCTCTATCTCGAATACCTAGACAACTTGAAGTATCTGGCGATTCAATTATTTTTTCAACTTCTTTGATTGATAACGTCTTTGGCAGTTTTTGGGCCTTTTTCGGTGTATCTATGTGTTGCATTGGATCGTTGTCTGTAAATCTTTCTTGTCTTAAAAACTGGTGATATTTTCTCAAGGTTGAAATCATTCTAATGATTGTTGCTGAAGATTTATCTGTATTTTTAAGATGCTCTAAAAAATCAAGGACAATGTATCTATCAATATCATCTAGAGAATCGATTTGCCTTTCATTTAAAAATAAAGAATATTGATTCAAATCTCTTTGATAACTCTGGATTGTATTTTCAGATAGACCTCTTTCAATTTTTAAAAAATGCAAATACTCTTCTATTTCATCTTTCATCTGTACACCCCACTTACCGTTTCCTATTCTAGCAGTTTTTACTATTGAATACTATTATTATGTTAACTATTTTTATTTTTATCAAAATAGCAATAGACTTTTTTTTCTCTAGAATATACAATGGAAGTATTGCTAAAAAGAAGGGGTGTGATAGTAGTTGTTACCCAGTCAATCTGACTATAAAAATCTTCACTTGTTTAACATAATTAATGTTAATAATGATAATTATTACAAAAATTTAACCACATATTTCGAAGAAAAAAAAAGCTTTTTCAAACTCTCTATTATTTTAGATATTCCAATCGTTTTTGTCTTAGCTTTATTCAGCACTATTCACTTTAAATCTTCTTGGTGGCTATTTTTTATCTACTTTTTTATTATTTTTATAATTAGTTTTTTTATTATCTGTTTACCTGTTTATTCATCCTTAGTTAAGACGACGAAAGAAAAAGAGAACCTTCTTTTTAATGAAGTTGATGAACATTTAACAGAATTGGCCAATCAAAATTTTTTTTCTCAGGAAGCAAAAGCAAAAAGACTCTTAAACCAAGAGTTTGAGCTTATAAAAATCCAACCTTTATCTTCCTCTCGAATCAATTTGATTTTAAACAATCAAAAATTGGCTTCACAAGCAGTTGATTTTTACCATAAAAAAACAAATGACATCGATCACTCAACAACTATTTTCTTTGAACAACAACCTTTAAAACCCGTTGCTTTAGCTACCATTAATTTTATAGGTTCCGATAAAAGTTTTTCCATTCAAGCACAAATTCCGATTGAATATGAATTAGTCAACGGTTTAGTCAGTGAACAAATAGTTTATTTTGATAAAACTGATTATATTGTTAATCCAACTATTTATATTGATCGACAACATTTCAATGAAATATATAAAATGAATTAATAGAGGTGACATATGAATGAATTAAAATGTCCTTGGGCAACTCGCAGCGATTTAGAATTAGTTTATCATGACGAACAATGGGGATTCCCCTTACTTGATGACGATTTATTATTTGAGATGTTAATTCTTGAAACAATGCAAGCAGGCCTAAGTTGGACAACTATTTTAAATAAAAGAGCTGGAATGAAACTAGCTTATGATAATTTTGACCCTAAAATCATTCGAGAATATGATGATGAAAAAATAAGCGAGTTACTTAATAATGAATTGGTTATCCGTAATAAATTAAAAGTTAAATCAACTGTTTCAAATGCGAAAGCTTTTCTTGAAATTGTTGAAGAATACGGTAGTTTCAGTCATTTTATATGGTCATATGTTGATCATACACCCATTCAAACGACAGCTAATACAATGAGTGAGGTACCAAACTTCACCCCGTTAGCGGAGAAAATTTCTAAAGATTTAAAGAAAAAAGGATTTAAATTTATCGGGCCTACAACTGTTTACGCATTTATGCAAAGCATTGGCATGGTAAATGATCATTTAGTTTCTTGTCCTATTCATGAACATGCAAAAAAAGCAGCAACTCACTTAAAATGAGTTGTTGCTTTTATTCTTTTTTCTCTAGACAATTATGACAAATACCATGAAACGTTAAGCGATGATCTGTCACTCTAAATTTAAAGCGACTCTCAACAATTTGTTCTACTTCACCTAACAAATCATCTTCAACTTCTTCAATGTCACCACACTCTAAACAAAGTAAATGGTGATGAAAATGTTTCGCGCCTTCTTTTCGCATATCGTATCTAGCTAAACCATCGGTGAAACTAATTTTATCTACAACTTTTAATTCAGTTAACATTTCTAACGTTCTATAAACAGTAGCTAAACCAATATCTGGTGCTTTTAATTTTGCTAACATATAAATTTCTTCAGCAGATAAATGGTCTTTTTCATTTTCTAGCAAGACTAAAACTGTTGTTTCTCTCTGAGGCGTTAATTTATAACTCGCTTCATGTAGTTTTTTCTTTATTCTAACTAATGACTCCATAGTGTTTTCCATGGGCACTTGTGCACTTCCTTTTTATAATCATTATAATTTATTATTAATTTTTAAAAATCACTTTGTATAAATTATAATTTATATAAATCTGAAAAGCAATCATTCTCAATTAGATTTTTATTTTTTCACTAAAATTGTCCAACCATCTTCTTGAGTAATCATTCTTTCCTTCATCAATGAACCTAATGCTCTTTTAAATTGGCCCTTGCTTACCGCAAAAGTTGTTTGGATGTCTTCTGGTGTTGATTTATCTGAAAAGTTAATTTTTCCTTCTGGTGATCGTTCTAAAAATGTTAATATCATTTGAGCATCCGATGAAATAACTTCATGTGATCTCGGTTTTAATGAAACATTAACCACACCGTCAGGTCTAACACCAATGACACGACCGGAAATACGTTCACCTAAACGAGGTTCTTCAAAGCGCTCTGATGGATGTACAAAGCCTATTTGTTTATCATCTGTAATAAAAAATGTTCCAACTAATTTTAGACGATAAACAATTCCTGTCACATCTTTATTATGCATTTCTTCAAGAACACCTGGAGTTGACATTGCTAAAAATTCAAAATCTTCAGCTAAAGTTGCCCATAAACGATCTTTTTCATCTACTTTTAAAGATACTAATAAATGATCTCCTTTTTTAGGCCACAAATTTCTCATTTCTGGTAATTCATCTAATGAAACGACTACTTCTTTATCTTTTAAGCCGATATCAACAAACACACCTAAATCTTTTCTTGACGCAATAACTTCTGCAAATTCTTGATGGTCTTTTCTCACTGAAGGAAGTGTTGTTGTAAAGACATTTTGTTGTTTTTGATTTTGATAGGCAAAACCTTCTACCATATCACCAATCTCTCTTTGTCCCTCTTCTTTATCCAATAAAAAAGTGATTCCATTTTTTTGGACAAAATAGCTACGATCGTTTTCATCAAAGATCATTCCTAGCCAAACACTACCTATTAATTCATTCATTATTCCTTCATCCTTTCAAAGTCAATTCAGTATACCATAATACAAAGTATTGAAAAATAATTTTAATAACTTTCGATTGATAAATCCGGTGTAATATGGTGATAAATTCGGCTTATTTCCTTAATTAAAGTTTCTTCTGCTAATTGACTGTTTTCAAATGTTAAAATTGCAAATTCCACGCCACCAAGTTTCATATTTGTTTTTCTTCTTACTAATCCATTTTTCTCATAGAAAGAGATTCTTCTTTCTCTAATAGTAGTTTCTTCATAACTATCTGCAAAGCTAGGATCTTCTGATTCCACTAACAATTCGTTAATCATATGATTGTTTTTTATCCATGTTAACATTTCACTCCCATAACCAGCCCCTCTTAAATGGCTTGTTACCGCAAAGTAATCTAAAATCTTAATATCCTCAGAGTACCAAGAAAAACACGCGTAGGCTTTAATTTCAGACTTTTCTTCCATAATAAAACAGGCGTATTTATTTTGTTCATACGCACTTATAATGGTTTTTAACTCTTTTAATTCATTCTCAGGAAAATCTTCTACCATAAATTGATTGTATATTTTAGTGAAATCTTCTTTTTTTACATTTTTAAATATTCTTGCCATACTTTTACCTCCTGATGCATCACAGCATATATCTAATAAATCCCATACTTATAATACCTGTAATAACTGTCCAAATTAAACTTTTGGTCATAAATCCAATAATAATCGTTGGAATGCTCGCTAGTAAGTTCTCCTTATTAATCGTGGTTATTTCTCCAATCTTAGACACAAATAATGTCTGAGCAAACAATGCTGTTAAAATACACATCGGTATATATGACATAAATTTTTTAGTTCTATTTGAAAATACCATTTTTTTACTAAAAATAAAAGGTATCACTCTCGGTATCCATGTGACAATACCACAGCCTATTATTGTTAAAATAATTAACCAGTTATCTTTTATCATCCGTCATCACTCCTACTCCACAACCAATTAAAGTGGCTATTAAAACACTCATTTCCATTGAAATAAAATGAGATAAAAGATACAAACTGAGTACTACTATTCCCAAAATCAACAATGTTTGACCTGTTTTATTTTTTAGTGGGTATTCTATCTGTAAAATAATCAAACCTATAAACATCGCCACTAAGGCATAGTCTAATCCGATTAAATTAGGATCAGGAATCAAATTACCTAGAACAGCACCTAGCCAAGTCGAAATAATCCACGTCAAATACGCTGTTATATTCAATCCTGTTGTCCATTCAAAAGAAACTTTCTTTTTGTTTGAAACAGCAGTCATTAGTACACCGTAAGATTCATCTGTCAGTAACGTTCCAATACCAATCGATTTGGGAATAGATAGCGAATTAAAATACTCTGATACAGAAAAACTCATTAAAAAATGTCGTAAATTAACTAGAAAAGTAGTGGAAATGATAGCTGAAATAGGTGTTCCTGTGACTAACATACCAGTGATAATAAATTGAGAACTACCACCATAAACAATAATGGACATCAAAACAACCATCCAGATTGATAATCCCGAACTTTTGCCAACGACGCCTGCAGCAATCCCAATGCCTAGATAGCCTAAAATCGTCGGGACACAGGCTATCACTCCCTCTTTAACCGTTTCATATCCTTTAGAATAACTTGTCATTTTAGTCCCTCCATTTTTGATTAACAATAAAACACGAGCAATCTCATATTGAAATTGTTCGTGTTTTCATTTGTTTATTCATTTGTTTCTATTGGCTCATTGGATACAGGTTCTTTCTTCCATCTGAGTGATAGGAAACTTGTTATTAGTAATACTAACGATGAAACATAGTAAGGATAGAAATGATTCACATCAAATAAAAAACCTGATGCCATTGGTCCTAATATGTTACCAAAACTCGTAAATGTTGAATTTAACCCATTAATTGTTCCTTGTCTGTCTCCTGCATGTCTTGATAAATAAGTAGTGATTGCGGGTCTCACTAAATCAAAAGCTAAAAAGACAATAAAAGTTGAAAAAATAACAACCCAGTTATTATCAGTAAAGGCAATCACACCCACAAAAATAGCACTAGCAAAGAAAGAAATACGGATTAAACCAACTTCACCTACCATCTTAATCATTCCATCAAAGAAAACAACCTGACAAATTAATGCTAATATACCACTCACAGTAATAATCAACGCAATTTCTGTGGTAGTAAAGCCAAAGTTAATAACTGCCATGATGCTATAAATAGACTCAAATGCTTGTAAACCAAAAGAAGAAATCAAAATCACAATAAAAGGAAACGTATATACTGGGTTCTTGATAATTTCCTTAAATGATCCTTCAGATGATACCTGACCATGCCTGATTTTCTTTTCTGGTTCTTTCAAAACAATAATCGTCAAAATACAACCTAAAAATCCTAATATGGCCGCAGCAAAAAATGGTATTCTCATACCAAAATGAGCGATAAAGCCACCTAATCCAGGACCAATTATAAAGCCACCACTAATAGCGGCAGATACTAACCCCATCGACTTTGGTCGTTCTTCAATTGTCGTTACATCAGCAACATAAGCTGTAACGGAAGGCATAATTAACGCTGCTCCAATCCCACCTAATGCTCTTGAAACATATAGCCAACTAACAACTTGGCCTAGTCCAAAAATCAACTCAGAGATACCAAATACCAACATTCCTGCAGCAATCAATTTTTTTCTGCCAAATTTATCAGAAATATGCCCTGCAATTGGAGAAGCTATTAACTGAGCTATCGCAAAAACAGAAACAAGCGTTCCCATTGTTGCTCCAGATAAATGCATCGATTCTTTTAACAAAGGCATAACAGGAATGACTAAACCAACACCCATGAACACTATAAATAGATTCGTAATAGCTAAATAAAGCATTCTATTTCTATTTTTCATACCATACCTCCTTTTTCCATTCAATCCAGATTATTCTACACTATCTCATCTAATAAAAGCTAATATTTTAGATTAAAAAAAAGAAAAAGGGATAAAATCCCCTTCTCTTTTATAAATAAGCTACTAATTAAAATGCTGTTTCGCCTTCGTAGATAGTTCCTTGACGTGGATCAACAGTAATTGTTGAGCCATTTTTGATTGAACTAACTGCGTCTACTGCTCCAACGATAACTGGAATTCCTTCTGCAATTGCTACAACAGCAGCATGAGAAGTTAATCCACCTTCTTCAACAACTAAAGCTGAAGCTTTTTCGATAGCTGGCATGTAATCTTTATCTGTTGTTTTAACAACTAATACTGATCCAACTTCCATCATGTTAACAGCATCTTTAGCAGATGATGCAACAATAGCTTTCGCAGAAACTGGTGTATCACCAATTCCTTGACCACTTGTTAATTTAGAACCAATTAATTGAATTTTCATCAAGTTAGTTGTTCCTTTTTCACCAATTGGCGCTCCTGCAGTGATTAAGATTAAATCACCATCTTTAGCAAAGCCAGTTTCTTTTGAAACTTTAGTTGCTAATGTAAACATATCATCTGTTGAAGTTGGTTTTTCAGTTACTTGTGGGAATACTCCCCAGTTAAGAGCTAGACTTCTTGCATTTCTTTCGCTAAATGTAACAGCAACGATGTGAGCTTTTGGACGGTATTTAGAAATCATACGAGCAGTGTGACCTGAGTCAGTTGCTGCGACGATTGTTTGAATACTTAAGTTTTTAGCTGTATGTCCTACGGCTTGACCAATTGATTCTGTCATATCTGCTTTTTTATATAATTTAAGGGCGTATGCATCTCTATCCACTAAAACACCTTCTGTACGAACAGCGATGTTATGCATTGTTTTAACTGCTTCAACTGGATAGTCACCAGCAGCTGTTTCACCTGATAACATGATAGCATCTGTTCCATCATAGATTGCGTTAGCTACGTCACTCGCTTCAGCACGAGTTGGACGTGGGTTATGTTGCATTGAATCTAACATTTGAGTTGCAGTAATAACTGGTTTACCTAATGCGTTACATTTTTTGATCATTTCTTTTTGAACGACAGGTACATCTTCAGTTGGAATTTCAACACCCATGTCACCACGAGCTACCATCAAGCCAGCAGATACTGTTAAAATATCATCTAAATTATCAATACCTTCTTGGTTTTCAATTTTAGAGATGATTTGGATGTGAGTCGCATTTTCTTCTTCTAAAATTTTTGTAATTTCTAAAACATCGCTTGTACGACGAACGAAACTTGCAGCGATAAAGTCAACATCGTTTTCAATACCAAAACGGATATCAGCAGCATCTTTTTCAGTAATACCAGGTAAGTTAATACTCACGTTAGGAACGTTAACACCTTTTTTATTTTTAAGAACGCCTTCGTTTAGTACTTTAGTAACGATTTCGCCATTAGCTGTATCTAATTCAAGAACTTCAAGATCGATTAATCCATCATCTAGTAAGATATGGCTACCAACAACAACATCGTTAATTAATTCTGGGTAAGTAATAGAGAATTTTTCTCTAGTTCCTTCTACTTCTGTCATAGAAATTCTAGTAACATCTCCTGTAGAAAATTCAACAATACCATCTTTCATATTGTTTGTTCTAATTTCAGGACCTTTTGTATCTAATAGAAGTGCCACTGTTTTACCAGTGATTTTAGCAGCTTCACGGATATTTTTAATACGTGCACCATGTTCTTCGAAATCTCCATGTGAGAAGTTTAAACGTGCCACGTTCATTCCATTATTAATTAACTCAACTAACGTTTCAAGTGATTCACTAGCTGGTCCGATTGTACAAACAATTTTTGTTTTTTTCATTACAAAACGCTCCTTAGTATTTTTATTTTATTTTAAAGAAATTAACTCATTAAAATGAAATTTGATTATTTAATTCATACAGACTTAAATCAGGATGATGTTTTTTAGTTTCTAATGTTTCAACAATATCACTAGCAACTAATTCATTGTTAAGAAGTCCGACACACAATCCGCCTTTTCCTTCTTTTAATAAATCAACAGCATATCCACCAAATTTACTTGCTAATACACGATCTCGTGCAGTAGGAGATCCACCACGAACAATATGTCCTAAAACAGATACTCTGGCATGGAAGTCACCATGTTCAGCTAATTTATCAGCAAATTCATGACCTGGCATAACACCTTCAGCTAAAATAATTAAACAATGTTTTTTACCGCGATCGCGACCTTGTCTAATTTTTTTTGCTACTTGCTCCATATCAAATTCATGTTCTGGAATGATAATATCATCTGCTCCACCAGCTACACCAGCCCATAAAGCGATGTCTCCAGCGTCACGTCCCATTACTTCAATGATGAAAGTACGAACATGAGAAGTTGCTGTATCTCTAATTCTATCAATGGCATCTAATACAGTGTTAATCGCCGTATCAAAACCAATTGTAAAGTCTGTCCCTGGAATATCATTATCAATTGTTCCGGGTACACCTACAGCTGGAAAGCCACGTTTTGTCAAAGCTAACGCGCCATGATAAGAACCGTCTCCACCAATAACAACCAAACCTTCGATACCGAATTTTTTTAATTGTTCAATACCTTTTAATTGGCCTTCTTCTGTTGCAAATTCAGGATAACGAGCAGAATATAGACATGTTCCACCTCGTTGAATAATATCCCCAACATCTGGTACATCCAATTTACGAATATCTCCAGCAACCAAACCTGCGTAACCGTAGTTTATTCCGTATACTTCCATTCCTTCGTGGATTGCTTTACGTGTGACTGCACGAACTGCGGCATTCATACCTGGTGCATCTCCACCACTTGTTAAAATAGCGATGCGTTTCATAAGCGTATTCCCTCACTTCAACTAATTTGTATGTTCTGTATTTTAATTATGTATAAAATACTTAAATCCAAAAATAATCTTACCATTTTTTATAAGAAAAGTCTTTCAATATCCGAAAAAACTATTGAAAAATTTTTGAAAACGGATTATTTATTCACCTTGACAAAGAAATGAACCTTTACTTGAGCTATTTGCCTAAATTTTTATTGGAAAATCACAGTACTATTTCCAAGTATCTTGAAAACAGCATTTGTAAACGTATCATTTTCAGTAACCCAAAAAATTTCATCTAGTAGAACTTTTTTATGATCAAAAACTAAAATAACTGGTAGATCACCTTTGTTTATTTTTAATAGCTGTTTAACTTTATTCAAATGAATCGTTGTATCAAATTCTTTTGTAATTTTGATATAACATTTTCTGCTTTCATCAAAAGAAACAACCTCTTTTGCATCTTTTATATTTTCAGCTAAAAGTTGAGGCATTTGATTGTATTTACTCGCTTCAATTTTGCCGCTTATCAGATAAACAGTATTTTCAGTTATTTCTTGATTTAATTGTCTAAATAATTGTGGAAACACCGTAACATCGATGTCTTTTGAACTGTCATTCGCTGAAAGAAAAGCCATTGACTCCCCTTTTTTTGTTCTGATTTTTTTAATACTAGTAATATATAGTAAAAATTGAACCATATCCCCTATATTGCTTTCCAAAACAGTATCAATTTGGCGACCTTTTCTTAAGTAATTATAGGCATCTATCGGATGTCCAGATACGTAACTCCCAAGATATTCTGCTTCTTGGTTTAACTTTTCTTCTAATGTAAAATCTGGAACTTCCTCTTTTTTCAAACTAAGAACTTCCAGTAAATCAATACTTCCTCCACTATATTCTATATTCCTAATCGTGCTATCTAAATCAGTAATTAACTGTTTTCGATTATTGTGAAGTGAATCGAAAGCACCTATATAGATTAATGGTAAAATATTGGCTTCTTTTAACCATTTACCGTTCATTCGGATTAAGAGGTTCTCTAAGGAAGTATATGGGCCATCCATTTTTCTAACTGTTATTAGATGCTGAATGAAATCTTTTCTAATACCTTTCAGACTAGAAAAACCAAACAATATTTTCCCTTTATTTAAAGTAAAACTATACTCACTTTTGTTGATATCAGGTGGTAATATAGTCACATTGTATTTTTTAGCATCTGCACTATATTCATTAATTTTAACTGGATTATTTTTTACTGAATGTAGCAATGCCGAGAAGAAACATTCAGGATAATGAACTTTAAGATACGCCATCTGATAGGCTAAAACAGCATAGACAACTGCATGAGATCGATTAAAGCCATAATTGGCAAATCGTTCGATATAATCATAAACTTCACTAGCTACCTCTTCAGTATAGCCTTGTTCTTTAGAACCCTCAATAAAATGCTTTCTTTCAACATCTAAGACATCTTTTTTCTTTTTGCTGACTGCTCGTCGTAAGATATCTGCTTGACCTAAACTAAATCCAGCCATAAGAGAAGCAACTTGCATAATTTGTTCTTGATATACAATAACACCATATGTATAATCCAGAATGTTTTTTAAATTATCATGAGGATAAACAATTTCTTTTTTGCCTTTTTTTCGATCAATAAATAAATCAATATTTTGCATTGGACCTGGTCGATACAGAGCATTAACTGACGCAATATCTTCTATTGAGCTGGGACCAAGATTTCTCAGTACTTTTTTGATTCCATCTGATTCAAACTGAAATATCCCTACTGTTTCTCCTTTTTTAAAAACATCCAAGGTCTCTTGATCATCTAAAGGAATTGCTTCAAGATCAATTGTCTCTTTATATAAATAGCTAATCGAATCTAGAGTATTTCCGATAATAGATAGATTTCTCAAACCTAAGAAATCCATTTTTAGTAATCCTATTTCTTCAACTTCTCCCATTGCCATTTGTGTTAAAGGAATATTGTTAGACCCTTGCTGCAGAGGAATTAAATTAGTCAGATCTTGATCACTGATAACAACTCCAGCTGCATGTGTGGAGACGTGTCTTGGCAAACCTTCTATTTTTCGTGCTGTATCAAATAATAGTTTGTTTTTTTCAGAATGAGCGACTAAGTCACGTAATTTATGTGATTTCTCAAAAGCCTCATCAAGAGTGATTTTTAAAACATTCGGAATCGTATTAGACCATGTATTAGCTTCATTTGGTCTTAGTCCAAAAACGCGACTAACATCTCTCAAAGCCATCTTAGCAGCTAAAGTGCCAAATGTTGCGATTTGTGCCACACGGTGATGTCCATACTTGTTGTTAACATACTGTAAAACTTCTTCCCTTTTATTATCTGGTATATCCATATCAATATCCGGCATTGTATAGCGTTCTTTATTTAAGAATCGTTCAAAAAGTAGTCCATATTCTATTGGATCAACATTAGTAATGCGTAAAACATAAGATACTAAAGATCCTGCAGCAGAACCACGACAAGCCGTTACAATATTATTATCCCTAGCATATTTCATAACATCCCAAACAATTAAAAAATAGTCATCATATCCCATTTCATGAATAACAGAAAGTTCCATTGTTAAGCGTTCCTTATAACTTGACTCATTTTGCAATTCTCTTTCCGATAATCCTTGATAACAAAGTTCTCTCAAAACTGATTCCGCAGTATCTTCACTTTTATCTAAAGGAAACGCAGGCAACAGTTTTTGTTGTAATAACATTTCAAATTGACAAGATTCACCAATCTTTTGATTATTTAATAATGCTTCTTCCAGCATTTCTGATTGAAAACTTTCTTCAAAAATTTTCTTTTCTGGCAAATAATACGGCCCTGAAATTTGTTCGAAATCAATATTTATTTGTTCACCACTGTCGATATGCTCTAAAACTTCCACAGAAAAATGATCACTTGGCATTAAATATCGAATATCTTGAAGGGCGACTAAAGGAATGTCATGTGTCTTGCAAATATCTAACCAATCTTCTTGAACTTTTGGTAAAACAACGCCTTGATAAATAGATTTTTCAAATAATCGGTTCATTTTTTGATTGGTAGTTAGAAACAACTCCGGATTTTTTTCATGTAGATATTTAAGTTCATTCATATCACTTGGCAAAATCGCTACCAAATGCTCTGTGAATTTATTAATTTCTTCCAAACAAATAGGCGTTTCGTTTTCCATTCGTAATGAAGAAATTTTAATTAAATTTTGGTAGCCTTGTTGATTTTTAGCTATCAAAATAAGTTTATGTAACTCATCTTGTGTTTCTTCACTTTTATATGTCAACGTCATTCCAATTAAAGGTATAATATTTTTTTTATGACAGGTTTTGTAGAACTCCACAACACCATGCATTGTGTCAATATCCGTAATCGCTAAATATGAATAACCTAGTTCTTTACTTTTTGAGACCAAATGATCAATTTTATTAGTACTTTTTAACAATGAATACGAAGTTAATACTTGAAGTTGCCCTAATTCCACTTGATCTCTTCCCCTTTACATTTTATAGATAGTATAACATAAAAATTTTAAGTCATAAAAAGCTTGGATCTGACTTTACTTTTAAGATTAAGCTTGGTAAAATTATTCTGAAAAGAGGTGCATACAGTATGAGTAAATTAATTGTTCTTCTTTGGACATTTATTTTAGGACAAGTTGTGGGTTATATCGGTGGCGCTTTAACTCAAGGAACATATGATTTTGTTAAAGTAACTATTGTCTCTCTTATCGTGGGCGTAATCATTATGCTTATCGGTGAAGTTGCCTTACCTAAAAAAGAAAAAACATTAGCAAAATAAAAAAAACAGACATTTGTCTGTTTTTTTTATTTTTTTAATGGATTCTTAAAAGCTAATTCTCCCTTAAAATTAAAAAATGTTAAGCAAATATTTGCTAAAATTAAAATACTTGTCGCTACAAATACTGATTTGTAACCATATCCATTAGCAACAGTAGATCCTACAAGTGGTCCCATAACTTGTCCAAAATTAGTAAACATATTATTAAAACTAAAAATACGACTAACACCTTCTGGAGGAGTTAATTTGCTTATCAATGTGTTAATCGAAGGCATCAAAGCTCCTGTCGAAAATCCCATTAAAAATCGCAGAACACCTAATTGAAATGGCGTTTGAACCATTGACATTGGAAAAACACAAATAACTGAAAAAATAAGTCCTGCAAAAAGAATTCGTTGATTTCCTATTCGATCACCTATTTTACCTAGTATTGGTGAAGAAATAAAAGTAGATACTCCTGCCACTGACACGATTAAGCCACTAACAAACAGTATGTTTTCAGTCTCACCCCCCAGTTCCCTAATGTATAAGGTTAAAATAGGGCTGATACTAGTAATCCCTATTTGCAAAATGAGAGAGGTTACAAATAATCCAATTAATACAGATGGATTTTTTACTAACTTAAATACTTCTTTAGTTGATAACATGTTTTTCTTTTCAATTGGTTTAAAATCTTCCTTAACGAAAAAAATAGTGAGTACAGTATTAATCAAAAGGATCGTTCCTGTAACAATAAACACGTTTTTTATTCCTACAGTTTGCGCAAGAAACCCACCTAATGAAGGGCCAATTAAACTACCTGCTACAGCACCTGTCGCCAGTGTTCCCAGTGCCCAACCACTTTTTTCTCTAGGAGCTTGTGAGGCTATCATCGCAGTTGCATTTGGTATATAACCTGCTAAAACTCCATTGAAAAATCGCATCACTAATAACCAAAAAACATTTGGAACAAATGCTAAGGATCCCATCGTTATAGCCATTCCCGCAGCTGCCCTAATCATCATTAGTTTTCTACCCCGACGGTCTGCTAAAATCCCCCAAATCGGTGCGAAAATAGCTGCAGAAAGAGCTGTTACACTGATTGATAAACCAGCGTAGAACTCTATTTTATCTTGAGGAGCACCTAATTGTTCGATATAAATCGGAATAAATGGCATAACTAAACTAAAACTGGCTCCCGTAAAGAAACATCCGATCCACGCAATGTACATATTCTTTTTCCAGTCTATTTTCATTAAATGAATCATCACCCTTCTACAATGAAATTAAGTATATAATATAATTGGAATAAGAACATCTTTAATCTCTATTTTTCTTTTATCTCATTTAACACTGAGACAATTTCATTTCTTTGTCTATCTATTTTTTCTTGAAAGCGAGAAAAACGATATTCCCAATCATAATCATTAATTCTGTTTTTTAAATTATTAAAATCCAACAAATTCTGCTCCTGCTCGGATACCCCTTTATTTGTGTTCATTTTAAAACTCCAATCTTCTTTTACACTATAGTTTACTCTATTTAAAGGATATTTTCTATTACGAACAAAAAAAGACTAACAAATGTCAGTCTCTCATATTTTTATAAAGTTGCCATAACAATAAAATTAATTAAGAATAAGCCAGTAACAATCCACAGAACTGGTGAAATCTCTTTAGATTTACCTTTAACTACTTTAATAATGACGTAGAAGATAAAGCCCGCTGCAATTCCGTATGAAATACTGTAACTAAAGCCCATAAATACAGAGGTGAAGAATGCGGGAATAGCATCTTCAAGCTCAGTCCAATTGATTTCTTTA
>CAUQFM010000009.1:0-35255 GCA_963517295.1 uncultured Vagococcus sp.
TTATTGTTTCATTAACTGGATTATCCTAAACTAGTTATATATTTATAAACTTCTTGCCCAGCAATACTACCATCACCAACAGCAGTTGCAATTTGACGTAAAACTGTATTACGAACATCACCAATTGCATAAATACCTGGGATATTAGTTTCCATATGGTTATTAGTTTCAATCCAACCTTCTTCATTTGTAATACCTAACTCTTTAAAAGGTTCTGTTAACGGATCTAAACCGATGTAAATAAAAGTACCATCTGCCTCAACTAATTTTTCTTCACTTGTTTCAGTATCTTTTAATGTTAAATGAGTAATTTTTTTATCATCACCCGTTATTTCAACAGGGACTTTATTCCACATAAAATCAATTTTTTCATTTTTAAATGCACGATCTTGTAATATTTTTTGAGCACGTAATTCTTCTCGTCTATGAACAATTGTTACTTTACTTGCAAATTGCGTCAAGTAAATACCCTCTTCAACTGCAGAATCACCGCCACCGATAACATACAAATGACGATCTTTAAAGAACGCTCCATCACACACAGCACAATAAGAAACACCACGTCCAGCATATTTTTCTTCACCAGGAATACCAATTTTACGGTGTTCACTTCCTGAAGCAATAATTACTGTTTTAGCTTCATAAACGTCATCATCACAATACACTTTTTTTACTAGTCCTTCATTTTCAAGACGAGTCACATTACCATAAGCATGAGTTGCTCCAAAATTAGAAGAATTTTCATACATTTTAATAGCTAAATCTGGACCTGTGATCGAATCAAATCCTGGATAATTTTCCACATCTGATGTATTCATCAATTGTCCACCAGGAGCGCCTCTTTCAATCACAAGAACAGATAAATCTGAACGTGACGCATAAAGTGCGGCTGTCATCCCACCAGGTCCTGCACCAATTATAATTACATCGTACATAAATATACCCCCATAAGTTTTATTTCATCACTACTTTAACTCTTCAGCTTAAACTTGTCTATTCATTTGCTTAGGTTTTTTATACTAAAAGAATTGACATATTTGATAATATCGCTAAAATACTATCATAGCAAATTAAATCAGAAAGGAGGAGAAATTTTTAATGTTTTATTCAATTAAAACTTTTTTTGGTCAAAGTAAAGTATCAAACAAAGACTTATTTTTCTTAAGTTGGCCTATTTTTATCGAATTATTCTTAAGAGTGTTTATTGGTAATGTCAACGTTTGGATGATATCGCAACATTCAGAATCAGCAGTAGCTGCTGTTGGAGCTGCAAATCAGCTTCTTAATTTATCTGTTTTTATTTACGGATTTATTACAGTTGGTGTTCAAATAATTATCGCACAACTCATAGGTGCTAAAAAACAAGAACAAATAAAATCAGTTATCACAACAGGTTTAATTGGATCTTTCTTAATCGGATTTATGTTAAGTAGCATTTTTATTTTATTTCCAGAGCAATTATTATCTTTCATGAATTTACCACCTAATATTGTTGCCATTGGGGTTAGTTACACACAAATATTTGGGGCTAGTTTATTTGTTACATCACTCTCAGCCATTATTATTGCTGTCTTAAGAAGTCACGGAAAAACAAAATCAGCTCTAATCATACCAATGGTTGCACTGATTTGTTCACTGATTGGAAATTACGCTGCACTATACGGGCCGTTCGGTTTACCTAATTTAGGTATTGCTGGTCTTGGGATTTCAGCTGTTGTAAGTAATACCATTGCTTTAGGTGTAGCCTTTGTGATTTTAAATAAAGAAATTAATTACAATATTTTTAAATTATCTTTTAAAGAATTTTCAAAAGAGAAATTAAAGTTAATTTTAACTTTAGGGTTACCATCTTCAGGTGAAAATTTATCCTATATGGCATCACAAGTCGTTGTCACGATGATTGTTGCTTCACTTGGAGAGAATATGCTAATTGCTAAATCATACGTAACAGCCATCACTCAGTTCATTTATTTGATTGCTGCAGCACTTAGCCAAGGGAATCAAATCATGATTGGTCGCAATATTGGGGCTAAAGAATTTGATCGTGCTTATGACCGTGGTAAAAATACGATTATAATTGGTATGATGGCAACTGGTGTTATATCACTGATTACTTGGATTTTTATTGAACCCATTATGCATGTTTTTACGTATAATCCAGAAGTCATCGCTATTGCTAAAATTGTCTTTTTAGTTGATATCTTTTTAGAAGCATTCAGAACAATCAATATGACGATGGTTGGTTCACTTAATGCAACAGGGGATGTTAAGTTTCCTTTAATTTGTAGTTTAATTGTTCTTTGGGTGATTAGTTTGCCTTTTTCTTATGTGATGGCTATCACTTTTAATTTAGGGCTCGTTGGCGTTTGGTTAGCGTATACTATAGACGAAGGCTTACGATCAATCTTAATGATTAAGCGTTGGAAATCCGGTATATGGCGTTCTAAAAGCCATATCTATTAATACAAAACAAGATGGAAACGAGGCTGGCCCAGATATCAGTCTCGTTTTTTATTTATCCGAATAATTTTTATCGACTCTGAGTTTATTAAATTTTATTTAAAATAGTAACTAAAGTTAACTATTACCATTTAATTAATGGTAGATTAATAAACAGAATTTTAAATTTATTTTAAAGGGTGATGCTATTGTCACAAAGACGATCAAGACAAATAAAAAAACAAACAATTAACTACGGGTTATTTTTACCAATTTTTTTAATGTTACTTTTAAGTATCTGGCTCCAATACTGGGTAGCCACTTATGAAAACTACTCCGCAACCAATCAAGCGTTAAAGCAGATTATTTTTGTCTGCATTGGTCTAGCCTGTATGTTTTCGCTTAAATTTATTAATAAAAAAATCATCTGGAAACTAGTTCCTTGGATCTATGCATTTTCTTTATTACTCATGCTTTCGCTTTATTTCTTTTACGATGTGGACATGTATAATTTAACGCATACAAAGCGATGGATAGATATCGGTGGGATTAATTTCCAACCCTCAGAATTAGCAAAGATTGCTTATATTTTATTCATTTCAAAAGAACTCATTAAGTACGATATGAGAACAAAAGAAAAGACAATCAAAACTGATTTACATTTAATTAAACGATTATTATTTCTTAGCTTGCCACTTTACGCTCTTATGTTTATGCAAAAAGATTTTGGTACGTCCCTTGTTTTTGTTTGTGTTCTCGGGGCAATGCTGATTGCAGTTGGAATTAATTGGAAAATATTAGCTACTCTGGCTGCTATTTTAAGTATTATTGGAGCTATTTTAATTATCCTTGTTTTTACAGAATTCGGAAATGATATTCTAGCTTCTTTACATTTTAAACAATATCAGTTAAACCGAATTAAAGCATGGCGTGATCCTTTTGAGTATGCAGATGGCATTGCGTACCAACAAGTTCAAGGTTTAGTTGCAATGGGTTCTGGCGGCCTTCTAGGGAAAGGTGCTAGCGGTGTTCAGGTTTATGTTCCTGTTAGAGAATCAGACATGATTTTTACCTTCGTAGGTGAAGCATACGGATTTATTGGCGCTTCTCTTGTCATTATTTTATATTTCTATCTCTTTTTCCAAATTTTCTATGCTGGATTAAAAAGTAATTCTAAATTCAATATCTACATTTGTGTTGGTATTGTCTTTATGCTTGTGTTCCAAACGTTTGAAAATATTGGCGCATCTATCGGACTACTGCCTTTAACAGGTATTCCACTTCCTTTTTTAAGTCAAGGTGGAACCTCACTTGTTGCAATATTAATCGCATTAGGTTTAATTTTTGAAATGGATGTTTATGAATAAAAAAAATCTCCCTTCTCGGGAGATTTTTTTATTTGAATGATTCACCTTTCGCTAAGTTATCATTAAATTTAGTTTTTACAAAAATAACTAAAATTTGAATCGCTAAACCAAAGGATTGGATAGTCATCATTAACGTAATGTCATAATGAATAATCCCTACAACTGTTGCTATCATTGTACTAAGGAATAATGAATTTAAAGTCACATTCATTGCTTCTTTATATGATTTTATACTTGAAATATGATTTTTTTTAGTTAACCAAATGAAGAACGCCGTACCAAATACCAAAAATAGTGTACTACTTAAAACGAGTAAGCCAATCATCATCGTCATACTCATTATTCGATAGGGAGCATTTTGCCTATTCCATTCTTTTGTTAACCATGTATTAAACTCTTTATTAGTTGTAATACCTTCTAAATCCCAATCCTCTGTATACCCCAGTTGAAAAACCAAACTATTTTTATCTTTCATTACCAACCTATTTTTTTCAAAATTAAGTCCCGTTTTAACTTTTTCAAATTCCTTTTCAGAGGCATTTAAATAAATACCTTGATTTATTTCTTTGGTTTCTTTTTCGACTAGTTCATTATTCTTAAAAGAAATCTGTTTTAATTCTTCGATAGGTGCTTTAGAAACTTGTTCCATTAAGTTAGGCATAATTGAATCTAATTTGAATTCTGGTGATTTATTCGCGTTAATCGCAACTGGATTAAGCATCACAAAAATTAAAAAGATCATAACAATCAGCATTTGCCAGACTTTAAGCTCCTTTCGATTTAAAAACATTTTCTTTGCTGAAAAGCAATTAGAAAAATAAGAAACTGGAAATTGACTTAATTTCATTTAGAAAAACTCCTATCCTTTTGTTCCTCCTGCAAGCAAACCTGAAACAAAGTTTTTTTGTAAGAAGAAGAATAACACTGTGATTGGTAAAGCAATTAAAAGTGCCCCAGCAGCAAATAATGCCACTTGTTGGTCTTTAGAGTTACTAATGAATGTTTGAAGTCCAACGGCAACTGTAATTTTTTCCGGTGAACGTAATAAGAATTTAGCTAACATATAGTCTCCAAAAGGTCCCATAAATGCCCATAAAGCTTGAACTGCAATCATTGGTTTTACTAATGGTAACACAATTTGAGCAAAAATTCTAAAGTGTCCTGCACCATCTAATTTAGCAGATTCATCTAAGTCGATTGGCACAGTATCAAAGTAACCCTTCATTAACCATGTGTTCATTGGAATCCCACCACCAATATAAATCAGTGTTAAGAACCATGGTTGATCTAAGGCGTTAAGTAGCAAAGCCATAACATAAAAGGCTGTTAAAGCAGCCATAGTTGGCACCATTTGAACGATTAAAAATAATTTCAAACTACTGTTGCGTCCAACAAAACGATAACGACTGTATGTATAACCAGCCAGAGTAATAATTGTTACTTGGCAAACCATTGTAAAGATAGCAATGATTAATGTATTAATATACCAGCTCCCATAAAGGGTATCGTTAAGCAAACTACTGAAATTATTCAATGTCCATTCACTATTAAAATCTAAACTAAACGCACTAACATTCCCTGATTTGAATGCTGTACTAACAGTAATCAGGATCGGATAGACAACAATAGCTGCTAAAACGATCAAGAATACATAAGTAAAGAAATGTGTTAAAAACCTAGTACGTTTTACGGAGTGATTGTTTTTCATTTTATTTGCCCTCCATATCGAATGCATTTGTTTTCTTAAAGACAACCATTGAGATACTAATAACGATAAACGAAATAATTAACGTTACAGCTGCCGCTATAGAATATTGAGGGGCATTCCCTGTTGTTAATTTATAGATCCAAGAAATTAAAATATCTGTTGAGCCTGCGCCACCACCGACACTACCTGGACCACCATTATTGAATAAGTAAATCATAGAGAAGTTATTAAAGTTACCTGTATACTGTGTCACAAAAATTGGCGCAGCTACAAATAAAATCATCGGTACTGTAATTGTTCTAAACCGTTGAATGGCATTCGCACCATCAATCTTAGCCGCTTCATATAATTCTTCAGGAATTGATTGTAAAATCCCCGTTGTCATTACATAAATATACGGAAAGCCTAACCAACCTTGAATCATAATAATGGCAACCTTTGTCCAAAATGGATCAGTTTTCCATGAAATGGCACCAATATCAACTAATGGTAAATGATTAAACATTGGAATAACTTGAGTATTAATGGCACCGATACTATCATTAAAAATGTTAGAGAAACTCATAATAGTAATAAAAGCTGGAACCGCCCAAGGAAGTAAGAAAATAACACCGAAAAGTCTCTTACCTTTAATAAATTGTTGGTTCGCAATAACGGCAGTTAAAACGCCTAACACAATTTGTAATGTTGAGGCACACACTGTCCAAATAACAGTCCAACTAAATACAGCGCCAAATGTAGCACGATAAGAACTTAAGAAGAAAATACTAAAGAAGTTCTTAATTCCAACCCAGTCAATCAAGCCCGCTGGTGGAATATGTTTGAAGTCATAGTTAGTAAACGCCATAAATAATGTTACTAAAACAGGAAAAATTATCGCAATTGTCATAACCAGATAAGCTGGTAATGTTAAAAGGTATGGGAAACCATCATCTAATACATTTTCGATAATTGCTTTGGCTGTTGTATTTACTTTCAGCCCATTATTCCATTTTTTAGCAACAATATGTGCATCACGAATATTTAGACCATAAAAAATCAGAAAAATTGCTGTAATAATAATTTGTAGCGTTCCTTCTATTAAAAGAAATAACGAATGATCTTCGACTGGAACTGTACCTAAAGTAATAAAACCATCAAATGCAGATAAACCAAATGTAAACAACTCTATAATATACAAAACAAAAATACCTAAGAAAATAAAGCCTTTAAATTTTTGTTCATTATAAATTTGTCCTAATCCTGGAATAATCGAAAGAAGAGTCGCTTTTTTAACGTCTTTCTTTTTTTGAGTTGTATCCATGTTTGTATCTCCTTATCTATAATAAGAAATCGGCAGAGTTTTTAATCCCCTCTGCCGATGTCACTCCTTATTCGCCGTATTTTTGGTCAATATTTTCTGTGATTACTTTCACTGCAGCGTCAGCAGCTTCTTGAGGAGTTTTCTTACCAGATGCAGCATCAAACATTAAGTTTTCTCCACCAGCAAAAATTTCAGCCATTTCTGGAATATTTGGCATTGGTTTAGAGTTTTTGTATTGTTCGATAACAGCTGTAGTTAATTCGTTATTTTCTTTTGTTGCAGCTTCACGAGCTGTGTTGTTAGCTGGAACTTCTTGTGTTTCTTTGTAGAATGCTTCTTGGTTTTTATCATTAGTTACATAGTCTAACCATTTTTGAGCCATGTCTTTGTTTTTAGAATAGTTACTTACTACCCATGCTTTACCGCCACCAAACGCTTCGTATTCTTTACCATTGTTTAGTGTAGGGATTTTAGCAGCACCAAAGTTAAGTCCTGCATCTTTGTAGTTAGCTGCTGCCCAAGGTCCGTCGATAATTGCTGCAGTGTGTCCACCAGTAAATTGGTTAGTCACAAAATCACCAGCAGCTTTAACATCCATCATGCCTTTTGGCCAAGTTTTTTGGAACCAATCAGTTGCATATTGAATTCCTTCAACAGCGCCTTTGTTGTTTAAACCAACATCTTTAGGATCAGTACCGTCTTTACCAAATGTATAACCACCGTAACCAGAGATTAATCCGTATGCGAAGTAGAAGTCAGTCCATTTAGCTAAGAAAGCTGTATTTTTTCCTTCTTCACCTTTAAAGGCATATTTTTCATCTTTTGATAATGCTTCAATTTCTTTAAATGTTTTTGGTGCTTCTTTAATTAAATCTTTATTATAGTACATAATTAACGTTTCAATAACAGCTGGAGAGCCATATTGTTTATCTTGAACCGTTACTTGTTTTTTATCAGTATCATTATAATGTGAGTCGTCACTTAATTTAACTTCTGCTAAATGTCCTTGTAATCCTAAAGGTCCTAAGCGGTCAAATGCTGACATCATAACGTCAGGCGCTTTTCCTGCTGGGCCATCAAGAGATAATGCATCTAATTGTTCGAACATATCTTTTTCGATAACTTTAACTTTAATACCATTTTCTTTTTCAAAGTCACCTTTGATTTCGTTTACATATTTTACATAGCCTTTTGCTACTGATATTTCCAATGTATCATCTTTTTTACCTTCGTCTTTTTTATCCTTGCCTCCACCACATGCAGTTAATGCCAATACTGCTGATGCTGCAACTAAACCTAGACCAAAGCGTTTCCATCCTTTTTTCATTGAGAAAGCCTCCTATGTATTTTCTTTACACCCTTAGATTATGCTGTTACGGCTTTCAATGCAACCGTTTTTACGATGTTACCGTTAACACCTTTTTTATCTATTTCGAAACAATGAAACCATTTTCTTTAATAATGTAGCCTTTTTCAGTCTTTTCAATATTTTGACTCATTAATATCTCCAAATCACCTGATACTAGTTGTTCTTGATTCCCTTTATTAAAGAAACCTTTCACTTTTCCATTAGTTGTTTGGCGGGTAAATTCAATATACTTCGCTTCATTGTCCAATGTTTCAAACGTTAAGTTACCATATGAAAGAATTGATTGATATTCTTTTCTCAATGCAACCAGTTGCTTAGTAAACGCTAAGAAGACTTGGTCTTGATTTTCTTCTTCCCAAACCATACATCTACGGCAATCTGGGTCATCAGAACCACTCATACCAATTTCTGTTCCATAATAAATACATGGAGAGCCTTGTTGTAAGAACGTAAACATTAAGGCCATCTTAGCAACATCTTTATTTTCACCTGAGATATGCAACAATCTCGCTGTATCATGTGAGTCTAAACAGTTAAACATCACTTGGTTGGTTTGATCACGGTATAACATTAACTGTTCGTATAAACCACTCGCCATTTTAGTTGCTGATATAGCATCTTTAACGAAAAAGTTAGTTGCTGTTTCTGTAAAGGCATAATTCATTACCCCATGGAATTCATCTCCTTGTAACCAGCTTTGAGAAGAATGCCAAATTTCACCTAAGATATAGAAATCTTGATCTAACTCAGTCGTTGCCTCATAGAATTTTTTCCAGAAATGATGATCGACTTCATTTGCTACATCTAAACGCCATGCATCGATGTTAAATTCTCTCACCCAATAAGTCGCAATATCTAATAAATAATCTTGTACTTCTTTATTAGCAGTATTTAATTTTGGCATCATTGGTGTAAAGGCAAACGTATCATAAGATAATGTTTTAGCTCCTTCAAAATTACCATTTGTCCCAATTTCTACTGGGAAGCTATGAATATGGAACCAATCAGCAAATTTAGATTTTTCTCCATTCTTCACAACATCTTGGAATTGTGGTGAGTAGTAGCCCATGTGATTAAATACAGCATCCAACATGATTTTAATGCCACGTTTATGCGCTTCTTCAACTAATTTTTTGAATGTTTCTTTATCTCCAAAATCTGGATCAATATCAAAATAATCGATTGTATCATATTTATGGTTTGATGATGCTTTAAAGAGTGGACAGAAATACAATCCGTTTATTCCTAAGTCAACTAAATAATCTAAATGATCAATCACACCTTGAAGATCCCCACCAAAGAAATCTTCGCGTCCTGGTAATTGACTTCCCCAAGGTAGTGTTCCTTCTGGGTCATTCGTTTTATCGCCATTCGCAAAACGCTCTGGGAAAATTTGATACCAAACAGTTTCTTTCACCCATTCCGGTGCTTTAAATCGATCAACTTCTTGGAAAAATGGCATTCTGAAGTAATTTTCAGCTTTTTCAATCACTGATTCTGATAAACCAAAAATCCCACGATCGCCGTAAAATACTTCTTCACCGTCTGCTCCTACAATATCAAAAGCATATTGAATCCGTTTGAAGTCAGCTCCAACAGCAATTTGGTAGTAATCATAATCTTCTGTTGTTGCGACTAAATTCATTTTTTCTGATTCTTTGTACCATTTGTCTTCGTTAATTAAATATGGATCTCCCTTAATAATCTTTACTTCTTTTGCGTCACTTTTTTTTGTTCTTAAACGGATGTGCATCACATCTTTTTCAAATAAATAAGCGTATTCGCTATCTGGTCTATGTAATAAGGCTGCTCTTTCCATGTTTTCAAATTCCCCATTTTCTAATTTTTATATACTTTATATGCATATGGTAAAAGTTCTTTTTTATCCATTTCGACTTCTGAATCAAGAACTTTTTGCCAATCTTTGTATTGAAATAGCCATTCTGGTTTCTCTAGTGTTTCATCCATTAAATTAACGATGACTACAGCAGTTTGATCTTCATAAGTTCTTTTATATGCTAATAATTGATCTGAACTTTCTAAAAACTCAACATCTCCTAACGAGAAGATATCTTCTTTTTTTAATTTAAGTAATTGTTGATAGAATTTTAAAATACTTGTTTCATCTGATAATTCAGCTGCTACATTGTATCTTTCTTCTACATTTTCACCAATCCAACTTGATTTAGTTGAAAATCCAGCGTAGTCACTTTCATCCCACTGCATCACGCCTCGACTTGCCTCTTTATTAACTGAAGCAATAATTTCTAAAGACTCTGCCTTAGAAAATCCTGATTCAAGCAGCTGAATATGTTGTCTAACTGCCTTAGGACTTTGGAATGCGTCGATACTATCCACTGATAGGTTTTTCATGCCAATTTCTTCGCCATAAAGTATGACAGGTATTCCTTTTAATAAATACATTCCTGTTGCTAAAGCTTTTGCACTCTTATCTCGATAGGTTACATCATCACCAAATCTCGATACAACTCGTGGCATATCGTGATTATTCCAATAAAGCGTTGGGTATTTATTAGGTGTAAGAGCTTCTTGCCACGCCGATAAATTTGACTTCATTTTTTTAGAATCGATAACTCTTTCTGCTAATTCTTCTGGTATTCTTTTATCATCGCCTATTATTTTTTCATCAAAATGATCAAATGAAATAACTGCACCACATAAATCTTCTCGAATATAACTATCTGCTAATTCTGGCGTTGCAGAAGCTGCTTCACCTAAGATAAAACAATCTGGATTGATGTACTTAATAGCTGAAATGAACTCTGATAGGTAGTGTTTCACCTCTGGTAGATTAGCATAGTATTCCTCTGCGAGGGCAATTTCACCTTTGGATACGTTTGCAACTTGGAACGAAAATTTTGATTTAATCATATGTATAAAGGCATCTAATCTAAACCCATCTATTCCTTTATCCAACCAAAATTTTGCGATATCAATCATTGATTTCATCACTTCTGGATTTTCCCAGTTTAAATCTGGCATCTCCTTATCAAACAAATGGAAGTAATATTGATCACTCTTATAATCTTTCTCCCACACAGAACCACCAAAAAACGATTCCCAATTGTTAGGGATGGTTCCATCTATTTGCTCATCTGCCCAAAGGTAATAATCACGGTAAAGATTATCAGGACCCTTTAAAGCCTCTTGAAACCAAGGATGTTGACTTGAAGTATGATTTAAAACTAAATCAAAAATAATTTTCAAATCACGTTTGTGAGCCTCGTTAATTAACTCTTCCACATCTTTTAAATCACCAAATATTTCATCAATTGCATAGTAATTCGAGATATCGTAACCGTTATCAACTTGTGGTGAAATAAAAATAGGATTTAACCACAAGGTATTAACGCCTAATTCTTTAATATAATCTAAAGATTTTATAATTCCTTGTAAGTCCCCGATACCATCATTATTCGTATCTTTAAAACTTTTAGGATAAATTTGGTAGACGATTGCTTTTTCCCACCAATTTTCAGTCATATCTTTCCCCTCCTTTGTAAGCTCATTCATAGTCTATGAAATGTTACTCAATAACTCAACTAATAAATTCGTGTTAACGTTAACAAAAAGAGAGCAATCCCACTTAAATGCGGTATCACCCTCTTTTTGTATTTTCTTATTCTGTATTTTATTCGATATAAGCTTCTTTATAATCAAATTGAGCCCCTGTTGAGTGGCTAATGATACCTTTTAATTTTGGATTTCTCAGTTTTGCTTCTGATTTTTGAAAAATAGGACTAAGCGCAACATCCTCTGTTAAGATATTTTCAGCTTTAATGTAATCATCCCATCTTTTATTATCATCGGCTGCATCTTTATTTGCAGCATTTAAAACCAATTCATCATATTCCTTATTTGTATATTTTCCATAGTTGTAAGGAGAATCAGTTGTAAATAACTCCATAAAACTACTAGGATCAGGATAATCGGCACCCCATCCGAATAAGAATAAGTCAAAATCAGCAGAGCGGCCTTTTTCAATTGCAGCAGTCAAAGGAACGATGTTAACATTCACTTTAATTCCTTTTAATTTATCTTCAACATCAAATTGAATGGCTTCTGCTAATTTTTTTATCACTTCGTCATCATACGATAATAAATCCAACTCAACATTTTTGATATCCAACTCTTTTTTAGCTTCATCCCAAAGTTTTTGTGCCTTTACAATATCAGTTTTTACCATTACTTTCGACTCGTCAGCAAAATCTTTTTTGTCTTTAGAGTATGACATCCCATTTGGTACTAATCCTTTAGGTTCTTTTGACCCATCCGCTAAAATAAATTCTGTTATATTTTTTCTATCTAGAACCAAAGATATCGCTTCACGGGCTTTTTTATTTTTAAAAATGTCTTTCGTTTGATTATATGATAAGTAAGTCGTACCCGCTTTTTCCAATGTAACAAAAGCTGGGTCATCTTTATATTGTTTAGCCAACTCACCAGATAACGTTGTGTCATCAACATCCCCAGCTTCAAATAATTTAACACTGGTTGATGGTTCTTTACTCACTTGATTAACAATGGTTTCTAGTTTAACCTTTTCTTGATCCCAATAATCTTTATTTTTAGTTAATTTCCATTCAGTGTCAGTTCCTGGACCATCAAATTCTTCTAGCTTAAATGGACCATTATAAATTAAATTATCACTTGTAGAAGCATATGTTTTACCTTCTTTTTCAACGAACGTTTTATTTTGTGGGAAAAAAGTTGGAAAAGCTAGTAAACTTTCAAAATATGGTACCACTTGACTCATTCTTATTTCTAACGTCGTCTCATCCACTGCTTTAATTCCAAGTTCTGTACTTTTTTTCTTCCCTTCAATGATCTCTTTGGCATTTTCAATACCAGTAAATAAGCCACTATACTCAGATCCTGTTTCTGGTGTTACTGCTTTTTGCCAGCCATACACATAGTCATTTGCAGTCACTGGTTCGCCATTAGTCCATTTCATATTTTCTTTTAATTTAATTTTATATGTTAACTTATCTTCTGAAATTTCTGGCACTTCTTTTGCGTTGGCTGGAATCAACTGATTATTTTTATCTAATCGATAGAGCCCTTCCATAATATTATTCAAAACAGTAATACTATAAGTATCATTTGCCAAAGAACTATCTAATGAAGAGAGTTCTTGGTTAATTGCCATTGTTACTTTTTGTTCTGGCGCTCCTGTTGTCTCTTCTTTTTTTGTGTTAGACTGACATCCAGCTAACAGAAATACTAAACCAATTCCTCCGAATAAAATCTTTTTCATTAAAATCTCCTCCTTGTATTCTAATGAGTTTATAATACTATTATAATTAAGTCAAAGTTTTAAGCGTTTAAATTTCACAGAAAAGAGGAAATAACATGATTAATAAAAATGAATTTGAATACCAATTGATTAAAGATAACAATGTTTATAATTATTTGAAATGGAGTATGGCAGGAGGCGGTGTGAGAATACTTACTGATATCCTTTGTGAAAAAGACTCAGACAGCCTTATTTTAGCCTTTATTAGTGATTGCCAAAAGGATAACCGGACGATTCTTCCCTTATCAAAAACAGCACAACTATTTTTTGATAACAATCCTAGCTATATTTATTTGTTAAAAACCTTAGATAGTGACTATATTAAAACACAACGAGATTTAATTGATAAAAACTGAATAATTAGAAAAAAAGCCATTCAAGATAAATTTTGTCTTGAATGGCTTTTTAATTAGTCTTCTATTTTCTTTTCAGTACTTCCACGAACAACTAAAGAAGCTTCGAACAGCTGATTGCCTTGTGGCGCTCCCTTTTGTTTAATTTTATTTAACAACATATCTGCACATGCTGCTCCCATTTCAAAAACGGATTGTTTGACTGTTGTTAATTTCGGAAAGGCGATTTGATCTAAAAATACGCCGTCAAAGCCAATCACACCATAATCTTCTGGGATTTTCGCTTTACTTGCTTGAAGTCCTCGTTCAATTCCAATCGCTAATCGATCACTGCTACAGACAAAGGCAGTTTTTTTAGGATATCTCAAAAATTTATCTGAAATAAATTGATATGAAAAATGTGACCGATTATTAAATCTTACAATTTCAGGAACTTTTTGATATCTCTGCATCGTGTTAATATAACCAGACTCTCTCGAAAACTCAAAAGGCTCCTTCACATCAATGCCTACATAAACAATTTTTTCATACCCTTGAGCAATAGCATGTTCAGTTGAAAGTTCTGTCCCTTTAGCATTATCAGTATCAACAAAATCATAGCCATAGCGATTTTCACCAAATAAGACAAAAGGTTTTTCTAATCTTTCAATCCAAGGATAATCTTCATCTCTCATTCCCGTAATAATATAGCCATCACTTTGACCTAAATCAAAGCTGTTTTCAGTGACAAGTTGTAAAGAATACTGATGTTTATCAAGTTCTTTAGAAATCCCCATCAACAAATTCATATAATACGGCTCTGTTGTGTCAATTTCTTCTAAAATAAAAAATTTGATAATTTGTGTTCGATTATTTGCTAAAGCTTTTGCGGCAACATTAGGTTTATAATCTAAATCCTTCATTGCCTTAAATACTAATTCTTTTAATTCATCTGTTACTTTTTCTGGATGATTAATAACCCTAGAAACCGTCATTTTTGATACATTAGCCTTTTTGGCAACATCTGATAAAGTTGTCATTTCCCCCACCCTTTTTGAGCATATTACTGTTATTATACGTTAAAAATTATAATAAGCTAGATTTAATTATTTTAACTTATTCTGATGTCAGTTTAGCACATTAAAAAAAAGAGGTTGTGACAGAAGTGTTCAGCTTCAAGAAATAAGAAGGAAATCATGAAAATTGCTTTTCAAATTTTTGTGATTTTCGGCTTATTTTTCGAAGAAGCTACTTCTGTGGCACCGTTTAGTTTGTAAAAACATACTGTGACGTACTTATGTCACAGTCATTTCTTTATGTAGTTAAACGTGACTATTTTGTAATCGATACATATCGTAATATAATCCTTCATGAGTAATTAATTCCTCATGATTTCCGCGCTCAACAATATGACCTTTTTCAAGGACTAATATTAAATTAGCATCTTTGATTGTCGATAATCTATGAGCAATAGCGATTGTTGTTCGTCCATTTCTCATTTTTTCTAGACCTTGTTGAATTAAGGTTTCTGTTTCCGTATCAATACTTGCTGTCGCCTCATCTAGAACCAATATTTTAGGATCTGTAACAATCGTTCTTGCAAATGAAATTAATTGCCTTTGTCCACTTGAAAAACTAGAACCACCTTCTAGAACTCTGGCGTGGTAAGTGTTAGGTAATGTATTGATAAATTTATCTGCTTGAACAAATTTAGCTGCATTTATTATTTGTTCATCTGTTATATTTTGATTTAAGAGTCGAATATTACTTGCGATATCTCCATAAAACATAAAAGCATCTTGAAGAACTAAGCCCATTTTTTCTCGTAATTCTTCCATGGAATAGTCTTTGATATCACTATCATCTATTAAAATTTGTCCATCATAAAACTCATAAAAACGCATTAAAACATTAATAATCGAACTTTTACCACTACCGGTATGACCAACTAAAGCCACTGTTTCACCTGGATTAGCAATAAAACTAATATCGTTTAAGACGTTTTGTTTCCCATCATAAGAAAAAGTAACATTTCTAAATTCAATTTTTGCATCCGTTACTTTAGCATTAGCCCCTGGGTTTTGTTGAGGTACTAACTCTTCATGGTCTAATATTGTGATAATACGGCTTCCAGCAACTACACCGTCTTGAAAAGTACTTAAAAAATCCATCATGTTAGTCATAGGATTAAAAAATTGTTGAACGTATGAAATAAAGGCATAAATCAGCCCAACTTCAACAGGAGAATTTAACGCATCAAAGCCAAAAAAACTAAGAACTAAAGCAGTTGCAAGGGCAAACAACAAATTGATAATTGGTGCTAGTAACAAAGAATTCGTTTTAATCATCATGTATTTAGACTGTAAATAATCATCATTGCTTGCTTCAAATTCTTCTTCTAAGCGTTGTTCTTGTCTGAAATATTGAATCACTGACATACCCGAAATCGATTCATTCAGTTTAGTATTTAAATTACTTAATTTTTCACGCATGCCTCGATAAATTTTTGAACTAAATTTTTGATAGTACCAAATGATGACAATTAAAATCGGAAAAAATATTAAGCAAACTAACGTTAATTCTACATTAATAAAAGCCATAGCTGAGAATGAAGCCACAACTCCAAAAAAAGCTGATAATACCATTAAAAAGACTAACCAAAATTCGAATAATGTTTCTGTATCATTGGTTACTCGGGAGACAATTGAGCCAGCTGGTGTTTGGTCAAAATAACGCATACCAAGCCCTTGTAGTTTTTTGAAAAGTTCAACTCGAATTGATTGATACGTCTTTAATGATCCTTTGAAATATAATACCCACTGACCATACCAAACAATAGCTTTAAAGATAATACCTAACGCATAAAGGCCTGCAAAGTATAAAATAATATTTAAAGTCGTGTCCCCTGTTGTTAAATGTTGATCCATAAAAACTTGTAAAATTTTTGGTAAAACGATATTAACAACAGCCAAAGATACTGCAAAAATTAACGCAATTATAAAATCTTTTTTAAACGGCTTAGCAAAGGTCAACAATCGTTTAATAATTTCTAGTTGCTCTTTCATCGTGAATGATTTTGCCCATCCTGATTTTGATTCTTCCATTATCTAACACCTCCCTCGATTTTATTTTCTAATTGTTGATGATCATACATTTTTTTATACCAACCATCTAAATCAATTAATGATTCATGCGTTCCGCGTTCAATAATTTTACCTTCATCAATGACAATAATTTCATTAGCATGCATCACACTGCTTAAACGATGCGTACTAATAATAGTTGTTTTATCTTGTCTTGATTCCCGTAAATTACTTAAAATTTGTTCTTCTGTTTTAGCATCCACTGCGGATAGTGCATCATCCAATATAAGTAGTTCTGGTTCAACTAACAATGCTCTAGCTATTGAAATCCGCTGTTTTTGACCTCCAGATAGTGACACACCACGCTCACCTACCATCGTATCGTAGCCATCTGAGAATCCTAGTATATCTTCATGAACTACTGCTTCAATAGCAATTTTTTCAACTTCTTTTTGAGATACTTTTGGCGCTCCAAAACGAATATTGTCTCGTACCGTCATTGAAAATAAGAAGTGATCTTGAGGGACGTAGCCAATCGAATGCAGTAAAGCATCTAATGTATAATCTTGAAGCTGGTTTTGATTAATTGAAATACTACCTTTATAATCGTCATATTCACGCATTAGTAATTTCAAAATAGTTGTTTTTCCTGCTCCTGTTTTTCCAACAATCCCTAAAGTCTGACCTTCTTTTATTTCAAAATTTATATTTTCTAATGTCGCATGTTGGTCATCGTGATATGTAAATGACTCCACATGATACACCAAATCTCCAGTAGCCTTTTTGCTGATACCAGTTTTCATTTCTTGAATATTAGACGTTTCATTCATTAAATCCGAGACACGATCATAACTCGCATTTCCTCTTTGAACCACATTAAAAAATCGACCTATGGCAAACATCGGCCAAACTAGCATACTAATATAGTTAAAGAAAGAAATAAGTTGCCCAATGGAAATAGTCCCATTAGATACAAAATAACCACCTAACATAATGGAGATAATATAAGACAAACCAATAATCAGCGTAATTAACGGGTCAAATAAAGCATCTAAATTATTAACTTTGGTATTTTTTTGGATAGAGTAACTTATTTTTTCTTCAAAATCAGCAATATCTTCTTGTTCCTGACCAAATGTTTTAATGACTTTAATTCCTGTAATACTTTCTTGTGTTTTATCATTTAATTTTGAAAAAGCACCTTGAGAATCTTTAAACGCCTCGTGCATTTTATTGCCTAATTTACTTGATAAAACAGCCAATAACGGAAACGGAATTAAGGCAATCAATGTTAAACGCCAATCAACAAACATCATCATCGCCACAACGGTGATAATACCAGTAATAAAAGCATCTGCAAAAGTTAAAATCCCCGCTCCTGCTACATTTTGAATCGCGTTTAAATCATTTGTTGCATGAGCCATCAAATCGCCTGTTCTGTATTTTTGATAGAATACTTGATCCATTTTAGTAAAATGATGAAATAATCTTCTTCTCATCAGTTTCTCTAATCTAGCAGCACCACCCCAGATGTGTTTACGCCATAAATAACGTAAACAATAAACCACAAATCCTGAAACAACTAGCACACTAATCCAAATAGTTAATTTATGAGCAGTTAACGTCTTATCTGCCACACTATCTACAATAATCCCTATCACTCGAGGTGGAATTAATTGGATAAAAGCTACTAGTATTAATGTTGAGACCCCGATAAAATAATTCTTTTTTTCTTCCTTAAAAAACCAAGATAATTTTTTAAAAATATCCAAATCCTTCACTCCTTTTTTGACGACAAAAAAACAGGTACAAAAAAGCACCCGTTTCTTGACTGTGATTTTGAAACAAAATGTAACAAAATACTATTTTTTCTTTTTAGTATTTTGAGGTTTCATATTTTGCATCATTTGACGAATTTTTTTCTCTGAAGGTTTTTGTCCCATCTGAGCCATCATCATACGTAACATATCCTCATTAACGGGAGGATTTTTTTCTAATTGATCTTCGAATGTTTTTTTAGCGAAAAAGAATCCACCTATTGCACCAACTATTAATGCAATAACAATGAATAATATAATTAATCCTGTATTCATATTTTTCGACACTCCTTCCACTAATTTATTAATCTCACAATTCTATATTTTACTAGATAAACCTTTAAAAGAAAAGGGTTATTATTATTTTTTATTAACTATTTGTAATTAAATCTAGTAGATCAGGATTGAATTTATTTTCTTTTAGCATCGCGATTTCAAAGGCGTAAGGAGCTTTTGCTGTTTTTTTATCTTCTCCAACATAAGGTGTCTCTAAAATTTTAGGTAATTTTTCTAATTGTGGATGATGAACGACATGGCTTAATGCCTCGAATCCAATCGTTCCAAAACCAATATTAGCATGACGATCTTTGTGTGAGCCTTGTGGGTTTTTAGAATCATTGACATGAATAACTTTCAAACGATCTAAACCAATAATTTTATCAAATTCTTCTAATACACCATCAAAATCTTCACGTACATTGTAACCTGCATCATTTATATGACAAGTATCTAATGTAACAGATAGTTTATCATTATGAGTAACACCTGCAATAATCTCAGCTAATTCTTCAAATGAACGACCAATCTCAGTTCCTTTTCCTGCCATCGTTTCTAAAGCTATTTGAGGTACTTGATCTTGCCTTAAAACTTCATTTAATCCTTTGATGATTTGTTTAATCCCTTTGTCAGCTCCCTCACCTACATGAGCCCCTGGATGAAGTGTTATTTGAGTTGCTCCAATCGCCTCCACACGTTCAATTTCTTGACGTAAAAAATCGACTGCAAAACCAAAATTTTGGGGCTTAATTGTATTACCTAAATTAATAATATACGGCGCATGGACGACTATGTCTTTTATATCTAAATTATGTTCAGTCATAAACGCTATGCCTGTCTCTATATTTAATTCTTCTACTGGTTTTCTTCGTGTGTTTTGCGGTGCTCCTGTATAAATCATAAAAGTATTAGCTCCGTAATTAACAGCTGTTTCTGCTGAGCCTAATAACATTGATTTCCCATTCATACTTACGTGTGATCCTAATAACATATTTTTTTTCGCTCCTCTTTATCTACTTACCTAATTGTACAGTTTTAAAATTACTCAAACAAGTATCTTGCTTATGAATCAAGGTGGTGAAAAAGATATTTATTACCTGACTATTAAAAATTATTCACAAACTAAGAAAGAGACTGACAATCATGTAGTCAATCTCCCAATTTTTTATTTTTTTAATTCTGCTGTTTTGTATTCGAATCTTGGTCCTACATTATGAAAGATAACATTTTTTAACTGGCTACTTCTTAAATAAGTAGGATTAGAACTATAAATAGGTGTAATTCCTTGTTCTGTCATTAAAATATTTTCAGCCTCAATTAGATTATTCCATCTCTTTTCAGGACTTAAACTATTTTTTTGTGCCTCTAATAAAAGTTCATCAAATTTTGGTTGCTTATATTTCCCCCAGTTACTACCTGAAGTTGATTTAAAAAGTTGTAACATCGCATTAGGATCCGCATAATCAGCACCCCAACTGACTAAATACATATCAAATTCTTGCTTACTAGCATTTTCCATAAAAACGGATACTGGGTAAGAATTAATACTTAATTTAGCACCTACTAAGTTTTCATTAATGACACCTTGTAAATATTCAGCTGTTTTTGCCATATCTTCATTTTCAAAAGTAATTAAATTCATTTCAATTTTAGCTTCTTTTTCTAATCCTAGCTCTTCTTTTCCTTCAAGCCAAAGTTTTTTTGCTTTTTCGACATCTGTCTTTAATAATGAATCGCGGTCTTTCGTAAAATCTTTAGAGGTTACCGGATTAACAGCTAGATGTTCAAAGATAAGCCCTGTGGCAGGCTCTACGCCATTCCCTAAAATATTACGTGTTAGCTGTTCTCGGTCAATCAATAAAGAAATGGCTTGCCGAATTTTTTCGTTTTGATAAAATTCTTTTGTATGATTGTAACCTATAAATATCGTCTGAGTTGTTTTCTCTTTAACAAATTCTGGATCTTTCAATTTATTTTTTGCATATTCACCTAATACACTGACTTCATTTGTTTGCTCATTTTCAAATAGATTAACGTTTGTCGCAGTTTCTTTCACAACATCAAATTTAATTTGATTTAATTTAACTTGTTCCTTATCCCAGTAATCTTCATTCTTAAGATAAGTCCATCCACTACCTGTTCCTGGTCCCTTAAAATCACTTAAAATAAATGGACCATTATAAAGAGCATCTTCACTTGTCAAAGCAAAATCTTTTCCTTTACTTTCTATATAATCCTCATTCAATGGGAAAAATACCGGCATTGCTAGCATCGCCGTAAAATATGGTGTTGGCTCTGTTAAGTCATATTGTAAGGTTTCATCATCGATTTTTTTAATGCCTAATTCTTCAACTTTTTTATTTTTATCTAAAATTTCATTGCCGTTTTTAATATTAGCGTAAAAATAATTATTCTGCGCTGCGTCTTTCGAAGAAATTGACCGTCTTAAAGCATATATATAATCATCTGCTACTATCTTTTTACCATTAGACCACTTTGCCTCTTTATTCAATTTAATAGTATAAGTTAACCCATCTTCACTAATTTCAGGTAATTCACTTGCTCCAGCAGGCATTGGTTGATTATTTTTATCCAATCGATACAATCCTTCATAAACATTATTTAGAACGATATTACTATTAACATCAACTGAAAAAGAAGGATCTATTGTATTTAATTCTTGAATCACGTTTATTTTCACAGCCTCTTCACTTTCTTTGGAGTCTTCTTTAGTTGTTGAACATGATGTGAAGATAAAAATAGAACTTAAAAATAGTAACTTTATCATACTTTTTCTCATAGTATTTTCTCCCTTAATATAACAAATTATTTTTTTCACAATTAAAACTTACCAAATTCTGAAAAGAATTGCAATATTTATTTAACGTCATGTTTTTAAAAATAAATATCTTTATTTGTTTAACTTAGATCTACCTTAAATAAAAAAAATCATGGGAAAATAAAAGTTGATTAATTTTAACATATGCAAAATAAATGGTGATAAAAAACACTACACTTATATCCCAAATATTTATAAACAGCTTTATCCAAAGTAATTTTTAAGATTCTTAAAAAACCTCTTTTTTAAAGTAGCCCTATTAGACGAAGAAGTTTGACACTATAGGGCTTGGTTTCCTTTCTAAGGAAATTTTAAATAATAGTCAAAACTAGGAATAGAACCCATATAATGATATAATTTTATCATTATAAGTTTTGAGGTGATATATTGACACAACCTAGTAACAACGACAATCAATCCGCTATACCGCCACAGCCCAATAATGAAGAAACAAGAAGTAGAATAGATCAAGATATTCAAAATGGTTCAAAGAAATATTTTTCTTTTTCCATTAATGTCTTTTATCGTGTCTTACGTTCTATCTTTTTATTTTTTGTTCTTATTGCTTCTGGAATTGGCTTTCTTGGCTTAGGAATCGGCTTTGGGTACTTTGCTTCACTCGTTTCAGATGTAAAAGTCCCTGGTAAAGAAGAGCTTTCGCAAAAAATTAATGATATAGAACAACAATCAAAAATTCTATATTCAAACGGTGACCTTGTTTCAGTTATTAAGTCAGACCTTGTTAGAACATCCGTTAAATCTGATGACATCTCACCCTTTGTAAAAAAAGCATTGATTTCTACAGAAGATGAACATTTTTACGACCATAAGGGAATCGTTCCAAAAGCAATTATTCGTGCGACTATTTCAGATGTTGTCGGCGTTGGTGGTAGTTCTGGTGGATCCACCATTACTCAACAACTAATTAAGCAACAAGTCTTAACCAGTGAAACATCTTATAAGCGTAAATCTTCTGAGATTCTGTTAGCTGCCCGAACTGAAAAATTCTTTTCAAAAGAAGAAATTTTAAATTCTTACTTAAACGTTTCCCCATTTGGTCGAAACAATCGTGGGGAGAATATTGCCGGTATTGAAGAAGCCGCACTCGGTATTTTTGGTGTCCACGCAAAGGATGTTTCTCTACCACAAGCAGCCTTTTTAGCAGGTTTACCTCAAAGTCCAATTGAGTATACGCCTTATACGAATACAGGAGAATTTAAACAAAAATTCGATGCTGGTTTAAACAGAAAAAATGATGTTCTTTTTAACATGTACCGCGAAAAATCAATTAATGAAAAAGAATACCACGAAGCTAAAGATTATGATTTAGCTAAAGATTTCATTGAACCAGAATCACCACTTAGTAATAACAGTGGCTATTTATATGACTATCTTATTAACGAAGCGGCTACAAAAATTATGCCTATCTATTATGAAAAAGATGGTTTAACTCAAAAAGATATAGATGAATCAATAGAGTTAAACAATAAATATCTAAAAATTGCCAAAAGAGAACTACGACAAAATGGTTATACTGTTCATAGCTCAATTGACAAAAATGTTCATAATTCGATGCAAGAAGCGGTGCAACAATATGGTTCTGTTTTAGATGATGGTCGTGATATGACTCTTGAAACTGGTAGTGTCTTAATGGACAATAAATCAGGTCGAATTTACGGTTTTATTGGTGGTCGTAATTATAGTGAAAATCAATATAATCATGCATTCCAAATGCAACGTCAACCAGGTTCAACTATTAAACCAATCATTGCCTATGCTCCTGCAATCGATATCGGACTAATTGGCTCAGAATCTATGCTATCTGACTATCCAAAAAAATATAAGAGTGGTGATGTCATTAATAACTATTCTGATAAAGGTAGTAGCACTTTCAAATCAGTTAGAGAATCAGTCAAATGGTCGCTTAATATTCCAGTCGTTAATCTCTATGGTGAGCTGCGCAATGAAAGCTATCCTAAAGATTACTTCGATAAAATGAATATAACTGGCATTAGTACGGATGAATTCGGCTACGAATCTATCCCGTTAGGTGGTACTTCACATGGACTAACTGTTTTTGAAGAAACCGTAGCCTATGCTACTTTAGCTAATAAAGGTGTTTATAATGAAGGCTATTCGATTGATAAAATTACTGACAACAACGGGAAAACAATTTACGAACATAAAAACAACCCGGTTCAAGTCTTTAAACCGTCCACAGCGAGCATTATGAATGATATGATGCGAGATGTTGTTAATTCAGGTACTGGACAACCTGCAAAAGATACTTTTAATAGTATCAACTCCCCTTTAGCAAAAGCTGACTGGGTAGGTAAAACGGGTACAACGGATGATTTGAAAGATTATTGGTTCACAGCTTCCAACCCTGCCATCACAATGAGTAGCTGGATTGGTTATGACAACCCGACGACTATGAATGATACTTGGAATAAACAAAATATGGTTTACTGGTCTTACGTTACTAATTATGTTTACCAGCAAAATCCTGATATCTTTAATATTAACGAAAAATTCTCTCTTGATTCCAGTGTTAAAAAAGAGAAAGTCGTTGAATTTACAGGAGAAAAGGAAGCAAGCTTTAACACAGAAGGATATAATATGAATTTACGTGGGTCTAAAACCAAAACAAATCTTTATTCTGAAGGTAGCAAACCTAAAGATAGTACATTTAGATTCGGAATCGGTGGCACAGATGATAATTATAAAAATTCTTGGAATTCTTATATAGGTCCTAAAAGTTATAAAAAATGGAAATAAAAAAAAGGTTAATCCAAATTTGGATTAACCTCTTTTTTATTTTTATTTAGTTGAACCTTTTTCGATTAATCCGTAAGGTAAAATAATTGTTTTTTCTTCGATATCTTCTTTGCTCATTAATTTTGTTAGCAACCGCATTGCAACGGCACCAATATCATAAAGAGGTTGTGAAATGCTTGAAACGCTAGGTCGTGAAATATCACTAAATAATGAATTATTACTTGTAATTATCTCAAAATCAGTCGGAACACTTACTCCATTATCAGTTAAACTATTTAATAATCCAACTGCTAATTCATCATCTGCAACAACAGCTGCAGTTGCTCCACTATTAGACATACGATCATGTAATTTCAAACCTGATTTATAGCTATACTCTGATTCAAAGACTAACCCTTCATTAAAAGTGATGTCATTTTCTTTCAACGCTTCTTTATAACCGCTCAAACGATAGACACCATTGATTGGATCTAAAAGTGAACCTGAAATAAAGGCAACTTTTTTATTTCCTGATTTGATTAGTTTTATTGTTGCATCTTTAGTTGCTGCTTTATAATCAATATTTACTGAACCTACTTGATCATCTGGGTCAATGGAACCAGCTAAAACAACGGGTGTTTTTGATCTAGAAAATTCACCACGAATTTCTTCTGTTAAGTGATGTCCCATGAAGATAACACCATCTACTTGTTTCGCTAATAAAGTATTCAGCACACTAATTTCTTTTTTATCATCACCATCTGAGTTAGCTAAAATAATATTATATTTATACATTGTAGCGACATCATCAATTCCACGTGCTAAAGAGGCAAAATAAGCATTGCTCACATCAGGGATAATAACACCTACTGTTGTTGTTCTTTTACTTGCCAACCCTCTAGCAACAGCATTTGGACGGTAATCTAAGCGATCAATTACTTCTAATACTTTTTTTCTAGTAGCTGGTTTAACATTAGGATTACCATTAACAACACGTGATACTGTTGCCATTGAAACTGCAGCTTCACGAGCCACATCATAAATTGTTATTGTTTGTTTTTCCATTATATTTTCTCCTTCAACGCCAAAATTTGACGCTTGGCATGTTTATTGTTATTAGATTATCAGATAACACCAATTATTGCAAGCGTTTTATTCTCTTTTTCATGAAAACCAAAAGAAATTTTCATAATAAAAAAGCCAAATCCATCGATTTGACTTTCATTCAAACTATTTTATTATATACTAGTTTTCATTATTTTCAAGTACTGAATACAATTCTTCTGAAATATTTTCGTCTTTTAAAATAATATCCTCATTAGTTAGGTCATTAACTTTCCCTCTAACCTCAGATGAAGTTCTTTTAAAATCATCTTGGATGTCAGCAGTCTTATCTTTTAATCCTTCTAAAAGTTCATTTGAAGTAAGTTTAGCTTGATCAACATGTGAAGATACTTTATCTCCTACCCAACTATATTCTTCTTTTTTTTGTTTAGCATAATCACTAAATTCATTTCCTTTGACTTGAGCAATTCCTGCAAATTCACTTGCTTTTCCCTCTGATACATCATTTAATTGATCTAATAAATCTGCTCTCATTTTTTCACCACTTTTTGGTGTCAACAGTAATGCTGCTGCTGCTGCTGCCGCACCTCCGATAATAGCTCCTATTAAAAATCCACTTGTTTTCTTTGACATCTATATTGCCTCCTGTTTTAAATTATTTCTTTTTAAATAAGTGTGCCGCGCTTTGTGCTGCTTTTCCCACAATTGTTGCTGTGGCTGCACTTTTACCAGCATCTCCTACTTTTACTAAAAGACTCTTGCTTGAAGCGTTTAACTCTGATACACTTTCACTTAAATCTGCAACTGCTTGGAATAAAGGATCAATTGTTCCCACTTTTTGAGTCACATCACTAAGTAATTCATTACCTGTTACTAACATTTCTTCACTTTGTCTTAAAAGAATATCCACATCTTTTGTTAAAATGGTAACAGTTTTATTTGTTTTATCTAAAATTCTGTTCACTTTTTCAGTTGACTCTGAAATTACTTTACTCAACTTCAGTAAGAAAAATACAATAACTATGACTAAAACAACGAACGCAACAGCGGCAATAAGCGCTGCAATTTCCATACCTGACATCTTTACTATCTCCTACCTTTCATATAAAATACTATTTTTAGAATACCATTATCTTATCCTTTTCACAACAACTAAATCCATGCTAAAATAGGAAGATACAACGTTATTTTTGCAAGAAGGACTGAAAAAATGAAAGAAACAACTGCAAGCACTCAATTAGAGATTACTAAACAAACAAAAAACGGTCTTCGTGTGTTTCAAAATTTTTGGAATACTTTAGATTGGGAGAAAATATTTTCTACCGTCATTTACAAAATTTTTTTAATATTAATAATGTGCCTATTACTTTTCATTGTTAGTAAAATTGTTTTAAAACTTATTGAAAAGTCATTTAAAAATTACCGAAAAAAAGAAACCTATAGTGAGGGCAGGCTAAATACTTTAGAAACATTAGCTAAAAATTTTTTTCAGTACTTTTTATTCTTTGTCATTATTTATTCAATTCTAACCATTATCGGAATCCCAGTTGGTTCCCTTATTGCTGGAGCAGGAATTGCTGGAGTTGCCATCGGACTTGGCGCTCAAGGTTTTATTAATGATGTTATTACTGGCTTTTTCATTATTTATGAACGTCAACTAGATGTGGGCGATCACGTTATTTTAGATACAGTCGAAGGTATTGTTGAGCAAGTAGGCCTTAGAACAACGCAAGTTAAAAGCTTTAACGGTACCATGAATTATATTCCAAATAGGCAAATTCTGATTGTTAGTAACCTCTCTCGTGGCAATCAACAAGTTTTAATTGATATCAGGGTAAATCCTGATGAAGACATTGAAAAAGTAAAACGTATTATGCATCAAATTAATGAAAAAATCGCACTTAATATGCCGGAAATTCGTTCTGAGCCGAATATTTTAGGTTTAACTACTTTACCAAATGGTACATTTGCCGTTCGTTGTGTACTTTATGCTGTGGCAGGTTCACAAGTTATAGTTAAAACTGCTCTAACAACAGCTTATGTCGAAGAATTAACTAAGCAAGGAGTAACAATTCCTACAAGCCCTTTAAATTTAGGTATCTAAAAAAAACAGGAAAAGAAAATTCTTTTCCTGTTTTTTTAGATGCTATCACGATGTATTACGTACTCACTGATTGCTTCAATAGCTGGATAGATGGCTGCTTCATCTGGATTAAATCCTCCATGATGTAATCCGTGTTCGCTTGAAACACCTAACCAAAACATCATTCCAGGAATATTTTTAAGCAAATAACCGAAGTCCTCACCTGTCATTGCTTCTTGAACTTCTACAAAAGATAGTAATGATTCCTCATTAAAATAAGTCATAAAATCATGAACTATTTCTGAATTATTAACCACAGGCACATACCCCTTTTGATCTAACTCAAGTAATACCTTACAATTAAAAGAGCGACTAATCCCCTCTGCAAGGTCTTTCATTCTATTTTGTGTTAACTCACTTATTTCGTGAGTTAAAGAACGTATTGTACCAGTTAAAACAGCTTTTCCTGCTACAACGTTGTCTGCTATTCCTGCATTAAATTCACCAAAAGTAATGACAGCACTTTTCATCGGATCCATATTGCGACTAATAATCGTTTGGGCTTGCTGCACATAAGCAGTAGCAGCTACAATCATATCATTGGCTTCATGAGGAAACGCCGCATGTCCATCCTTACCCGTAAATGTCAAAATAAAACGACAAGCACCTGCAAACAAAGTACCATCAAGCGTCCCTATCGTTTTAGATGGTAAATGAGGGGCTACATGTAAACCAAATATTTCATCAATAGCCTCGTCTTTAATAAAGCCATTATCATAGTATATTTTTGCGCCAGAAAGATTTTCTTCTGCTGGTTGAAAAAAGAAAAGCACATCATTGTCCAATTTATTAGCTATCGTCCGCTCCAAAATCCCTAGAGAAATGGTCATATGAACATCGTGCCCACACGCATGCATCTGCCCTTCATTTAAAGAGGAGAATGGTAAGCCAGTTTCTTCTTGTATGGGTAAACCGTCAATATCAGTCCGCCAGCCAATTGTTTTTAGTTTCTTTTTCCCTTTGACTCTGACACTAATGGCAGTATCCATTGTTTTAACCTCAATACGCTCTTTTGGAAATTGGTTTATGACGCTAAGTAAATAATCATGGGTCTTAAATTCGCTTAAGCCTATTTCTGGAATTTGATGTAAATCTCGTCTAATCTTAACGACTTCTTCTTCCGACCATCTCATTTTCTTCAACCCTTTTTAGATTAATTTTAATATCAGGTATGATTTCTTTTTCATAAACATCATACTTTATCTCTAATTCATGAGCCAAATGATTCACCGATTTTAATATTTCTTTTCTTGTCACAATACCTAAGAATTCTTTTTTTTCATTAACAACTGGAATAAAATTAGTATCTACGAGTAAATTTAAAATTCGCTCAATATTATAAGGTAATTGGATTGTTTTTACATCTGTATCCATCACATCTGCTACCTTAATATCTGAAAGTCGATCAGCATTAATTTTCTCTGTATCAAACATCTCTGTTACGACATGAGATAATGAAATTAAGCCTACTAACTGCTGTTCTTTATTTAACACTGGAATTTTACTATAGCCTATATTTGTTAACACAAGTAAAGCATGTTCCAAATTGTTCGTGTCTGTGAGTGTAGCTACATTGTCACCATTGACTAAAAGATGTTCTTCATTTTCTAATAAAATATTTTTAACAGCATTCCCTATCATGTGGAGTGCCTCCATTCTTTAGTTACTAGCCTCATTTTACCTTAAAAAAAGAGCAGAATCAGCATTTTCACATTTTATTCATAACTTATTATAAATAACTTAATTTATTTATTAAATACGAGGGATAGTTCGGGTATTGCTTGATGACTACGATCATGATAAGTAACTTTTATTTCCTTTTCAGTTATTTCAACGATAGCATAGGTTTTTAAATGACTATACTTTCCTCTAGGTTGAGAGATACTTCCAGGATTTAAAAATAAAATATTTTGCTCCATTTCAGCAAATAATTTATGTGTATGACCATAAAAAACAATATTTGCCCCTTTTTCTTTCGCTGAAAGAGCTAAATGAGTCAAGCTAGTATTCACATTAAATAAATGACCGTGCGTCATATAAAAAACAGCATCATCTATTTTAATCACACATTCTGTATCATATTTAGGATCATAATCACAATTCCCCTTAACAACCACAAATTTCTGCCATAATTCATCTGTCACTTCTAATTCAGAATCTCCACAATGAAACATTGCGGCTACTTCCCCTTGCCATTGTTCAGCAATGTTAACTAATACGTCCCGGTCTCCATGATTATCACTAACAACTAGATATTTCATTTTTAATCCTCCATCCATTGATCAAATACTTCAGATAAGTTTTCAATTGCTTTTGCTCTGTGACTGACTTTATTTTTTTCTTCTGAAGTTAACTCTGCCATTGTTTTATTAAACTCAGGTACAAAGAATAATGGGTCATAGCCAAAGCCGTTATCTCCACGAGGAATAGTCCCAATAGTACCTTCTACTTCCCCAGTCACTACTAAACTTTCTTGGTTGGGAGCTGCTAATACCAGCGTACAGTGGAATTGTCCGCCTCTTTTTTCCTGTTCTACACTGTAAAGCTCATGTAAAAGTTTAGCATTATTAGCTGCATCGCTTTTATGTTCTCCTGCATATCGTGCTGAAAAAACACCTGGTTGACCATGAAGAGCATCCACTTTTAATCCTGAATCATCTGCTAAGACTACACATTGAAAAACATCTGCTATAGTTTCAGCTTTTAGACGAGCATTTTCTTCAAATGTCATCCCTGTTTCTTCTACATCTGGAACATCTGGGTAATCTAATAATGTTTTGATTGTATAACCCTTTTCATTAAAAATGGCTTCAAATTCTTTTGACTTACCTACATTTTGAGTTGCAATTAAAATTTCTTTGTTATTTACTAGTTTAACTTCTGGATGAATTGGCTGACGTCGTAAACTTTGCTTTTGGATACTAATTAATTCTTTGATTGATTCTTCTCCAAAATCCAACATTTCATTTAATTCAGACCGAGTAAACGTTGCCTCTTCACCTGTCCCTTGAATTTCAACTAAACGACCCGATTCAGTCATGATTATATTCATATCCACATGGGCACTAGAATCTTCTACATAGTTCAAATCTGTTACTACTTCTCCCGTTGGTAAAACACCAATGCTTATCGCTGCTAAATGTTCCTTGATTGGATTTTCAGTTAACTCACCTGTTATCATTAGTTTATCTATCGCTAATTTGAGCGCTACAAAGGCACCAGTAATACTTGCTGTCCTTGTTCCGCCATCTGCTTGAATAACATCACAATCTACCACGATAGATCTTTCACCTAATTTTTCTAAATCTACTACTGCTCGCAACGAACGACCGATTAACCGTTGGATTTCCATCGTACGTCCTGTCAATTTGCCTTTACTACTTTCACGACGATTTCTTGTATTAGTTGCACGAGGTAACATACTATATTCTGCAGTAACCCAACCAGTTCCAGTACCTCGTAAAAAAGGGGGGACAGAATTTTCAATTGTCGCATTAACAATCACTTTTGTTTGCCCAAAACTAATTAAAACTGAGCCTTCTGGATGAATTAAATAATCCGTTTCAATCGTCACTTTTCTTATTTCGTTATTTTGTCTTAGGTCTTGTCTCATCTTCATCATCCTTTATGGTAACATTATTTTATTAACTGAAATTGATTCTAAATTTAGCCAGTCATGACTAATATCTTCAAACATTTTTTTTGAGCCTGTCATGAAAAATTCATGTTGCTTATCTTCATCCGTCGCATCTGCTGCGATATTGTAGTAATCCAGTAACATACTCACTTCGCTGACGGCTTCTGCTCCTGAATCAATTAACTGAACATGATCCCCCATCTCTTTTTTTATCAAGGGTTTGAGTAATGGATAATGAGTACATCCCATGACCAATGTATCAATATTCTTACCATTGAATGTTGCAAGAGCTTCATTAACAACTGTCTCAGCAATCACTGACTCGTATTCTTTACTTTCTACGATTGGAACAAACTTAGGGCATGCGACACCGTAAACATCTGTCTTTGGAGATTTTTTATGAATGGCGTTAACATACTCCCCACTATTAATAGTGCCTGCTGTTCCTATCACACCAATTTTATTGTTGCTTGTTAATTTTAATGCAGCTCTAGCTCCTGGATTAATAACGCCAACAACTGGAATGCGAAGCGTTTTTTTTATATCTTCAATAGCAACTGCAGTCGCTGTATTACAAGCAAAAACAATCATCTTAACATTTTTTTTCAATAAATACTGGGTCATTTCCCAAGTAAATTGTTTAATCTGTTCAACTGGTCTAGGACCATATGGGCAACGTAACGTATCACCTACATAATAAATTGTTTCATTTGGTAGTTGCTTCATTGCTTCTTTTACGACAGTTAAACCACCAACACCGGAATCTAAAAATCCGATTGGGCTATTATTACTCATTTGATCGACCTCTTTTTCTTTATTTATCTAGGTACTACTACTCATTATATCATTTATCTCAATAGTCTTGCTTGCTTTGACGATTCAATTAGTTAGTTTAAACTAGTTTATCTTTTATAAATAAGTCGCCTCTCACAAATTTCAGTGTGAAGGGCGACTTATTTGAATAGTACTATTTATAAGGTAACACTCGGCTTAGCATTTAAATCCCAGTTAGCAAAATTCCCTTTTTCTGCTTCAATAAACGCGACGGCTCCAATCATTGCTGCATTATCTCCACATAATCTTAATGGTGGGACAACTAATTCAACTTGATTTAATTCTTCATGAACACTTTTTCCCAAAGCTGTTCTCAGACCTTGATTGGCAGCAACGCCACCTGCAACGATTAATTGCTTAACGCTATATTCTTTACAAGCTCTCATGGTCTTAGTTACTAAAACCTCAATGACACTTGCTTGAAAGCTTGCTGCTAGATTATTATTATCTAAAAGTTCATCTCTTTGTTCAGCATTATGAACTAGATTAATGAATGAACTTTTTAGTCCACTGAAACTAAAATCATAATTATCTTCTCTGATCATAGCACGAGGGAAGTTGTAGCTATCTTCTCCCACATGTGCCATCTGATCAATTTCTTTACCACTTGGATATTTCAAGCCCAGCACACGACCAACTTTATCATACGCTTCACCACACGCATCATCCCGCGTCTCACCGATAATTTTGAAACTACCATGTTCTTTCATGAGAACCAACTCCGTGTGTCCTCCACTAACTAATAGTGCCATTGCTGGAAAGCTCATTTCAGAAACAAAACTAGCAGCATAGATATGCCCTGCCATGTGATTAACTGGGATTAATGGTAACTCATTGGCCCAAGCAAAACTTTTGGCTGCTGTAATACCAATCAACAAAGCTCCAACTAATCCAGGACCATATGTCACAGCCACGGCACCTAAATCATCCACTTCTACATTTGCTTCTTTAAGTGCTTCATCAATACAACCAACGATTTGCTCCACGTGGTGTCTACTAGCAACTTCAGGCACTACGCCACCAAAACGTTTATGACTATTTATTTGAGAAGCAACAATATTAGATAATATTTCATTACCATCTTCAATAATCGCAACACTAGTTTCATCACAACTACTTTCTATTGCTAAAATAAGTTTTCTCTTTTTATTTTTAAATATATTCATTTTTTCACATCCTATAGTCCTATAATTCTAACATCCAAATTAAAGCATCTTCTTTTGGGTTTTGATAATAATTATTTCTGACTCCAATTTCTTCAAAGTTATTTTTTTGATAAAATTTTATTGCTTTTACATTACTTCTTCTAACTTCAAGAAATATTTTTTTAACAGTTATTTCTTTTAGTTCCTTTTGTGCTTCTTGTAATAACTGATAACCGATTGCTTGCCCTTGAAATTCTGGATCAACGCCAATCAAAAGTAAATCTGCCTCATCAAAAACAACCGAAAACAGAACAAACCCGATTAAATTATCTTCATCATACAAAAAATATTTTTTATAGACTTCATTTGTGAGAGAACTTAAAAATTGTTTTTCATTCCACGGAGATCCTGTACTAAATGTTTTTTCACTTAATATGATACATTTTTTAGCTAATGACTCATCAGACAAATTAACCTGCTGTCTATTCATTTTTTATGACTCCTCTAAAATTAAAAACATATCTACAGCATCTTCTTGATCTTCTTGATAATATCTTGGCTTAATACCATTAATATAAAAACCAAACTCTTTATAGATATTGATTGCTCGATAATTTGTCTTTTTAACTTCTAAACTCATGGTTAAGCATTTTTTATTTTTAGCAAAAATCAGAGATTCTACTAATAACTGTTTACCTATCCCGTGATGCTGATATTTTGGCAGTACAGCCAAGTTTGTAATGTGAGCATCTGTATTCATTATTCGAACCCCTATAAAACCTAAAACTTCTGAGCCGTGAACTGCTTTGACATACAGACTCTGTTGCCTTTTCGTAAGTTCCAACCAAAAAATAGTATTGCTCCAAGGTGATTTTCCATAAACTTCTTTCAAAACATCTTGAAATAAATAAATGTCCGTTACTTTGGCTATTTCATAACGAATTAAAGGCTTCATAGAATTTTTTTCCTGATTTTTATTATAATCACTATACTCGCTCAACATAACTAACATCCTTTTGAGTCCGATGTTCTTCTAACCATTTCTCCTCAGCTTCTACTTTTTTCAAGTATTTAGGAACAAAATTATCAATATTATCGACTATTCTAGTTTGTTCTTCTAATAAATAAAAAGAAGTCGCCTTAATATCATTATTAATGATTGATTGACTAAATGTAATTTCTGTTTCTTTAAATTTTTCTAATGTTTCACTAAACACATCTAACTCTGAGCCTACCAAATAGATCGGTTTTTTATGCGTTAAAAGTTGGCTAAGCCACTCTTCTAATTCAATATGTTGATCCGCTATAACAGTTATCAACTTACCATCTAACCATTCATAAGCACCTGTGTAAACATTATTTCTACGTGCATTGAATAACGGCACAATCAATCCTTCAAAATTATCTTTTGTTGCAGCTAACATAGCTAAACTTGAAATAGAGGCCAACTCAATTCCTAAAGTCCACGCTAATGTTTTGGCAGTTGTAACACCTATTCTCAATCCAGTGTACGAACCAGGTCCTTCTGCAATAACGACTTTAGTTAAATTTTTTGGTTTTAAACCATTAGAGGCCAAAAGAAAATCAATGGCCGGCATTAATGTAACGCTATGGTTTTTCTGAGTTGTACTTGTATAACTTGCAATTATCTTATTATTTTCATATAGGCATAACGCCATACTTTGATTAGATGTATCTATCCCTAAAATCGTCATATTCATCGATCCTTTTCCCTAGTATTCTGGTATATTGTAGCATATTTTAAGATTTAAGGCTTAGTATAAGACAAAAAAAGATGAGATTTGAATGTCTCATCCTTCTATT
>CAUQFM010000010.1:0-34372 GCA_963517295.1 uncultured Vagococcus sp.
AAGACTAAATGTCAACTTCTTCATTTTTTTATTCGTTTATTTTTTTTGGCTTTTTCATAAGAGAAACCTTCGCCAATAGCCTCATTAACTGTTATCACTGAGATAAATGCTTTTTCATCTTCTTCTTTACAAATATCTTTAATTGTGTTGATTTCTGGATGAGTTGCCACACAATAAATAATATTTCTCTCTTGATTAGAAAAAGCACCTTCAGATTTCAAGAAGGTTGTTCCTCTTTTTAACTCAGTTAAGATACGGGAAGAGATAATTTCATTTTTATTAGAAATAATTAAAATCCCTTTGGCACTGTAAGTTCCACCTTGAACAAAATCAACCACAATACTAAAGACAAAGACTGCTATTAATGTGTACATCATTTCTTTAAGTGAAAGATAAGTTAGAGATAGTAACAGAACCATTATATCTAAAATCAAAAGAGAGCGTCCGATAGTCAAACCAAAGTTTTTTTCTAAAATTCTTGCTACAATGTCAGTTCCACCAGTTGTCCCACCTACTTTATAGATGATTCCACTTCCAACTCCACCAAATAGACCAGCTAAAAGAGCGGCAATTAGTAAATCATTTTCAACAGAAATGACAATGTGCATATTTTGCCAAAATAAAATATTCATGGATAAAGAAAAAGTCCCAACTAAAGTGTAAACTAAGGTTTGTGTTCCAAATATTTTGAAACCGATAAGTATTAACGGTATGTTCAAAAGCAAAGTACTATATGCAGGATTGAATCCTGTTAGATTGAAAAGTATCAAAGTAATACCTGTCATACCGCCTTCTGCTAATTGATTAGGTATATTAAATGTTACTAATCCAAAAGCGTAAATACTTGCACCTAAAAAAATAATGATCATTTCAATTATTGTTTGTTTATTAAACTTCATCTAATCACATCCTCGTTGTTATCTTATCACTAAGAATATAAGCCTACAAGAGAAGGTAGTTGAAATATTAACTTATATTTTATAAAATATAAGTTAGAGATAGACGAAGGGCTGAAAAAGAAATGATTAAAAATGAAAAATCAATAAAAGAAATGCAATCAGAATTAGATATCTACATTAATCAATTTGAAAAAGGTTATTTTTCTCCCTTGGTTCAATTGGCTAGATTAACAGAGGAATTAGGGGAACTGGCTAGAGAAATTAATCATACCTATGGTGAAAAGCAGAAGAAAGAATCAGAGTTACCTAATAGTATAAAAGAAGAATTAGGTGATGTTTTAATCTCGACGATTATTATGGCAAATTCTTTTGATATTGATTTGGCAGAAACGTTTGATGAAAATATGGATAAATTTAATCAAAGAGACAAGTATCGCTTTGCTCGTGTAGATGAAAATAATTAAAAGATTGGAATAATAAAGATGAAGATAGATAAATTACCCATTGAATTTATAAAAGCATTACCCATTATTGAAAAAATTGAAGAAGCTGGTTATGAAGCTTACTTTGTTGGTGGAAGTGTTCGCGACATTATTTTGGACCATAAAATACATGATGTCGATATTGCCACAAGTGCATTTCCTGAAGAAGTAAAAAATATTTTTCCAAAAACGATAGACGTTGGTATTGAGCATGGAACTGTTTTGGTGTTGTTTGATGAAGAGCAATATGAAATTACAACATTTAGAACAGAATCAACGTATCAAGACTATAGAAGACCGGATGAAGTGACGTTTGTCAGATCCTTAGAGGAAGATTTAAAACGGCGAGATTTTACAATGAATGCTTTAGCGATGACTAAAGAAGGCGTTGTGATAGATCATTTTAATGGTATAGAAGCAATCAGAAAGAAAGAGATTGTTGCTGTGGGTGAAGCATCTGAACGATTTAATGAAGATGCCCTACGAATGATGAGAGGTCTACGTTTTTCAAGTCAATTAAATTTTTCAATTGAGGAAAAAACATTACAAGCTATTCAAACACATCATCAATTATTAAGCAAAATTTCAGTTGAGCGTATTTATGTTGAGTGGATTAAATTATTAATGGGAGAAAGTCGAAATAAGGGGTTAAAAGTATTTATTGAGACAGGTTGTTTCCGTTATTGCCCAGGATTTGAGAAGAAAGAATCAGAGTTAACCAATCTTTTATTGTTAGATGATAGAAAAATAGTAGAAAATGAAGTGATTGCTTGGATGTTAATTTGTTATTCTTTAAAAATCAAGAAAATTTCTTTGTTACTGAAAGAATGGAAAGCTTCTAATAAAATTATCATAGCAGTAAAGGAAGGCGTATTTCAACTTAAAAATAGAGAAATAAAAGAGTGGGAAAATCTAGATTTATATCAAGCTGGTCGAGAAATCGTTTCTTATGTTGAAAAAGTTAGAGGTCTAATCAATCAACAAAGCAATGAAAAATTTGCTTTACAGTCTTATGACGAGCTAGCAATCAAGTCGATTAAAGATTTATCGGTTGGAGGAAAAGAACTGCTAGCCTATTTAAATAAGACGCCAGGACCGTGGTTAGGAAAAACATTAGCTTATTTAGAAAGACAGGTTGTTAAAGGGGAATTTTTAAATGAAAAAGATAGTTTACTGAAAGCTGCTGAAGCGTTTTTGAAGGAGGAAAGTTAAATGATATTAAAAAAAGAATTTATCGTAACAGATAATCATACCGCCGTAAATATAGGGTCAGGAACGCTTGAAGTTTTAGCAACTCCAAGCGCCATTGCCATGGCAGAGAATACATGCATGACTCTATGTTCTTCATTTTTGTCTGAGACACAAACAACCGTGGGAACTTTTATTGACTTCAAGCACATAAAAGCTTCTCTTGTAGGTGCTGAAATAAGGGTCATTGCTAAAATGGAAGAGAAATCAGAAAAAAAGATAATTTTTTCTTTTGAAATGTTTGATAAAGATTATTTAATTGGTAAAGGTAAACATGACAGGGTAATCGTGACAACTAGTTCATTTTTATCTCACATAAAGTAATTAGTATAATTTGTGAAATTTTTAATAAACTTGTTTATTTTTTGTTTTTATCATGGTATACTAATCATGTAATAACCAAGAGGAAAGAGGAGATCATAGATGTCAAAAGAAATGAACAGCTTCAAATTCTATTTTAGAAATGATGAAACATGGACGATTAAACGTGAACATATTGGTGACTTGTGGATTAGCAAAGTTACGACTAGTTACGGTAGAATTAACGGAAGTGATTTCCAAAAAATTAATCCTTGTGAAGGCTTAAAAATCGAAATTTTCCAAGAAGCAGATCACGTACAAACTGATGATATTAACTTGGGTGGTTTAGAGTTAGGAATGTTCTCTAGAGCTGTAAAATATCAAGATATCGAAAAAATGAGTATTAATTTTGATGATGGATCAAGTGATTTAATTTACTTCCCATATAAAGACAAAGTAACACTGGGTCAAGAAGGATTAGACAATACTTACCAAACAACTAAAATATCAGCAGACAACAAGTTATACATTGTCATTGATGCTGAAAAAATAGTAACAGATGTTTATTCAGATAAATTTTAATTGAGTTAAAGAGACTGACCTTTAAAAAGGCGGTCTTTTTTGTTGCCTAGTTGCTTGGCGTTTTCATCGCGCTTGTAGTTTGGATTCAAAAGGCAACGCCTACGACAACTTCACAACTTATAAAAATCCCAAAAGTGTGGATTGTTTATAAGTTCTTCCAGTTGCTTGGCGTTAAGCGCCTTTTTCATCACGCTTGTAGTTTGGATTCAAAAGGCAACGTCTACGACAACTTCACAACTTATAAAAATCCTAAAAGCGTGGATTGTTTATTAGTTCTTCCAGTTGCTTGGCGTTAAGCGCCTTTTTCATCACGCTTGTTTCGAATCAATAAATTTGGTAGAATGGATTGGACTATTTTGAGAGTAGGGAAGATGAATGAAAATTCTGCGTGCGGATAATTTAAAAAAATCTTATGGAATAAAAGATCTATTAACTGATGTTTCTTTTTTGATTCGTGAAGGAGATCGCATTGGTTTGATTGGGATAAATGGAACGGGTAAGTCAACTTTAATGAATATTTTAGCTGGTCTTGATAAAGCTGAAGTGGGGTCACTTGATTATCCACATGATTATCAGATTGGTTACTTATCACAACAAATGGATTTTGATGAAGATTTAACTGTTTTAGACACTGTTTTTGAAGGGAATTCTCCTATTATAAGAGCAGTTAAGGGGTATGAATTAGCGTTAAGTCAACTAGCAGATGATGGTGAAAATAGTTTATTTCAAAAGAAATATCAACAAGCTGAAGAATTGATGAATCGAGAAGATGCGTGGTTAGCAGATACGAATGCTAAAACAATTTTAAGTAAGTTAGGTATTTTATTTTTAGAAAAGAAAGTCTCAGAATTATCTGGTGGACAAAAGAAACGGCTAGGTTTGGCTCAAGTGCTTATTCAAGCACCTGATTTGTTACTTTTAGATGAACCGACTAACCACTTGGATTATCAAAGTATTAGTTGGTTAGAGAACTATTTAAAGGATTATAAAGGCTCTCTTGTTATCACAACCCATGATCGTTATTTTTTAGATCGTGTCACAAATCGCATTATGGAGCTTTCTAAGGGGGATCTTCATGAGTACCAAGGGAATTATGAAGCTTACCTAACTTTGCGTGCTGAAAGAGAAGAAGTGGAAGGCAAACAAAGTCATAAGAACAAACAATTGTTTAAACAAGAGTTAGCATGGATGCGTGCGGGTGTTAAAGCCAGAGGAACTAAACAGCAAGCTAGGATCAATCGTTTTAGTGATCTAAAAGAAGCGGTATCAGGTAGCGATAGTAAAGAAAATATAGATATTTCAGTTGGAACTAAACGTTTAGGTAAGAAAGTTTTAGAAATCAATAATGCTTATTTTTCAATTGAAAATAAACAATTGATAAATGATTTTAGCCTGTTGATTCAGTCGAGAGAAAGATTAGGTATTACAGGAGAGAATGGTGCTGGGAAATCAACACTTCTCAACTTGATTGCTGGAAAATTGAACTTAGATAGTGGAACTATTGATTTAGGCGAAACGGTGAAAATTGGGTACTACACTCAGGAAAATGAAGGCTTAGATGAAAGTAAAAGAATGATTCAATATTTACAAGAACAAGCGGAGTTGGTGGAACAAAAAGATGGTTCTACAATCTCAACAACAGAGATGTTAGAGCGTTTTCTTTTTCCGAGAAATATGCATGGAACAGTTATTAGTCGGTTGTCCGGTGGTGAAAAAAGACGTTTATATCTATTAAATATCCTAATTCAGCAACCTAATGTATTACTTTTAGATGAACCAACAAATGATTTAGATATTGAAACCTTAACCATTTTGGAAGATTATTTAAATAATTTTGCTGGAGCAATTATTACGGTGAGTCATGATCGATACTTTTTAGATAAAACAATGGATAAATTGTTAGTTTTTCAAGGAAATAGTGTGATTGAACCATTCTTTGGCTCAATGAGTGACTACTTGAATACTGAAAAAAATGGGACAGCGGTAGTGGATCAACTATCAACGGTAAAAGAAACAAAGAAAGATACTTCAGAAAAGCATAAATTAACTTATATGGAACAAAAAGAATGGGAAACAATTGAAGATGATATTGAAACTCTTGAAACGACAATTGAGTCATTGCAATCTGATATGTTAAATCATTCAAGTGATGCAATTAAACTGCAAATGATGCAAAAAGAAGTAACGGAAGCTGAAGAAAACTTAGAAGCTAAAATGGCACGTTGGGAATATCTAGGTCAATACATAGAAGAGTAGGGGGAATTTTAAATGGAACAAGCTTATTTAGATTTAGCAAGAAAAATTTTAGAAGAAGGCACAGAAAAACACGATCGCACAGGAACTGGTACGAAAAGTTTGTTTGGTCATCAAATTCGTTTTGATTTAAGTCAAGGCTTTCCTTTACTAACAACAAAGCGTGTTCCTTTTTCACTGATTAAAAGTGAACTTCTATGGTTTTTAAAAGGTGGTACCAATATTAAATATTTATTAGAGCATAAGAATCATATTTGGGATGAATGGGCATTTGAACGGTATATTAAAAGTTCAGACTATCATGGTCCTGATATGACTGATTTTGGTCGTAGAGCTACGTCTGATTCGGAATTTAATGAAGTCTATAAAAAAGAGATGGCAGAATTTTGTGAGCAGATTTTATCAAATGAAGAATTTGCTGAAAAATATGGAGAACTTGGAAATATTTATGGCTCACAATGGCGTCACTGGAAAACAAGTCAGGGAGAAACAATTGATCAAATCAGTGACCTAATTGAAATGATTAAGCATAATCCAGATTCAAGACGACTGATTGTTTCAGCTTGGAATCCAGAAGACGTTCCGAACATGGCATTACCACCTTGTCACTCCCTATTCCAATTCTATGTAGCAAATGGTAAACTAAGTTGTCAGCTTTATCAAAGAAGCGCTGATGTTTTTCTTGGTGTGCCTTTTAACATTGCTAGTTATGCTTTGTTGACACATTTAATTGCTCATGAAACAGGACTAGAAGTTGGTGATTTTGTTCATACGTTTGGGGATGCCCATCTTTATTTAAATCATTTGGAGCAAATTCAAGAGCAGTTATCGAGAGATATCCGTGATTTTCCAACACTTGAATTAAATTTAGAAAAACAATCAATTTTTGATTTTGACATGGAAGATATCAAAGTGACAAATTATAACCCGCATCCATCAATTAAAGCACCAATTGCGGTATAAGGAACATAGGAATTATTTGGGAGGATATTTATTAATGATAGCAGCTATATGGGCTCAGGATGAAAATGGTTTAATAGGGAAAAAGGAAGTACTTCCTTGGCATTTGCCGAACGATTTACAGTTCTTTAAACAAATGACGGAAAATAACGTCATTGTTATGGGAAGAAAAACTTTTGAAGGAATGGGAAAACATTTACTACCTAATCGCCAAACTATTGTTTTAACGTCTGACCAAAATTATGATGCTAATGGCGCTTTAGTCATGCATTCTGTAGAAGAGGTTTTGGAATTTTCTAATGAATTTGAAGGAATTACTTTTATCACAGGTGGCGGAGAAATATACAAAAATTTCTTGCCACACATTGATGTTCTCTATAGAACGTTAATTAAAGCTAAATTTGAAGGCGATACTTACTTTCCTTATTTAGATTGGGAAGAGTGGAATATTGTTAGTACGAGTGAAGGAGAAGTAGATGATAAAAATATCTACCCTCATGATTTCGAGACATATCAAAGAAATGCTTAGTATCTAGAAGTAGAACTTAAAAACGTCGTCAGTCCCATTTGGGGATTTGACGACGTTTTTTATATTTAAACATAAGCTAATTCTGGTGAAGTATTAGAATATACAGGACTTTCTAATAAATAATTAATCATTTGTCCCTCATATATTTTTGTTAAATTATCTATTGCTAGTAAATCATGTGGCGTGATGAGCTGATTTCTTTTTTGAAAAGTTACTATCTTACTTTCTGTTAATAAGGTTGCCACAAATTCTGAACAGAAATAAGCGTTCTCTCTTTCTAAACAATACTCCATAGATAGAGCAACTAGTCCCAAAAGATTATATTGAAAATGTTGTTTATTTGTTTCAAAATAACTAATATTTTTTTGTAATTGTAAATACTCATTTTCAGTTATTTCCAAAGAATAAATCAAACAATGGCTAGTGAGGAAGAAAGAATCGTGAAAATCTTCTTTAACGAAGCCACCAATTAAAGGATTATTCATTTTTTTTCTGCCAAAACTATAAGTATCTTTTAAGTTAACATCTAGTGCAAGTGATACGTGATTATATTTTTCTTTAGTATAACATTTGATTGCTTTGGATAAAAAACTATTATTAGCGGAGTAAATTAAAAATATTTCCATAAACAGCTACCTCATTAATTCCTTTTCTATTGCTATTATATAAAATAATTAAAATAATTGCATTGGTCTTTAGTCTTAAAAATAATATAAAGTCAAAAAAGGAGACTGACTATAAAATTATCAGCCTCTTTTAATTTAAGTAAATAAATAAATTGAGAAGAAAATGAATATTGCTCCCAACATAACAAATAAATGCCATACAACATGCATAAATTTAACATTTTTCATGCTATAGAAGAATGCACCAACAGTATATGATACACCACCTAAAAATAAAAGTAGAAAACCAGTAGTTCCTAAACCAATATAAAGTGGTTTGATTGCGAGTAAACAAATCCAACCCATAATAACGTAAAGGATTACGTCCGTCTTGCCACGTTTTTGGAGCCAAATTGATTTAAAGACAACTCCTGCAATTGCGATTGACCATACGATGGCAAATAATGTCCAACCAAGCCAACCTTGAATGGTTATTAAACAAAACGGAGTATAGCTTCCAGCAATTAGTAAATAAATAGAACTATGATCAAAAACTTGAAATACTTTTTTTGCTTTTGTGAAAATCAAGCTGTGAAATAAAGTTGAAAATAGAAAAAGTAAGACCATAGATGCACCAAATATTGCGTAAGAGACGATTTTTATTGGTGAACCTGTTTGTGCTCCTTTTATTATTAATAAAACAAGACCAGCAATGCTTAAACCAGTCCCTATACCATGTGTGATAGCGTTAAAAACTTCATTAACGATTAGATACTTTTTCGTAAAAGTCGTTTGTTCCATATCAAACATCCTTTCATATTTTAAGTGAAAAAAATTTTTTTATCTGTTATACTGTACAACAGATAGATTATTACTATTCTACACGAATATGCTGTTTTTTGAAAGAGGTTTGAGAATGACAAAAATAAAAATTGTAACGGATTCTTCTTGTATTATCGATTCAGATAGAATGAAGGACCTAGAAATTCATACGATCAGCTTATCAATTATGATTGATGGAACTATTTATGCTGATCAAAATGAATTAGACAAAAATGAATTTATAACAATGATGGAAAATTCACCGTCATTACCTAAAACAAGTCAACCACCTATTGGAGAATTTGTCGCACTTTATGATGAGCTAGGTAAGGATGGTAGTGAAATTATTTCTATTCATCTGACTGAAAAATTAAGTGGTACTGTGAACACAGCTCGTCAAGCTGCTCAAATGTCACAATCAAAAGTTACAGTAGTTGATAGTGACTACATTGATCAAGCGTTAGGATTCCAAGTGTACGAAGCAGCTACTCTAGCTCAACAAGGGTCTACAGTGGATCAAATAGTGGCACATATTGAAGATGTTAAAAAGAAGACACAATTATATATAGGTGTTGCTAATTTGGATAATTTAGTCAAGGGTGGTCGTATCGGAAAATTAGTTGGTGCTGTTTCTGGATTCTTAAATATGAAAATACTTTGTCAGTTAACAAACGGCGAATTAGAAGTTATATCTAAAGGTCGAGGTAATAAAACATTTACTAAATGGGTATCTAGTTTGGAAGAAAAGCTAGAAACATACTCAATCAATTGCTTAGGATTTTCTGAAGCGGATGGAATGGATATCTCTCTGGAATTAAAAAATTCTATCGCCAAAGTATTACCAGATTTAAAAATCCCCATTATAAGAACGACACCGCTTGTTGCAACACATGCGGGTAAAGGCGCTTTTGCGGTTATGTTTTACACGAATTAAAAAAAGCTAAGAGCAGATCAATTGGTCTGCTTTTTTAAATCGAGGGATTAAATGAAGAAAATTAAAAATAGTGTATCATTCTTTGGCTTGTTTTTTGTAGCGGTGTTAGTGACGTTTGTTGTAGGCTCAATGATAATTCCGAAGGCTGAAAAAATAAATTCACCTGAAAAACAAACGAAACAAAATGTGAAACGAATGGATATTTTACGAATTAGTGCGGTGGGAGATTCTTTAACTGAAGGGATTGGAGACACGACTCATACGGGTGGATATGTTCCGCTGCTTCAAACTGATCTAAGTGAGAGATATCCGATTGATGTCGTTCAAGCAGATAATCATGGTAAATCTGGTGACCGTAGTGATCAAATTTTAAAAAGAATTAAGAAAAATGAAGAAATGCAAGAATCAATAAAAAAAGCGGATGTCATTCTATTGACTGTAGGTGGAAATGACTTAATGAAAGTCGTTCAGACAAAAATATTTGATACGCTATCGCTAAAAACATTTACTAAACCACGCACTAAGTATCAAAAGCAATTGGAAGACTTATATTCTGAAATTAGAAAATTAAATCCAAAAGCACCCATCTATCAGTTAGGTATTTATAATCCTTTTTATAAGAATTTTTCTGAGATAGAAGAGATGCAAGATATTGTAGATTTTTGGAATGAAGGCAGTAAAGAATTTGTAGAAAAGCAAAAAAATGCTTATTTCGTACCAATCAATGATGAAATTTACAACGGTTTACCTGATATTGAAGTAACAATTGATTCTAATAATACAAAGAAAAAGGCTTCAGATAAAAGTAATGAAGATTTAATTAATAATTTGATATCTGAGGAAGATAGCTTCCATCCTAATAATCTTGGCTATCAAATCATATCAAATGCATTCCGGTTAAAAATGGAATCTACTAAAAAAGAATGGCTACAGAAGTAGTACAAGAGGTGAGAAAATGATAAAAAAAGAAAATAGACAAGAGAAACCCAAAAATTCAAAATTAGTCCAGTTTTTTAATAATCCCTGGAGAATAGCATTCATCGTTTTAGTGGCTGTTTTAGTTGGTTTTTCTTTAGTATTAATCAACCGAATTACAACGCCAAGAATGACGTATGATAAATCAGCCCCAAAAATTGAAACAAAAAGCAAAGCAATATTAGATATAAACATGAAAAAAGCTCAAGTTAATGAATCTTTAAATTTTTTCATGAAAGATATGATGGAGGAGTCAGGAGTAGATTATTCATTTAACTTAGAAAATGAAGCGATGATTGATGGTACTTTTAAACTATTAGGACATGAAACTCATTTCTATTTGTATTTTGATCCGTTTGTATTAAATGATGGTAATATTCAATTGAGAGCTAAAAGTCTTTCTGTAGGCTCTCTAAACGTACCAATACCTGCGATGATTAATTATATTTCATCGACAACCGATTTACCTGATTGGATTGAAATTGATGCGGACAAACAAATTATCAATCTCCATCTGGATAAATTTAAAATGAAAAATGGGTTAGCTATTAAAGCGAAGAAAATTAATTTAATCGATGATGATATTAGCTTTAGTTTATATTTACCTAAAGAAGAAGCTAAAGATAAAACATCTAAAGAATCAACTAAAGAGTCATCAAAAGAAAAATCAAAAGAAAAGTGATGTGAATGCGATTGAAAGAAACAGCAATATTTGCAGGAGGATGTTTTTGGTGCATGATTAAGCCTTTTGATCAACATCCAGGGATCCATACGATTTTATCAGGTTATACTGGGGGACATTTTGATAACCCAACGTATGAAGATGTGTGTACTGGGAAAACAGGCCACACAGAGGCGGTCAAAATTGAATTTGATCCTAGTGTGATTAGTTATGAACGCCTCCTAACTATCTATTGGCAACAAACTGATCCGACTGATGCTTTTGGACAGTTTCAAGATCGTGGCGATAGCTATCGACCGGTTATATTTTATACAAATGATACTCAAAAAGAAGTAGCCAAAGCAAGTAAACAAAATTTAAGTGATTCTGGTTATTATATCGATCCGATAGTGACAACAATTGAACCAGCCGTTTCCTTTTTTGAGGCTGAAGACTATCATCAAAATTTTTATAAAAAAAACCCTGAAAGATATCAACTTTCAAGCCGTACAAGAAAAGAATTCTTAAAAAAAATATGGGATGGTAAAACAAATGAAGCGTAGTTTTTATCATTATGTCCAAACATTTAGAGGCAGGCTGAAACAAACAGATGAGTCAAAATTAGCTGAGGATATTTTTAAAGACCTTCAGTTTCCTAAACAATCTGAAAATTATGATGAAATTTCTCATTATTTAGAAACAAATGCTTATTATATTCCTAATATGGATATATTTGATAAATTATGGGATCTATATATTGAAAATAATTAACTAATGAAGGATGTGTTTATATATGAAGCAAACTGATTCAAAAAAAAAATCACTTACCCAGTATATTATAACGATTGTGATTGTAGGGATTCTAGCATCAGGTATCACCTTGTTTGTTTATGAAGTAAACAATCCAATGAGCAGATTAACAAAGGGAAGCAGTAAGGATGATTTAGAAAATATTGAATTGTTAAATGAGTTAATTACCAGTCAATATATTGAAGACGTGGATCAAAAGAAATTAGTAACTGGAGCGCTAGAAGGCATGACAGCGGCAATTGGTGATCCTCATTCAAGTTTTTTCCCAGAAGAAGCAGCAGAAGAATTTGATACTAGTGTTTCGGGTAGCTTTGATGGAATTGGTGCAACAATGAAGCTAGAAAATGATTACCCCACAATTGCAGAACAACCCATCGAAGACTCTCCTGCTGAAAAAGCAAAACTAAAAAAAGGAGATGTCATTGTAAAAGTTGATGGCAAAGATACAAAAGGTAAACCACTTCAGGAAGTAGTTTCTAAAGTTCGAGGAAAAAAAGGAACACGTGTAAAACTAGACATCTTACGTGGAGATGACACGTTTAATGTAGAAATTGTCAGAGATAAAGTTCTGGTTGAATCTGTTAAAGCAAATATTGATAAAAAAGACCCGACAGTTGGTTACATTAACATTAATAGTTTTAATGAGACGACTTCAGATGAATTTGATAAAGCTATCGATAAGATGAGAAAAGAAGGCGCGAAAAAATTCGTCATTGATGTTCGTGGTAACCCAGGAGGCATTCTTCAAAATGTAGAAAAAATGACGAGTCGTTTTATTGAAGATGGTAAAACAATCGTTGGATTTGAAAATAAGAAAAAAGAAAAACATGAAGATGTAGCGAGTAAAAAATTAGATAAAGGTAATAAAATTAAAGAGCCTTCAGTTATTTTGATTGATGAAAATAGTGCGAGTGCTTCTGAAATTATGGCTGGGGCCTTTAAAGCTCACGGTTTAGATGTTATTGGTGTTAAATCATATGGTAAAGGAACTGTCCAAACGATGGTACCAATTGAAGGTTATGGTGAGGTTAAATTAACTATAAGTAAATGGCTTACTCCTGATGGAAAATGGATTGATAAAAAAGGAGTGGAACCAACTATTAAAGTTGATTATCCTGACTATTTGAAAAATCGTGTCATTGATCGTTCTATGGAATATAAAGAAGGTGTTATTAGTCCTAATGTAAAAATTATCAATACATATCTAAATGAATTAGGTTATAGTGCTGATAAGAACAGCGATTCTTATTCAGAGCAAACTCTAGAAGCAGTTAAGTCTTATCAAGCTGATAATAAGCTCGAAGCTACTGGTGTTATGAATAAAGAATCAATTGAAAAATTAGAAGAAAGTATCAGAAATCATTGGAAAGACAATGATATTCAGTATAATAAAGCGGTAGAAGTATTAAAAAGTAAATAAAAATGAAAGGTTGTAGGAGAAAGTTGCTTTCTTTTGCAACCTTTTTTTAATTTTAAAGCTTGAATGACTAGCAATTTCAATGATTTTTCTATATCATATAATGTGGAAGAAAGACGGTGAAAAATTGGAAAAGAAAATTCTAGATATTGTGTGGCATTGGATAAAATTAATCGTGGTTTGTTCTATTTTTGCCGTTATTTTGCAAGCTTTTATCCTAATACCAGTCGAAGTAACTGGGAAATCAATGTCACCAACTCTGAAGGAAAATGACTTTATTGTGATGGAAAATTTTAGTCAAATAAATCGTTTTGATATTATTGTATTCACCTCTCCAGATGGTAATACGTATATTAAACGAGTTATTGGACTTCCTGGTGATCATGTGAAATATACAAAAGATCAGCTTTATATCAACAATGAAAAAATTGACGAACCGTTTTTAAAAGATATAAAAAAACATAAAAATGAGTATGTGTTTACAACTGATTTAGATTCTACAGAAATTTTAGGGACAAAAAAAATCCCCAAAAATCAATATTTTGTTTTAGGAGACAACCGAAGATTAAGTAAGGATAGTAGATCATTTGGCACAATTAGTCAAACATCTATTTTAGGTAAAGCTAGAATCGTTTATTATCCAATTTTTCATAGTAAGATAGTACAGTAATTAGGAGTGGAAGAAAAATGACAATACAATGGTTTCCAGGTCATATGGCGAAAGCCCGTAGACAAGTATCAGAAAAATTAAAATTAGTAGATATTGTTTTAGAAATAGTGGATGCAAGATTACCAATTTCAAGTAGAAATCCAATGTTAGATAGTTTAATTCAACAAAAACCAAGAATTATTTTATTAAATAAAGCTGATTTAGCAGATCCGATTGAAACTGGAAGATGGCAAAGATATTTTGAAGCTCAAGGACATGCTTGTTTAAATATTAATGCGAATGAAGGTAAAGGTATTAAAAAAATTGTTCCTAAAGCAAAAGAAATATTAGCTGAAAAAATAGAGCGCCAACGTTTAAGAGGTATAAAACCAAGACCTATTAGAGCGATGTGTATTGGTATTCCAAACGTGGGTAAATCAACGTTATTAAATCGTTTAGCTAAAAAAAATATGGCGAAAACAGGAAATACCCCTGGAGTTACTAAAGGCCAACAATGGCTAAAAACGGGAAATGAATTAGAACTGTTAGATACGCCGGGAATTTTATGGCCTAAATTTGAGGATCAAGAAATTGGCCGGAAGTTAGCTTTAACAGGAGCTATTAAAGATACTTTACTCCATATGGATGATTTGGCACTATTTGGATTAGAATATTTTAAAGAACATTATCCAGAGCAACTAGGTAAAAGATATCAATTAACAGAGAATGAACTAGAGTTATCAGCAGTGGACATTTTATTATTAATCACTGAAAAAAGAGGATTTAAAGGTGATTTTGATCGCGCTAGTATTATGGTTGTTCAAGAAATCCGTGACGGGCGTTTAGGTCAGTACACACTAGATCGTGTTGAGGAATTATCATGAGTCAATTAACAACACAACAAATAAAAGAAATATTAAGTGATGTAATCTCTTTAGATGACCCACGATTATTAGCATTTGTTGCAGATGAACGCAAAAGTGTTCAATCAGCTGTAAAAACATGCCAAAATCGTTTGCTTAAAATTGAAAAATTACATGATCATTTTGAAGAGATGAAGGAATTTGAAAAAAAAACAAAAAAATTAGGATTTAAATGGATAGCTGGAATTGATGAAGTTGGTCGAGGTCCTTTAGCTGGACCTGTTGTTTCAGCAGCTGTTATTTTACCAGAAAATTTTGATCTGTATGAAGTGAATGATTCTAAACAATTGTCTTTAAAAAAACGCGAAGAATTATTTGTGAAGATTAAAGAACAAGCAATAGCTATCGGAATTGGTGTAATCGATCATCAGATTATCGATCAAGTTAATATCTATGAGGCAACTAAATTAGCAATGAAAGAAGCGGTTCAAAATTTAGAAAAAACACCTGATTTTCTTTTAATTGATGCAATGGTTTTAGATTTACCTATTGCTCAAGAAAAAATCATTAAGGGGGATGCTAGAAGTATCTCCATTGCTTGTGCTAGTATTATTGCTAAAGTAACACGAGATAAAATGATGGAAGAATACGATGTATTATACCCCGGTTATGATTTCACTAATAATTCTGGCTATGGAACGAAAAAACACTTAGCTGGTTTGGATGAGTTGGGTATTACACCAATTCATCGAAAAACATTTGCTCCAGTTAAAAATATGATCTAAATAAGAAAGATATCTTCTGTTTACGTACTTTATTTGTAGTATGTTAAATAGGAGGTTTTTTCATGTCAGAACAAAGGTTATTTATTTTTAAATTAAAACATTTAAAAGGTATTGGAAACAAAGGGCTTTTATTAATATTACAGTATTTTATAGAACACCCAGATGAACAATTAACAGCCGAAAAAATAATACGAATTGCACGAGTAAAACCACGTTATCAGGAAATTTTTTCACAATCATTTGCTCGGATGCAAGAAATTACTTTAAATGATTTCTTGGAATTTTCAGAAATCTATTCATTTATTACTATAATGGACGAAGCCTATCCGGAAAATTTGAGAGAAATCTACAATCCTCCTATTGCTTTGTTTTATCAAGGAACTATTGGATTGCTATCCTCTAAAAAATTAGCAATTATTGGGTCCAGAAAAGCGACGCAACATGGTAAGCAAATGATTGAAACCCTTGTCCCTGATCTGTGTGAAAAAGAAATTATAATTGTAAGTGGTTTAGCCAAAGGTAATGATACTTATGCTCATCAAGCGGCTATCAGACATCGCGGGCAAACAGTGGCTATTATTGGTTGCGGACTAGATTGTACCTATCCTAAAGAAAATTGGCGTCTTCAAGAATTTATAGCAACTAATCATTTACTTATGACAGAATATTTACCAGGAACAAAACCTTTACCATATCATTTTCCGAGTCGTAATCGAATTATTGCTGGACTCAGTCAAGGGGTTTGTGTAGTAGAAGCAGAAAAGAAAAGCGGGACATTTATTACGGCTCAACTAGCATTAGAGGAAGGTCGGGATGTTTTTGCCGTCCCTGGGAACCCAATTAAAGATCGTTCAGAAGGGTGTTTACATTTAATTCAAGATGGCGCTAAATGTACATGGAAATCTTCAGATATACTTGAAGAATGGCAACTGTAAAAAATAAAAAATACATTCGCTTCTTGACAAACATCTGTTTAATGGACTAAGATGGTTATCGATTGTTGAACAAAAAAAATCAAAAGATAAAATAAGTGAAAGAAAGGGATTAAAGCATGAGTTATAAATATTTAGTAATCGTAGAATCCCCAGCAAAAGCTAAAACGATCGAGAAGTACTTAGGCAGAAATTATAAAGTTGTAGCGAGTGTGGGTCATATTCGTGACCTTCCTAAAAGTAAAATGGGTATTGATATTGAAGATAATTATGATCCAAAGTATATAAATATCAGAGGTAAAGGCCCAGTAATTAAAGAATTAAAGAAATATGCGAAAAAGGCGGATAAAGTTTACCTTGCAGCCGATCCGGATAGGGAAGGGGAAGCCATTGCATGGCACCTAGCCCACATTTTAGATTTAGATTTAGAAGACAATAACCGTGTGGTCTTTAATGAAATTACAAAAGATGCTGTTAAAGCAGCGTTTAAAGAACCTAGAAAAATTAATGTTGATTTAGTGGATGCACAACAAGCTCGTCGTATTTTAGATCGTCTTGTTGGGTATTCTATTAGTCCATTACTATGGAAGAAAGTTAAAAAAGGATTGAGTGCAGGTCGTGTTCAATCAATTGCTTTAAAAATTATTATTGACCGCGAAGAAGAAATTAGAGCCTTCGAACCTGAAGAGTATTGGAGTATTAATGGTGAATTTGTTAAAGGTAAATCTAAGTTCAAAGCTAATTTTTATGGAATTGATGGGAAAAAATTAAAATTAAATAACGCAGCTGAGGTAAAAGAAATCACAGAAAAATTAACTTCTCGCGATTATGATATTACCAAAGTAACTAAAAAAGAACGTAAAAGAAATCCAGCTTTACCATTTACAACAAGTGGTATGCAACAAGAAGCAGCTCGTAAGTTAAATTTTAGAACGAGAAAAACAATGATGGTTGCTCAACAATTGTATGAGGGTATTAAATTAGGAAAAGGTCAGGGTACTGTTGGGTTAATTACCTATATGCGTACGGATTCAACACGTCTTTCTGATACAGCAAAAGAAGAAGCGTTTAACTTTATTGTTGAAAAATATGGTAAAGAATATACAGATGATACCGTTAAGAAAACCAAAAATGCTAAAGGGGCCCAAGATGCTCATGAGGCTATTCGTCCTTCAAGTATTTTAAGAACACCAGAGTCAGTGAAAGAATTTTTAGATAAAGATCAATTTAAATTGTACTCTTTGATTTGGGCAAGAACCGTTGCTAGTCAAATGGCACCAGCTGTTTTAGATACAATGCGTGTTGATATTGAGCAAAATAGCATCAAATTTGTTGCTAATGGTTCAAAAATAAAATTTGCTGGTTTTACTAAAGTTTACATTGAAGGAAAAGATGATGGTAAAGAAGATAAAGAAAATATCTTACCTAACTTAATTGAAGGGGATGTTGTAAAATCAGCAGATATCGAACAAAAACAACATTTTACACAACCTCCAGCTAGATTTAGTGAAGCAACATTAATCAAAACTTTAGAAGAAAATGGGGTAGGTCGTCCTTCGACATATGCGCCAACTCTAGAAACTATTCAAAGACGTTATTATGTTAAATTGACTGCTCGTCGTTTTGAACCAACCGAACTTGGAGAAATTGTTAATAAATTGGTTTGTGAATTTTTCTCTAAAATAGTAGATGTTAACTTTACTGCTGAAATGGAAAAAGATTTAGATAAAATAGCGATTGCTCAAGAAAATTGGGTAGATGTTGTTGATAAATTCTACAAACCTTTTGCTAAAGAACTTGAAATAGCTGAAAAAGAAATAGAGAAAATCAAATTAAAAGATGAACCAGCAGGCTTTGACTGTGAAGAATGTGGTAATCCAATGTTAATTAAATTAGGCAAATATGGTAAATTCTATGCTTGTAGCAATTTTCCAGAATGTCGCAATACAAAAGCCATCGTTAAAAAAATCGGTGTGACTTGTCCTACATGTAAAAAAGGGGATGTTATTGAGAAGAAAACGAAGAAAAATCGTATCTTCTTTGGATGTGATCAGTATCCTGAATGCGAATTTACTTCATGGGATCGTCCAATTGGCAGAGATTGTCCAAAATGTTCACATTACTTGGTACTCAAAAAAGTTCGTGGAGGACAACAAATTCTTTGTAGTGAATGTGATTATAAAGAAGATGTCCAAAAATAAAAAGTTGTCTGTCGCTTATTAATTTGTGTATAATATTATCGTCGAGGGACTAAAACTAAAGGGTTTAAGTCCCTTTAGTATTTTTTGAAGAGAGAAGGTTTTTGAATGTCGGAAATTAGAGTCACTATAGTTGGCGCAGGGCTTGCAGGAAGTGAAGCAGCTTTTCAAGTTGCTGAGGCAGGTGTTAAAGTTGATTTATATGAAATGAGAGCAATTAAAAAAACACCAGCTCATCATACAGACAAATTCGCTGAATTGGTATGTACTAATTCACTTAGAGCTAATGATGTAACAGTAGGTGCAGGTCTTTTAAAAGAGGAAATGAGATACTTAAATTCAGTTATTATTGAATCTGCTGATGCGAATCAAGTGCCTGCAGGTGGGGCTTTAGCAGTCGATAGAGAAAGGTTTTCACAATATATAACTGACAAAGTAACGAATCATAAAAATGTAACCGTTCACCATGAAGAAATCACTTCGATTCCAGAAGAAGGAATCACAATTATTGCGACAGGTCCCTTAACGAGTGAGCTTTTAGCTGAAAGTATCAAAGAATTCACTGAATTAGAAGGGTTGTATTTTTATGATGCAGCTGCCCCGATTTTAGATAAAAATAGTATTGATATGGATAAAGTTTACTTGAAATCAAGATATGACAAAGGTGAAGCCGCCTATCTAAACTGTGGGATGAGTAAAGATGAGTTTTACGCATTTAGAGAAGCTTTGATATCAGCAAAAGTAGCTCCATTAAAAGAATTTGAAAAAGAAATTTTTTTCGATGGATGTATGCCGATTGAAGTTATGGCTGCACGTGGAGTAAAAACATTACTTTTTGGTCCTTTGAAACCTGTGGGACTTGAAAACCCAAAAACAGGAAGACGACCATATGCAGTAATTCAACTACGTCAAGATGATGCGGCTGCGTCACTTTATAACATTGTGGGCTTCCAAACACATTTGAAATGGGGAGAACAAAAACGTATTATTCAGATGATTCCTGGATTAGAAAATGCTGAAATCGTTCGTTACGGAGTGATGCATCGTAATACATTTATGAACTCACCTAAACTATTAGAACCAACATATCAATCAAAAAAACGTCCGACACTGTTATTTGCAGGTCAAATGACAGGTGTTGAGGGTTATGTTGAGAGTGCAGCCAGTGGATTGATAGCTGGAATTAATGCGGCTAAATTAGCTAAAGAAGAAGCACCGATTATTTTTCCGGAGACAACGGCAATTGGGAGCATGGCTCATTATATTACGCATACATCTGGGAGTAATTTTCAACCAATGAATGCAAATTTTGGTCTTTTTCCAGATTTACCAAGGAAAATTAAAGATAAGAAAGAACGTTATCGAGCGTTTGCTAATCGTGCTTTAAAAGATATTAGAAAGGTTGAAATATAAGATGATCGAACAATTGGTAGATGTGACAGATACTAGATGGGCACAAGTTTTCGATATTTGGTTAAGGACAAATATCGAGGCTCATGATTTTATCCCAGAGTCATATTGGCAAGATTCTTTGCCTTTTGTTAAAGAATCTATACCTCAAGCGACAGTTTACGTTTATGAGGAGCAGGGTGAAGTCCTTGGATTTATTGGTTTGGAAAATGAGTACATCGCCGGCATTTTCGTTAAATCTGAAGCCCAAGCAAAAGGAATTGGTCAAAAAATATTGAACAGTATCAAAGAAAAATATAACCAATTATCTCTAAGTGTCTACTCAGAAAACATAAGAGCCTTAAATTTTTACTTAAAAGAAAATTTTTATGTTATTTCAGAATCAAGCGATGAAACAGGTCATTTAGAAAAAGCGATGGTCTGGAAAAAACAATAGATTTTAGCACTCGTCTTCATTGAGTGCTATTTTTGTGAACAAATTGTGTTCTTTTTCTGTATAATTCGTTAAATTCTGACAATTCATTTGTTTTAGATTATTGGTTATGTTACATTTGTCTTGTAATTTATTTGAAAGGACTTTATCTGACAATGGATCACTTAACTGAATTTTTAAGATATATTATGATTGAGAGACAATATTCTGAAAAAACAAAAGAAGCATATCATGATGATGTGATAAATTTTTTCGACTTTTTGAAAGAAACAGGCAATGAAGATTATTTGTCTGTAACTATTCAAGATATCAGGATTTATTTATCTCAATTACATGATCGAAACTATAGTCGAAATACAATCAGTCGGAATATTTCAAGTTTACGATCGTTTTATCAGTTTTTAGTCAAGAATGGTATTTTAGAAGATAATCCATTTTCTTATGTTCAAATGAAACGTAAACAAGCTAAATTGCCACGTTTTTTTTACGAAAAAGAAATGGATGCGTTATTTCAACAGACACAAGGAGATGATGTTTTAGACAATCGAAATAGAGCACTACTTGAGGTTCTTTACGGAACCGGAATTCGTGTGACAGAATGTGCTAATATCAAAATAAAAGATATTGATTTTGATTCATCGGTTGTACTGATTTTAGGAAAAGGAAACAAAGAACGTTATGTGCCATTTGGTTCATTTGCAGAGGATGCGATGATAGATTACATCCATTCTGCTCGGAGTGAATTATTACAAAAAGGACAGAAATCACATGATTATTTGTTTGTAAATCATCGTGGGGATCAATTAACGGATGCAGGCATTCAATACATATTAAAAAAAATTATCGAAAAAAGTAGTTTAACAACGGAGATTCATCCACATATGTTTAGACATACATTTGCGACTCATTTATTAAATAACGGGGCAGATTTAAGAACAGTCCAAGAATTATTAGGACATTCTAGTTTGTCATCGACACAGATATATACACACGTAACAACAGATACACTGCAAAAAAGTTATCGGAATTTTCATCCGAGAGCTTAGAAAAGAGGACAGATAATTATGGGATATACAACATTTCATTCAACAACAATTTGTGCTGTTGAAAAAGACGGTAAATTTGCAATGGCAGGAGATGGCCAAGTAACAATGGGAGAATCAGTTGTGATGAAAGGAACTGCTAGAAAAGTTCGCCGAATTTATAACGATCAAGTCATTGTGGGATTTGCTGGTAGTGTGGCAGATGCATTTAATTTAGAAGAAAAATTCGAAGGAAAACTTAATGAATTTAAAGGGAATTTGATGCGTGCTGCTGTAGAACTTGCGATGGAGTGGCGTAGCGATAAGATGATGCAAAAACTTGAAGCAATGTTAATCGTGATGAATGATAAAGAAATGTTAGTTGTTTCAGGTACAGGCGAAGTGATTGCACCCGATGATGGTATTTTAGCCATTGGTTCAGGTGGTAATTATGCGTTAGCTGCAGCTAGAGCATTAAAATCTAACGGTAAAGAAGAATTAACTGCAGGTGAAATTGCAGAAGCTGCCTTAAATGTTGCAGGAGATATTTGCGTTTATACCAATCACAATATTATTGTAGAACAATTTTAAAGGAATGATAACTATGACAACTAATCAAACAACACCTAGAGAAATCGTATCAGAATTAGATAAATATATTATCGGACAACATACTGCAAAAAAATCAGTTGCAGTTGCTTTAAGAAATAGATACCGCCGCATGCAGTTAGACGAAGAGATGCGACAAGAGATCACACCTAAAAATCTATTAATGATTGGACCAACGGGTGTCGGTAAAACGGAAATTGCTCGACGTTTGGCAAAAATTGTAAACGCTCCTTTTGTTAAAGTTGAAGCTACTAAATTTACAGAAGTTGGTTATGTGGGTCGTGATGTAGAGTCTATGATTCGTGACCTTGTGGAATCTAGTATTGTAATTGTTAAAAAAGAACAATACAGTCGTGTTTACTCACAAGCATTAAAAAAAGCGGAAGAACGTTTAGTAAAATTATTAGTTCCAGGGATTAAAAAAGAACAAAAGAAAAATACCAATCAGTTTGATATGATGATGAATATGATGAATGGTATGGGAAACAATCAAGAAGAAGAAAAAGAAGAAGTTAATGACTCAATTCGTGTGAGTCGTGAAACAGTTCAATCTCAACTTGAAAAAGGTTTACTAGAAAATAGAGAAATTACGATTGAAGTTGAAGAAAAGAAAACAACACCAGCAATGAATAACGGATTAGAACAAATGGGAATTGATTTGAATGATACTTTGAGCGCACTAACACCTAAGAAAAAAGTGAAGCGTACATTAACGGTAAAAGAAGCTCGTGAAATTTTGATTAGTGAAGAATCAGAGAAATTAGTCAATGATGCTGATATTCATAGCGAAGCAATTCGTTTGGCTCAAAATCATGGGATTATTTTCATTGATGAGTTTGATAAAATTACATCAAAATCAGAAAATTCGGGTCAAGTTTCTAGAGAAGGTGTTCAACGTGATATTTTACCAATCGTTGAAGGTTCCCTTGTTAGCACTAAATACGGAACAATCTCAACAGATCATGTTTTATTTATTGCTTCTGGTGCATTTCATTTAAGTAAACCAAGTGATTTGATTCCTGAGTTGCAAGGTCGCTTTCCAATTAGAGTTGAGTTAGATGATTTAACGACAGAGGACTTTATTAAAATCTTAACGGAACCAGACAATGCTCTTGTAAAGCAATATATTGCTCTTTTAGGCACTGAAAATATAACTGTTACATTTACTAAAGAAGCGATTGAAACGATTGCGAAGATTGCTTTTAGTGTGAACAGTGAAACAGATAATATTGGAGCTAGACGTTTGCATACGATTCTTGAAAAATTATTAGAAGATCTACTATTCGAATCACCAGATATGCAAATGGGTGAAATTACAATAACTGAAAGCTATGTTAATGAAAAATTAAATCATATAGCAACAGATAAAGATTTAAGCCGCTATATTTTATAATCAGTTTGTTACATCTGAGGGGGAGTTTTTAATGGATACTTTACTAATGAAAACACGAATGATAAATGAATTATTACAAAAAGAGAATACATTTAGTTTATCTTCTGATCTACCTTATAATCAAATGGCTGATACATTAGGAGATGTTTTAGATTGTAATGCGTATATTATTAATAAAGAGGGAATTGTTTTAGGATACATCGTTCTACATGATTTTAACAATGAACGAATAAAAGATATGTTGTTAGCGCAGAGATTTCCTAAAAATTATATTCGTAGTATCTCGTATGTTGATTTAACTAAAGAGAACATTAAAATTGATAGTGAAATGACTGTTTTCCCAATCGAACTACGTGAAGAAACGGGTGTCGTAGAAGCTTACACAACAGTTGTTCCTATTTATGGTGCAGGTGAGCGTTTAGGGACCATTATTCTAGGACGATTAGAAACACCTTTTAATTCAGATGATCTTGTTTTAGCGGAGTATAGTGCTACTGTAGTTGGCATGCAAATATTATATCAACAATCTCGTGAAATCGAAAAAAGAGTGAGAGAGTCAACAAATGTTAAAATGGCAATTAACACCCTTTCGTATAGTGAAACAAAGGCGATAAAAGCTATTTTTGATGTTTTGGAAGGAACAGAAGGACGTATCACAGCCTCAACGATTGCTGATGAAATTGGCATCACCCGTTCAGTTATAGTGAATGCGCTCAGAAAATTAGAATCGGCAGGCATTGTTGAAACAAGATCCTTAGGAATGAAAGGGACATTTATCCGAATTACTAATGATCGATTCAAAGAAGAAATAAAAAAAGAAACGATTATTTAATTTTTTTAGGAGGTTTAAGTATGTCAGTTATTTTGGAGAGTAGTACAAGCCAAGTGAAGATTAATGAAAAAGGTGCCGAATTATGTAGTTTTATTTTAAAAGATGTTGATTTAGAATATATTTGGCAAGCTAATAATGAGTTTTGGGGAAGACACGCCCCTGTTTTATTTCCTTTTGTAGGGAAATTAAAAGAGAATCAGTATACTTACAAAGGTCAAACATATAAAATGAGTCAACATGGTTTTGCTCGTGATATGACTTTTGAAGTCGAAGAAACAACAACAGATTCTGCAACATTTTTATTAAGTAGCAATGCGGATACTTTGATAAATTATCCTTTTGAATTTGAATTTAGAATTAGCTATCAATTAGCTGATAATGATTTAAAAATCACATATAAAGTAACAACTAAATCAGAAGAGATGTATTTTGGTGTAGGAGGCCATCCCGCATTTAATGTTCCACTTGTTGATAATACGAATTTTGATGATTATTATCTTCATTTTGCCCCTTCAAAATCTAGATTTACATTACCATTAGAAGGAGCATACATTAATTTAGCAGAAAAAACATTAGCTCAAACTAATACATCAATTCAAGTTAAACGAAGTATTTTTGAAAAAGATGCGCTTGTTTTAGAAACAAAAGGCGAGAATGCTTTTTCAATTTTATCAGATGCAACTGATCATGGCGTAGTAGTTACGTATGATGAGTTACCGTATGTTGGTATCTGGTCTCCTTATCCAAAAGAAGCTCCTTTCGTGTGCATTGAACCTTGGGCAGGAATTGCGGATACAACTGATACTACTGGTAAAATAGAAGAAAAAATTGGAATGAATTTAATCAATAAAGATGAAATTTTTGAGAAAAGTTATACTATTTCAATTAAATAAGAAGAGGTTGTGACAGAAGTGTTTAGCTTATTTCCGAAGAAGCTACTTCTGTGACACCGTTTAGTTTATAAAAATAGGGACTGTGACGTACTTTACGTCACAGTCCCTATTTTTATTTAATTAGCAAAAATAACTATGATCTTCTAATCCAAGTTCTGTCAAAATAATCGATGCCGTTTCTTCAATTGAACGTTGGGCAACATTAATAATCAGACACCCAATTTTTTCGTAAAGATCATTAGCAAATTTTAATTCGTTTTTTATTTTACCAATATCAGAGTAGGCGGTATTTGGTCTTAAACCATAAGAACGCATGCGCTCCTCACGAATAGCATTCAAAATTTTAGGATCGTTGGTTAATCCAACGATTTTTTTAGGATCTACTTCCCAAATTTGTGGAGGAATATGAGCTTCAGGGATTAATGGTAAGTTAGCAACTTTCAAGTTCTTATTAGCTAAAAATAAACTTAGTGGTGTCTTTGAGGTTCTGGAAACACCTAATAAAAGAATGTCAGCTTCTAAAAAACCGCGGGGATCTTTGCCGTCATCGTATTTTACAGCAAATTCCATAGCATTAATTCTTTCGAAATAGTTTTCGTTTAAGAAATGTAAAGCTCCAGGGACACGACTAGGTTCAATTCCTGTTCTTTTTTTAACCTCATTAACGATAGGAGATAGGGCATCAATTGTAAATAAATTATTTTTTTGACAATAATCATTAGATAATTGAACTAGATCTTCAGAAATTAAAGTCTGAAGAACGATAGCGTTTAATTCTTTGGCCTCTTTTAAGGCTGACATCAAGTCAGTAGGGTCTTCAATGAATGTCTGCTTTAATAGTTGGACATCCACGTCTAGTTGATCATACTGAGCAATTGAAGCATGTGCCAGCTTAGAAGCAGTCTCGCCAGCTGAATCAGAAATAATGTACATATAAATTTGGTTGTTAGTCATTTAGTTGTTCCCTTCTTGATTTTTTTACATATGGAATATTATATCATATAATATAGTTAACGTAAGAAGTTAGTGAGGTGAAATAGTGAAAGATCAATTAGAAAGTGCCATTAATATTATGAAAGAAAATGGTTATAAATATACTAAAAAAAGAGAAGAAATCTTGCTTTTCTTAATCGAAGAGAACAGATACCTCGGTGCAATCGAAGTTTTTGACTTTATGAATAAAAAATATTCAGGTATTAGTTATGATACTATTTATCGAAATTTAAGAGATTTTACTAAAATGGGGTTACTTGAAGAAACAGAATTAATGGGTGAAAAAAAAGTTCGTTTTCATTGCGATGTGTCTAATTGTCACGAACATTCACATCATCATCACTTTATTTGTACAGATTGTGGAGCGACAAAAGAAATCAATTTATGCCCTATGACGTTCTTTAACGAACAACTTCCAGACTGTGAAATTGAGTCTCATAGATTCGAAATTTTAGGAAAATGTCAAAAATGCTCAAAAAAACCTTAACAGGTAGTTGACTGAAAAAAACACATTAGGTATAATATACTACGAACGGTTTTTTGTTTTAATGTAATTTATGAAAAACGGTTACCTAAAAGTTTGGAGGGAGGGATTTATATGTCAAAAACTGTTGTTCGTAAGAACGAATCATTAGATGACGCTCTTCGTCGCTTTAAACGTTCCGTTTCAAAAACTGGTACTTTACAAGAATACCGCAAGCGTGAATTTTACGAAAAGCCAAGTGTTAAGCGTAAGAAAAAGTCTGAAGCTGCAAGAAAGCGTAAAAAATTCTAGTTTTTAATGAATGGATCTGATATTATGTCACTTTTAGATACGTTAAATGATGATATCAAATTAGCGATGAGAAGCAAGGATAAGGAGTCTTTAGCCATTCTTAGAATGATGAAAACTGCTATCCAAAACGAACAAATCAGTAAGGGAGATAATTTATCTCCTGAAGAAGAGTTGACTTTAGTGTCTCGTGAAATGAAGCAAAGGAAAGAATCGCTCGCAGAATTTGAGAAAGCTGATCGCCAAGATCTAGTTGAACAAGCTAAAAGTGGAATTTCAATTGTTGCTCGTTATTTACCAGAACAGCTTTCAGATGATGAGCTTAAAGTTATTATTACAGAGGCAATTGATTCTGTAAGTGCAACATCGATGAAGGATTTTGGAAAGATAATGAGTGCAGTGATGCCTAAAACAAAGGGTAAAGCTGACGGACAAAAAATTAATGCTTTGGTTAAAGAATTAATATCTTAGAATCCATTGAGCAGTGAGTGTTTTACTCACTGCTTATTTTTTTGTCTATTTTCAGCTCTCCCTTTTTCATAACCGATATTTATGGTATTATTTACTAATGATAGTTTATTAAAGGAGCTGTAAGTTATTTGGCAAATGTAGATGAGAAATCAATTGATATTATTTTAAGTGAACAAGTAGAAATTAATGAGCTCTTTGGCGCTCATGATAAACATCTAACGATGTTAGAAGAATACTTGAATCTAACTATTACTAGTCGCGGCGAAGTAGTTCGAATTAGCGGATTAGAACCTAATGTTACTTATGCTCATGAGATTTTAAAAAGTCTTCAAAAATTAGCTTTGAGAGGCCATGAAATTAATACAACAGATATCATAACTGCTGTCCAAATGGCAAAAAAAGAAGATTTAGCTAATTTCTTATCACTATATGAAAAAACACTTATCAAAGATTCTAAAGGAAATCCTATTAGAGTTAAAAATACAGGTCAAAAAAATTATGTAGAAGCAATTAAAAGAAATGATGTTGTTTTTGGGGTTGGTCCTGCTGGTACTGGAAAAACATTTTTAGCCGTTTGTATGGCTGTTGCTGCTTTAAAAAATGGGGAAGTTGAAAAAATCATTTTAACTCGCCCGGCTGTAGAAGCTGGTGAGAGTTTAGGCTTTTTACCGGGTGATCTACAAGAAAAAGTGAATCCTTATTTAAGGCCTATCTATGATTCGTTGTACCTTATTTTAGGTATGGAGCATACCGCTCGTTTGATGGATAGAGGCGTGATTGAAATTGCTCCTCTGGCTTATATGCGCGGGAGAACTCTTGAGGAAGCATTTGTTATTCTGGATGAGGCACAAAATACAACTAAATCGCAAATGAAAATGTTTCTAACTCGCTTAGGTAATCAATCAAAAATGGTTATTAACGGAGATCCTACCCAAATAGATTTACCTAGAGGTGTGACAAGTGGCTTAATTCATGCCCAAGGGATATTAAAAGAAATCAAAAAAATTAAATTTATTGAGTTCTCAACAACAGATGTTGTGAGACATCCAGTAGTTGCAGATATTATTAAAGCGTACACTAATGATTAAAAGGAATTGTATTTAGTGAAGGAGGATAGTAATGAAAATTGATATAAAAAAAATACCGAATTTACTAGATAAGAAATTTATTCCGGTTATTCTGATTGTCATGTCAATCATCCTTTTTGTGTTTATGAGAGGTAGTGTGGCACAAAAACAAAAAGTCTTTAAAGAAGGTCAGCTAGCTGAAGAGACAATAAGAGCTAATAAAACAGTCGAAAATAAATCTGAGACAGAAGAAAAACAAAGATTGGCGATAGAAAGTATCTCACCAGAGTACACGTATGACGGAACTAAAGCGGATGCTCAAGGTGCCTTAGTTTCTAAATTATTTGAGATGGTTGAGAAAACTAATTCAGATACTGAAAAGACTTATAACGATGAGGTTAGTAAGGCAAAAGATAAAAAAACAGTGAACGAAGTAAGTGTCGAAGAAAAGATACCTATGTTGAAATCTCAATTTGAGAAACTTAATCCTAATGATTTAGCCTACTTCCAATCCTACCCCGATTCTTTTTATGAACAACTTTTTTCTTATTCTTCAAGTGACTTAAAACGTGTCAAAGAAGAAAGTAAAACAGTTGTTGGTGAGGTTATGAATCGAAAAATTAGAAACTCTAATTTACAGACTGAAAAGCAAAATGCTAAAGAACGTTTGCAATATATCGATATAAATACAGCGATGAGGCAAACAATTAACTCTATAATTGATAAAAGTATTGTGGTTAATGAGGTTGCTAATGAAAAAGCAACTGAACAAATGAAAGAAAATGCCAAAAATAATGTGCAACCAGTCATGATTTATCAAGGTGAAATTATTGTCCGGGAAGCTGAACAAATTGATTCAAAAGCAATGGAAAAAATAAAAATTCTAGGTCTCGCTAATCAATCAACTTCAGTATTTCCAATGTTTGCTCTAGTTCTGACACTCATTCTACAATTGTCTTTAATTTATTTTATTTCTAAAACTGAAGATGATGAAGAGAATGTCATGAAAAATATTATTTTTTATGTGTGCAGCATTTTAATTTCAATTTTCTTTATGAAATTACTTTATTTGTTTCAAAAAGATACATTCAGTAATGTGTCCTTATTATTTCCTTCCGCATTTGTACCAGTTATTCTAACCATGTTTATGAGTCGGAAGTGGGGATTGTTAATAGCAATGTTCCAATCGATTTTTTCAATTTTCATTTTTTATAACTTAGCGGGAACAACATCGCTATTAGTTATTACTTTGTTTTATGCGTTTAGTGGATGTATTGCTACATTTTTAGTTAGAAAAAGAATTGAATCTCAAATTAAATCGGCTTTCTTTTTATTGATTGTCGTTCCGTTTGTCTTTATTGCTATTTTGACAGCGTATCAAGGTTTAGACTTTGGTGATAGTAAGACATTAACGAGTCTTTTTATTGCTTCAGCAGGTGGGATTTTCTCTTTTATTCTCTCAATTGGCTTGCATCCGTACATTGAATTACTGTTTACAGATGATAGTGTCATTATTTTAAATGAGTTGAGTAATCCTAATCAACCCTTACTGAAAAGACTTTTGCAAGAAGCTCCTGGAACCTATCATCATAGTATGATGGTGGCAAGTCTTAGTGCGAATGCAGTAGCCGAAATTGGTGGTCGTTCATTGTTAACTCGAGTTGCTTGTTATTATCATGATATTGGTAAAATTAAACATGCTAATTTCTTTGTAGAAAACTTGCCTGATGGTGTTGAGAATCCACATAATTTTTTATTACCATCTGATAGTAAGGAAATTATTTTTAGTCATGTGACTGAAGGAGTTAAAATTTTAGAAGAAGCAAAAATGCCTCAATTTGTTATTGATGTCTGTCAACAACATCACGGAACAACATTAATGAAATATTTTTATATTAAAGAACAAGAGCGAAATTCAGATACCATGGAAGAAATGTTTAGATATCCAGGGCCTAAGCCTCAATCACGAGAAGCTGGTGTTATTAACCTTGCTGATAGTGCAGAAGCAGCAGTTAGAGCAATGGATCATCCAACAAATCAAAAAATTGCAGAATTTGTTCACGGATTAATTCGTTCAAGACTTGAAGATGGACAATTGAATGAAAGTGGCTTAACATTAAACGAAATTGCCATTATTGAAAAATCAATTGTTGATGGCTTATGTAGTACCTTCCATTCACGGATTAAATATCCAAAAATGAAGTCAGAAGCAGAGAAAATGAAACAAGAACAGGAAGGAAGAAAAGTCTAAAAATGGATATTACAATTGTTGATAAAACAAAAAAAATAACTGATGATCAGTTAAAACTAACTAGTGATATCATCGAGTATGCGTCAAAAGAATCTACTTTAGATTTAGCTGATGATACAGAGATGTCAGTGACTTTTGTAACTAACGAAGAAATTCATAACATTAATCGCCAATATCGAGATAAAAACGCGCCTACTGATGTTATTAGTTTTGCTTTAGAAGATGAGGGAATTGACGAACTATCTGTTGATTTTACAGAATTTGGAATCCCTAGAAATTTGGGTGATATTATTGTATCAGTCGAAAAAATAGCGGAACAAGCCACTGAATTTAATCATTCGTTTGAAAGAGAACTTGGCTTTTTAGTGGTACATGGTTTCTTACATTTAAATGGATTTGATCATATGACTGAACCAGATGAAAAAGAAATGTTTGGACTTCAAAGAAAGATTTTAGATGATTATGGACTCAAAAGATAAAAAGCAAGTGAGAAAAAATAAATCGTTTTTCGAGTCACTAAAACATGCTTCTAATGGCTTAGTAACTGTTTTTAAAGAAGAAAGAAATATGAAATACCATATTTCTTTAATGATTATAGTACTTGTTTTCAGTATTTTATTTCAGTTATCTAAAATAGAGTGGCTATTCATTTTAATATCCATTTTTTTAGTCTTAATAACCGAAACAATTAACACCGCATTTGAAACAATCGTAGATTTAGTAACAGATCGAAAATATCATATCCTTGCGAAAAAAGTTAAGGATATGGCAGCAGGAGCAGTATTATTAAGTGCAATTTTAGCTTGTTTAATAGGTGCCATCATTTTTATACCAAAAATATGGCAATTGATAATATAATGGAGGAATATAATGTATAAAGAAGGTTTTAAGTCTGGCTTTGTCGCAATTATCGGACGTCCAAATGTTGGTAAATCAACATTATTAAATAGAATTGTTGCTCAAAAAATTGCGATAATGAGTGATAAAGCACAAACAACTCGTAATAAGATTCAAGGTGTTTATACAACTAAAGAAGAACAAATTATTTTTATTGATACACCAGGAATTCATAAACCTAAAACTAAATTAGGCGATTTTATGGTGGAGACAGCGTATAGTGCTTTACGTGAAGTTGACGCTGTTTTATTCATGGTTAGTGCTGATCAGCCAAGAGGACGTGGAGACGATTTTATTATCGAAAGATTAAAACGATCAGAAGCACCAGTTTATTTAATCATTAACAAAATTGATACAGTTAAACCTGATGATTTATTACCAATTATTAGAGATTACCAAAATGAATTAGAGTTTAACGAAGTTATTCCTATTTCAGCGACTGAAGGTAACAATGTAGAGACCCTTCTAAAAACGCTTGTAGGCGACCTTCCAGAAGGACCTCAATTCTATCCAGAAGATCAAGTAACGGATCACCCAGAGTACTTTATTGTGTCAGAATTGATAAGAGAAAAAGTTCTGCATTTAACAGAACAAGAAGTCCCTCATTCAATTGCAGTAGTGACAGAAAGTATGAAACGAGATGAGTATGATAAAGTTCATATTCAAGCATCAATCATTGTTGAACGTGATAGTCAAAAAGGAATTGTTATTGGTAAGGGCGGTAAAATGCTGAAAAATATCGGCGTTAAAAGTCGTAAAGATATCGAAAACTTACTAGGTGACAAGGTTTATCTTGAATTATGGGTTAAAGTTCAAAAGAATTGGCGTGATAAACAAAAAGACTTACAAAATTTTGGTTATCGTAAAATGGATTATTAATCAATCTATTGTAAAAACTATAGTATATGAAGAGGTTGACACTTTTAGTCAACCTCTATCTTTTTTTATTGGATGAAAGGACTGATTTCTTTGAGGCATCAAGAAGAAGTTCAAGCACTTGTTCTATTTTCAAAAAATTATCGAGAAAAGGATAAATTAGTAAAATTATTTACTGAGTCACATGGGAAAAAAATGTTTTTTGTGAAAAATGCAAATCGAAAAAACAATCCGTTTCAGGCAGCCATTCAGCCCTATACAAAAGGAGTATACATAGCAGATATAAAAATGGAAGGATTATCTTTTTTAAATAATGTAAAAGAAATTCATCCATTTAAACAAATCCAACAAGATATTTTTATTTCAGCCTATGCTACCTATTTATTGAATTTAGTCGATACAGCTATTGAAGATGGTGTTTATGATCCGGCACTATACGGATTTACATTAGAAGCCTTAACTCTTTTAGAGAAAAACTATGACCCGGAAATTATTACTAATATTTTTGAAATCCAAATTTTAGAACGATTTGGTGTCAAACTTAATTGGAATAAGTGTGCCATATGCGGTGAAACCGATGGTCGTTTTGATTTTTCTTCTGCATATTCAGGTCTTTTATGCGAGTCTCATATGCATATGGATGAAAGAAGATCACATTTTGATTCGAATGCTATTTATTTTATTCGTTTGTTTTCAAGAGTTAATTACAAGCAAATTAGTACTATAAAGTTAAAGGATGAAACAAAACTTTTAATCAGAAAAACAATAGATGATTTGTATGATGAATATGTAGGGATTCAGCTAAAAAGCAAAAAATTTATTACAACAATGAAATCGTGGGAAAATATGATAAAAGAAGACAAATAGTTCCTTTGATATTGACAATAATAGGGATAAAGATTAATATAAAAATATAAATATTGTTTACGTAGACAGAGAAAAGTAAAAAGAAATTTATTGATAGCGATTTTGGGAAAGTGGAAGCCAAGAAATAAAATTTTTTTGAAAAGGCACTCTTGAGTAAGGTAATGAAGCTGCCAATCATCATTTAGATTGGAAGTAGGGTGGAACCGCGATAAATTAAGTTATCGTCCCTATGTTTGTTTAGGCAAACATAGGGACTTTTTGGATACAATTAAAGGAGGAAGAAAAATGAGTCACAAGTTAACTGTACAAGAAATGATTCAAACGCTTCAAAAATACTGGTCAAATCAAGGCTGTATGTTAATGCAATCTTACGATACTGAAAAAGGGGCTGGAACAATGAGTCCCTATACTTTCTTAAGAGCTATCGGACCTGAGCCGTGGAATGCAGCATATGTAGAACCTTCAAGACGTCCAAATGATGGTCGATACGGAGAGAATCCTAACCGTTTATATCAACATCATCAATTTCAAGTAGTTATGAAGCCTTCTCCTTTAAATATTCAAGAATTATATTTAGAGAGCTTAAAATTATTGGGTATTGATCCATTACAACATGATATTCGTTTTGTTGAAGATAACTGGGAAAATCCTTCAATGGGCTGTGCTGGTCTTGGCTGGGAAG
>CAUQFM010000011.1:0-33947 GCA_963517295.1 uncultured Vagococcus sp.
ATTTTTGTTGTTGAGCTGTTTGTTGTCGATGTACTGGATGTAGCTAGAGTATTGACAGAACTTAAACTTAATAAAGTACTAACGCATATTAACCTAACCCAATGCTTATTCATTTATACAACCTCCTTTATATCTCTCATTATAACAATATACGCTGAAAAAAATAAGACTGATTACTTATTATTATGAGAAAGGAACGACACAAAAAAAAGAGCCCAAGCTCTTATTTTTTTTCGGATTTATTTAAGCCAAACGGCACACGACTTTCGGTCCCATTTTTTATTCTTTTAATATTCTCTCGATGTCTTATTATTATAAATAATGTAATCGACGTAGCTAAAATAGTGAGTAGCCAATCTTGTTGTTGTAAGATAATAGGGAAAAATATGGGTAGTAGAACAGTTGATGTTGCAATAAGCAAAGCACTAAGCATACTCGTTAAACTAACCATACTTGTTAAATACAACAAAATAATAAAAATACTAGCCGAGTAAACAAAAAATAAAGGGCTGTAGGCTAGTAACATTCCAGCACTTGTAGCAACGGCTTTTCCACCTTTGAATTTACCAAAAATAGGGAATGTATGTCCTAATATCGCAGCAACACCAAACCATAAAGGATTAAGCGGTAAGCCGAAAATAATAGGAAGAGAAGTTGCTAAGGTTCCTTTTAAAATATCCATGAATAAAACGACGGTTCCCGCTTTTTTACCTAAAACTCGAAATGTATTAGTTGTTCCAGTATTTCCACTTCCAAAATTTCTAATATCTTTTTTATAAAATAATTGTCCAATCCAAACGCCAGATTGTAGTGAGCCTAAAAGGTAAGCTATCACCAAAAATAATACTTCTTTCAACAAAAAAACCTCCTTAGGTTAAAAGTAATTTTACCACGAAAGGTTTATTGCGACAATAGAATTAATAAGAGAATGTAAGTGATTTTATATGTTGTTAATCTTTTAAAATAGAAATAACCTGATACCATTTTTTATCATCTGTTTGATATTTTTTATAGTTAGCCCCAGACATATAGAAGCCTAAAGCAGCAATTATAAAACCAGTGATCATCATTCCAATACTAATTAAAATAATTTTTTGACTAAATTCTTTATAATATTTCATTAGAATAATCTTCCTTTCTGGCTAAATAGTTTAGTTAATGGTGCACTTAATTTATTGGATAACAATAAAATGAATTGAGAAGAATAGGTTGTTCCAAATAATAAAAGCAAACCTAAGCCAGCAGTAAAGATGCCAACACCTAACTGAGTCAAAATATAATAAAGACCACTGTTAAAAGTTGCGCCGACTAAGCTCACAATCCCTGTAAGCAAAAAAGCAAAACTTAGAGAACCTAATGTGAGTGGGATGCACCATAGAATAATAATGCCTGAAGCAATTAACAAAATGATGGACAATAAAATAGATAACCATAGTGGTGATCCAATAATTAGTAAGGCCCAAATTAAAGGGCTTTTTGATTTTTTTTGTATACCTTCGAAAGATTGAGATTTTTCATTAGCAATAGTAGTTACAATGTCATCTATTGGGTCAATTTTAGCAACAGCTGATTCTTCTGAAAAACCATCTTCAATGTAATCTGCAATGATTTCTTGATAGTAATTAATGTGGGTTTCTGTATCAAGAACATTTCTTTTTAATAATTCATATCTTAATGTAGAAATAAATTCATTTTGTGTCATAATTCATTCGCTCCTTTGATGTAGTTGTATACTTTTTCAATTTCAGACCATTCATCATTAAATGAAATAAGTTTTTGAATACCTTTAGTTGTTATTTTGTAATATTTTCTTAATCGTCCGTTATGTTCTACGGAGTAAGAAGAGACGTATGAATTTGTTTCTAATCTTTTTAAAATAGGGTACAGTGTGGATTCTGAGATTTCTAAAATGGGAGCCATTTTTTTGATAATCATGTAGCCGTATGAGTCTCCTTCTTTAAGTACAGCTAGAACACAATAATCTAATAAACCTCTACGTAATTGTATATCCAAAATATTATCCCTCCTGACACCTTATACTATACGAGACGATGTATAAGGTGTCAACAAGTAACCACTAAAATCAGACCAAAGTTTTACTACGTAAAATGGCGGTTTGATTAAAAAAACGGAGGCTAAATGAGTTGAAATTAAAGAAAACTCCTTTAATTCTTATAAAGAATAAATAATAGGTATTATAAATGTAAAATATAGGTTTAAATTATGTAATGCATAGAATTATAGAATAACAGATGATATACTCAATGCAGTACAAAATGTACATAATAAAGCTTTTTAGGGGGAAATATTATTGTTTAAGAAGGTATTTAAGTATGCTGGTGTTTTGGCATTGGTTGTAACGTTGACTGCATGTGGTGGAAAATCAGATGGAGACAAAAAAAATGCAGATGGTTCAAAATCGATTGATAAATTATCAGTTGGGTTCGTTCCTTCACGTGATCCAGAAGAAATTGTTTCTGCTACAGATCCTTTAAAAGACTTGTTACAAAAAGAGTTGAAAAAAGAAGGGTATGACGTTAAGAACATCGATATTACAGTAGGTACTAACTTTGAAGCAGTGGGTGAATCATTATCATCTGGAACATTAGATGTAGGATTTATACCTGGTGGAACATATGTGTTATATGACGACGGTGCTGAGGTATTATTAACAGCAACTCGTGCAGGCCTTTCAATTGATTCTGATAAAGCAAAAGATTGGAACGATAATAAACCGACAAAACCAACAGATAAGCAAGCTGAATCATATCGTGCGCTTATGATTGCTGGACCTTCATCAAAAGGACAAGCATTAGCTAAAAAAGTTAATGAAGGAAAAGAATTATCATGGGAAGATGTCAATGGCGCTTCTTGGAGCGTAATGAGTTCTTCTTCACCAGCAGGCTATATTTATCCAAGTTTATGGATGAAAGAAAACTTCGATAAAAATTTATCTGAGTTAAAAAATATTGTACAATCTGATTCTTATGGTAGTGCTTTTGCCCGTTTGGCATCAGGTCAAGTTGATGTTGTATTAGCTTATGCAGATGCACGTCGTGATTTTGAGAAAAATTGGACAAAAGAATATAATCGTGAAAAAGGTATCTGGGATGAAACCAACGTTATCGGTGTAACACCAGCTATTTATAACGATACAATTTCTGTTAGTAAAAATTCTAAGGTTATGGATGATGATTTGAAAAAAGCTTTACAAAAAGCCTTTATTAATATCGGTAAAACTGAAGAAGGTAAAAAAGTTATTGCTATCTATAGTCATGAGGGCTACAAAGAATCAACTTCTAAAGACTACGACAATGAACGTAAAGCTCAAAAGATGATTCAAGAATCAACTAAAAAATAACCACCTCTTTTTAATAGAGATGAATAAACTGTGGCTATGTAAAAATAGCGACAGTTTATTTTTAAGAAAGGAATATTATGATTAAATTTGATAATGTCCAAAAAAAATACCCGAATGGATATGTTGGACTAAAAGACATTAATTTAGAAATTGAACAAGGTGAATTTGTTGCTATCATTGGATTATCAGGTGCAGGAAAATCAACGTTAATTCGTTGTATTAATCGGATGCACGATATTACGGATGGTACTTTGATGGTCAATGGAACAGATGTTAAAAATATTAAAGGAAAAGAAGTGCGTGACTTTAGGAAAACAATTGGAATGATTTTCCAATCATTTAACTTAATTACACGTGCCTCAGTTTTAAAAAATGTTTTAATTTCAGCAGTCCCAGAATTATCTTGGTGGAGAAGATTATTAGGCATTTTCCCAGAAGAAGCAAAAATTACTGCCTTAGAAAGTTTAGACAATGTTGGTATTTTAGATAAAGCATATATTCGTGTGGATCAATTATCAGGTGGACAACAACAACGTGTGGCGTTAGCAAGAACATTAGCCAAAAAACCAGAAGTTATTTTAGCTGATGAGCCAGTAGCAGCGCTTGATCCTGTGACAGCAAAAGTTGTTATGGATGATTTTAAACGAATCAATAAAGATTTAAATATCTCTGTCTTAATCAACATTCATCATGTGGATTTAGCCTTAGAGTATGCTGATCGTGTGATTGGTATTAGAAAAGGTGAAATTGTTTATGATGGACCTTCAGATAAAGTTACACAAGATGTGTTAGATGAAATTTACTTGAAAGATGAACAGGAAGGTAAATAAGTATGAAAACACTATTGAAAGGAAAAACCATCACTTTAAGCAATGGTAAAACAGTGGTTGAAAAACCATCATCAACTCCGTTTGTTGTCTTAATTTTATTTATTTTTACTGTTATCGCAATGAAAGTAACTAAATTTGATTTTTATGCACTTATTACTCGTGGAGAGCAATTTTTTGTTATCTTAAAAGGAATGTTTCCACCTGATTTATCATTTTTAAATCGAGTTTGGGCGCCGCTTTTTGATACGATTAAAATGTCTTTATTAGGCTCACTAGTTGGAGCGATTGTTTCAATTCCGTTAGCCCTGTTAGCTTCATCGAATATTGTACATAATCGAATGATCACCGGTTTTTTTAAGCTGTTATTTAGTATTTTAAGAACATTACCAACGATTGTTACAGCTTTAATTGCGACCTTTGTTTTTGGTTTAGGTACAATGGCTGGAACATTAGCTATTTTTATTTTTACAGTCGCTTATGTTGGTAAATTAACATATGAACAAATTGAATCACTAGATATGTCAACATTTGAAGCACTAGAGTCATTAGGTATGACGCGTTTTCAAGCCTTTCGCTATGCAGTTGTACCCGAAATTTTACCAACTTTTTTATCAACGACACTATTTAACTTTGAAGGGAATTTAAGATATGCTTCAATTTTAGGATATGTAGGTGCTGGTGGATTAGGTATTATTTTAAATGAACAATTAGGTTGGCGTGAATATGCAAATGTTGGAACTATTTTAGTCGTTTTAGTGATAACAGTTGCTATTATTGAAACAATCAGTGAATATGCACGCAAAAAGTTACAATAGATGAAGGAGAAAATAATGAATCAAGCAATAGAAGCAAAATTAAGACAAGAACCTTCTAAAAAGATGCAATATTTACTGTTGACAACGATCATCGTGGGTTCGTTTGTTTGGTCGCTTTCGGCTATTGAATTTAATGCAGTAGATGAAGGTGGTTGGAAAATTGCAAGTAAGATTATTCAAGGGATTTTAACACCTGATATGGACTTATTATGGAATTTTACCAATCAAGGTGTCTTTTACTTATTATTTGAAACAATTTGTATTGCGTTTATAGGAACTATTTTTGGAGCTATTTTATCAATTCCAGTTGCTTTTTTAATGGCACCTAGTATTGTTCCTAAACCAGTTTACTTAGTGATGCGATTTTTAGTTATTGTGATTAGAACAGTTCCAGCGTTAGTTTATGGATTGATGTTTGTTCGTGTAACAGGCCCAGGTCCTTTTGCGGGTGCCATGACGATGTCTCTAACATCAATTGGAATGGTCTCAAAATTATATGTCGATATCATTGAAGACATCGATCATGGTGTTTTAGAAGCAATGGACTCTATGGGGTGTACAACCTTCGAAAAAATCCGTTTTGGAATTATTCCTCAATTGATTGCTAATTTTTCATCAATAACTATCTATCGTTTTGATATGAATTTAAGAGATGCAACTATTTTAGGTTTAGTAGGAGCAGGAGGCATTGGCTCACCACTTATTTTTGCGATGAATTCATATCGTTGGAATCAAGTAGGTTCAATTTTAATCGGTTTAATCATTCTTATCTTAATTGTTGAGGTTGTTTCTAACAAATTAAGAAATAAATTAGTTAATGGATAAGGGAGAGTTCAATGGAGTTAACAATATTATCAACAAGTGACACTCACGGTTACTTATATCCAACAGATTTTAGAAAAAGAGAGCAATCTTTAGATTTTGGCTTAACAAAGATTAAAGAGAAAATGCTGACAATTGAAAATTCAATTGAAGGCTCTTTATTAAAGATTGATAATGGAGATTTCTTACAAGGGTCACCATTAAGTTATTTTCTAGCTAAAAATCCTGAAAAAGGCTCTATGGCGAATATCATGAATGAAATGGGTTATGATTGTGGTGTTTTAGGGAATCATGAATTTAACTACGGATTAGAGTTTTTAGAAAGTACTATTGAAAAACTAAATTATCCGATTGTTTGCGCGAATATTTTAAAAGAAAATGGTGAATTTTTAACGAATTGTCCCTATATTATTATGGAGCGTGAAGGGATAAAAATAGCTGTTTTAGGTTTAACAACTCAATATATTCCCAATTGGGAACAACCTAAAACAGTTGAAGGTTTAGTCTTTAAATCGGCGCTAGAAACAGCTAAAGAGTTTGTTCCTAAATTAAGAGAAGAAGCAGATATTGTTGTTGTTAGTTATCATGGTGGATTTGAGAGAGATTTAGAAACGGGTGAACCTACGGAAGTTTTAACGGGTGAGAATGAAGGGTATGCTCTTCTTCATGAAGTTGAAGGAATTGATGTTTTATTAACAGGACATCAGCACCGTGTAATTACAGTGAATGAAGGAACTTACCCAGTGACACAACCAGGAGACAAAGGTCGATATTTAGCTCGTGTCGATCTTAGTTATGATGAAACGAGTCAACAAGTTACTCATTCAAAAGCTTCTTTAATTGAAATGGAACAAGTAACTGAAAATGAAAAACTGCACACTCATTTTTCAGCTTTATTAGACCAAGTGGAGAATTGGTTAGATGAACCACAAGGCTCAGTAAGTGGTGATATGATAATTACGGATCCTATGAAAGTTAGAGTGAATAGTCATCCGTATATTGAATTTATTCAAGATGTCCAAAAAGAAGTAACTGGAGTCGATATATCGGGTACTGCGCTATTTGATAATAACGGGACTGGTTTTGGTGAAAGTATTAGTATGCGTGATATTGTGACGAACTATATTTATCCGAATACAGTAGCCGTTTTAAATATTTCTGGATTGGACTTAAAAGAAGCTTTAGAAAGATGTGCTAGCTACTTTGATTTAGATCAAGATAATCAGTTATGTGTGAGTAAAGAGTTTTTAGAACCTAAAGTAGAGCATTATAATTATGACCTTTATAGTGGAATTGATTACTGCTTTGATATCACAAGAGAAAAAGGTAATCGTGTGACGCAATTGCGTTACAATGACCGAGAAGTGGAAAACGATGATCGTTTAGAAGTAGTGATGAATCAATACCGTGCAGTAGGTGGTGGGGATTACTTTATGTTTGGTCCTGAAAAAATTATTCGAGAAGTAACGATTGATATGACTGAACTTATTTCAGGGTATTTAGAAAAACATCCAATAATTACAGCTAAGCAACCAAACAATTTTCATTTGAATAAATAATAAAATGAAACACCTCATAAATTAGCCTAAAAGTCTAATTTATGAGGTGTTTTTTCTCAAAAAAATTAATAATTAGTTTAAAGTACTTCATTTTGTGAGGGGATTTTAACAAAAATTAAGCTTGCAGCTGTTAATAAACCTAAACAAAGGAAATAAATAAATGCTGTTAAAAAAGTTTCGCTAGATTCAACTAAAAAGCCAATAACAAGTTGGACAACAGCCCCACCGATAATACCGCCTGTTGCAATTGTTGAATAACAAGGTGCAAAAACAGCTCCACTAAACATTTTCATTGGAATAGTCATTAATGTGACAAAACCTAACGTTAAAAATAAAGTGGCAAAGCCAAGCACTAAAATAAAATTAATTGGTTTGTAAACAAAATAAGAAGCAAAAGCAAGAACAGAACCAATACTTGAGGTAAGCATGATCACTTTTTTATCTTGATTACGGAAAAATTTACCAACAATATAACTACCACCAATCGCTCCAGTTAACGCAAAAACACCAACAGCAGAACTAATCATTCCAGATTGAGGTAAAGTAATCCCACGGTAAGAAACTAAAAAAGTTGGTAACCAATTGTTTAAGCCATATAACAAACTATTAATGAAGAATGCAGCAAAAAATAAAAACCAAATAGTCGGATTCTTCCAAACCGAAAGAATCGGAACTTTTGTTGTTGGATCAGCAGCCTTGTCTTTTTTGTCCTTTTTAGGAATAGAAGAAGAAATAATAAAAGCAATAATTAAGGAAATAACAGTTAATAAGGTGTAAGCAAAACGCCATCCTTTAATTTCGATTAGTGGTGATAATAGAATTGGACCAATTACTCCAGCGAATCCTGAAGAAGAAATAAGAATTCCTTTAGCGAATGTCCGTCTTTCAACTGGAAAGTTATCGATAACTTCTTTACTTGCTGCAGAAGCGTAACCTGAATGGGCGAACATGCCGGAAAGCAGTCTGATTGCAATTAACATTTGAATGCTTTGACTAAGTCCAAAAATAAAATCGAATATGCCGATAAGAATAACTGAAAAAACGACAACTACTCGTGCACCGAATCGGTTAATCGCAAAACTCATAGGAATTTGCATAAGAGCATAGCCAATAAAAAAAGCACTTAAAATAAGTCCTTTGGTACTTTCTGACATAGGTATGTCCTTGCTAATCGAAACAATCGAAATCCCAACAGATAATTTATCAATATAGACCATTGAATAACCTAAAAATAAGGAACCTAATAGAACGTTTAAGTTAACGGGTTTCTTTTCTTGATGCATCTAATCACCCTTTCTAATATAGCTATAAACAGCCATCTCCTTAAATATACACTTAAAAAACAAACTAGGAAAGCCTTTTTTTAGCAACTCAGATATTTAAGAGGTGATCTGAAAAAGTTTTAAATGAAGATTCCCTTTCAAAGCTTTGCAACTTTTCAGAATTTATTATAGAATAAGGAAGTAGACGAAATGAAGAGGTCAAGCCAACTTGTCATCAAGTTGTTTTTTTTTGTTCTAAAAAAATAGCTTTATCTTAAAATCATTTTGAAGTACTATGTATAAAGTGATTAGGTACTTTTCAGTATCTATTTAAATGATGTAAAGGAGTTTTTTCATGTCAGATAAAATTGAAAACCAATATGATGATGCGTCGATTCAGGTTTTAGAAGGTCTTGAGGCAGTTAGAAAAAGACCAGGAATGTATATCGGTTCGACAGATTCTAAGGGGTTGCATCATTTAGTATTTGAAATATTCGATAACGCAGTTGATGAAGCGCTATCTGGTTATGGTGAAGAGATAGATGTAACGATTCATCAAGATAATAGTATTAGTGTTCGCGATTATGGTCGAGGAATGCCAACAGGAATCCACGCATCAGGAAAACCAACTGTGGAAGTTATCTTTACAGTTCTTCACGCAGGTGGAAAATTTGGTCAAGGTGGCTATAAGACATCTGGCGGATTGCACGGAGTTGGGGCAAGTGTGGTTAATGCTTTGTCGAGTTCTGTTCATGTTGAAACAGTTAAAAATGGCGAAGAGGTTCACATAGACTTTAAAGATGGTGGACATACTGATGGGAAATTAAAGCGAATTAAATCATCTAAAAAGAAAAATGGTTCATTGATTACGTTCAAACCAGATGAAACTATTTTTTCAATGACAGTTTTTTCTTATGATATCTTAGCAGAGCGTTTAAGAGAATCTGCTTTTTTACTTAAGGGAATCAAAATCACGCTTAAAGATGAACGAAATGATCAAGAAGAGGTTTTTCTATATGAAGAAGGAATTAAAGCGTTCATTGATTATTTAAATGAGGATAAAGACACTTTGACACCAGTTATTTATTTTAATGGTGAAAAGGAAGAGATTGAAGTAGAGTTTTCTTGCCAATATAATGATGGCTACTCAGAAAACACATTATCGTTTGTAAATAATGTTAGAACAAGAGATGGTGGAACTCACGAAGCGGGAATGAGAACTGCATTAACTAAATCTTTCAATGACTATGCAAGAAAAGCTAGTTTATTAAAAGAAAAAGATAAAAACTTAGAAGGTAGTGACTTTAGAGAAGGTCTGTCTGCTATTATATCTATTAGAATCCCAGAAAACTTATTACAGTTTGAAGGGCAAACTAAAGGGAAATTAGGAACGGCAATCGCTCGTAACGTAGTTGAAACAGTTATCAGCGAGCAACTAGGTTTTTACTTACAAGAGAACAGTGAAATGTCACAAATGCTAATCAGAAAAGCAATCAAAGCCCGTGAAGCGCGTGAAGCCGCAAGAAAAGCGCGTGAAGATAGCCGTAATGGTAAAAAACGTCGTAAGGGTGAATCCTTACTCTCTGGTAAGTTAACGCCGGCTCAATCAAGAAACCCTAAAAAAAATGAATTATATTTAGTCGAAGGGGATTCAGCGGGTGGTTCTGCCAAACAAGGAAGAGATCGCAAGTTCCAAGCAATCTTGCCCTTACGTGGTAAAGTCATTAATACGGAAAAAGCAAAACTTCAAGATATTATGAAAAATGAAGAAATTAACACGATGATTTATACAATCGGTGCCGGAGTAGGTGCTGATTTTGAGATTGATGATTGTAATTATGATAAAGTCATTATTATGACCGATGCTGATACCGATGGAGCTCATATTCAAGTCTTGCTTTTAACTTTCTTCTATCGATATATGAAACCTTTAGTTGAATCGGGAAAAGTATACATAGCATTACCTCCTTTGTATAAAGTACAAAAAGGTAATGGGAAAAAAGCTGCTATTGAGTATGCTTGGACGGACGAAGAGTTGAAAAAAATCACTAATAATATAGGTAAAGGGTATATGCTTCAACGTTATAAAGGTCTAGGTGAGATGAATGCAGATCAATTATGGGAAACAACAATGGATCCAGAAACAAGAACATTGATTCAAGTTACTATAGAAGATAGCGAAAAAGCTGAACGTCGTGTGTCCACTCTAATGGGTGATAAGGTAGAGCCGCGCCGTCGTTGGATTGAAAAAAATGTTCAATTCTCGCTAGACGAAGACGGTAGTATTTTAGAAGGCAATACATCAACACAAAATGAAGCAACTACGGATGACAGCTTTCCAGAAATTAATCTGTTTGATTAATAGGAATGAAGGAGAGATAAAATAGATGAGTGAACGAAAAGGAATTCAAAGGTTAACTCTAGAAGAAATTATGGGCGATCGTTTTGGACGATACTCAAAATATATTATTCAAGATAGAGCTCTACCTGATATTCGAGATGGGTTAAAACCGGTCCAACGCCGTATTTTATATTCAATGAATAAAGATGGCAATACATATGAAAAAGCCTTCCGTAAATCAGCAAAATCTGTGGGAAATATTATGGGGAATTACCATCCTCATGGTGACAGTAGTATTTATGAAGCAATGGTTCGTATGAGTCAGGATTGGAAATTGCGTAATCCTTTAATCGAGATGCACGGAAATAATGGTAGTATGGATGGTGACCCACCTGCTGCAATGCGTTATACCGAAGCTAGGCTTTCGGAATTAAGCGGTGAATTACTAACTGATATCGAAAAAGAAACAGTCGATTTTGTCTGGAACTTTGATGATACAGAAAAAGAACCAACTGTTTTGCCTGCAAAATACCCCAACCTCTTAGTTAATGGTTCAACAGGTATCTCAGCTGGTTACGCTACAGAAATACCAACGCATAACTTAGGTGAAGTAATTGATGGTGCCATTTATTTAATCGATCATCCTAATGCTTCTTTAGATAAATTGATGGAATTTATTCCAGGTCCAGATTTTCCAACAGGTGGTATTTTACAAGGAAAAAAAGAACTGAAAAAAGCTTATGAAACGGGTAAGGGAAAAGTTAATTTACGTTCTAAAACAGCAATTGAACCACTAAAAGCTGGTCGTGAGCAAATTGTGATTACTGAGATTCCTTATGAAGTTAATAAAGCTGTTTTAGTTAAAAAAATGGATGAGTTACGCTTGAATCGTAGATTAGAAGGTATCTCAGAAGTTCGTGATGAGAGTGATCGAACAGGACTTAGAATAGTTGTTGAATTAAAAAAAGATGTAGATGCTTCAGCTATTTTAAATTTCTTGTTTAAACATACTGATTTACAAATTAACTACAATTTTAATATGGTTGCGATTAATAAACTACGACCTGAACAAGTTGGATTGAAAGTTATCCTAGAGGCTTATATTAGTCATCGGAAAACCGTTATTATAAAACGCAGTGAGTTTGAACTGAAGAAAGCGAAGGCTCGCCAACACATCGTAAGTGGTCTAATCAAAGCGTTATCTATACTAGATCAAGTGATTGCGACGATTCGTGGTAGTAAAGATAAAAAAGATGCAAAAATGAATTTAGTTTCTGCCTATGCTTTTACTGAAGAACAAGCAGAAGCGATCGTGTCATTGCAACTTTATCGTTTAACTAACACAGATATCACTGCTTTAGAAAAAGAAAATCAAGAATTAGCAGAATTGATTGAACAATTGCTGCAAATTTTAAATAATGAAAAAGACCTGCTAAGTGTCATGAAATCTGAATTAAGAGCTGTTAAAAAACAATATCAATCACCAAGAATGACTAAATTAGAAGAAGAAATCGAAGAAATTACGATAGAAACGGCTGTTTTAATTCCCCAAGAAGAAGTAATGGTGAGTATTACAAAAGAAGGGTATGTTAAACGCAGTAGTCTAAGGTCATTTAGTGCTTCTAAAGAAGATCCAATTGAGATGAAAGAAACAGATAATCTTGTTTTTAGTGGGCAGTTAAATACGCATCACCATCTTCTAGTCGTGACGAACAAAGGAAATATGATTTATCGACAAGTTCATGAATTATCTGATAAAAAGTGGAAAGATGTTGGGGAGCATTTTTCGTTAACGATTACTTCTCTTGAAGCGAACGAAAAAATAATTGCAGTTTTCCCTTATGCTGAAATCGGAGAGAACCTTCAATTTGTCTTTGTGACCAAAGAGGGTATGATCAAACGAACTAATATGAGTGAATTTAATGTCTGGCGAACTTATAAGAGTCGACCAACATTAGGTATGAAGTTAAAAACAAAAACAGATGAAGTGGTTGCTGTTGAATTAATTGATGGCACACAAAGTAAAGATGTTTTATTAGTGACACATTTAGCTTTTGGTTTATATTATGATTTAGAAGAAGTTCCTGTAGTTGGTGCGAAGGCCTCTGGTGTTAAAGCCATCAACTTAAAAGATCAAGATTACGTTATTAATGGTCTTATTTTAGAGAAGAATGAAACAAGTACGATTACATTAGTAACACAACGAGGTTCTGTAAAACGAATGAAAGTCAATGAATTGAGTAAACTTGGTCGTGCAAAACGTGGACTAATGGTTCTCCGTGAACTGAAAAGTAACCCACATCGCGTATTTGCTGTTATTAAAAACAAGAAAGATCAAATAATACAAGTTCAAACAGAATCAAATGCTGTTTACACAGTTAACTATAAAGATTTAGCGATTAATGATCGTCAGTCTAATGGATCATTTGTTAATGATGAAAAAGTTGATGGTGGTGTAATTGAGGTTACTACTAAAATTAGTGAATAAGTAATTGAATTTAAAAAGTCATGAAATACAAAGATGTTTTGTATTCCATGACTTTTTTGGTGTATAAATTTACGTAAAAATGAAAGATAAATTAGTGAAAAGATAATGAAAAACACTTCTGTTATATGTCAGATTGGAAGAATGCGACTTCTGTTATAGTACAGAAACGAAAACGATTGATACAGTTTTAACAAGAAATAATATTTATAAAAGCCTATAACAAAGGTTTTTAAAGTTATATTTTAATAAGAAACAAAATATAACTCTTTTTTTCACTATAACACTTGCATTGAAGTGTTTTTGTGTTATACTGAGCATGTAAAACATAAACGAAATAAAAAAATTGAAAACAAAAATTTGAGGAGGCTTCTCGATAATGGGACATTGGGATGGATTTAAAGGCGACAAATGGCGTACAAGTGTGGATGTTAGAGATTTTATTCAAAAAAACTACACTGAATACAAAGGTGATGACAGTTTCTTAGAGCCAGCTGCTGAAAGTACTGAAAAATTATGGGAAAGATTACAAGAATTATTCGAAGTACAACACGAAAAAAATGGTGTGTACGATATGGATACAAATATTCCTGCAACAATCACATCACATGAACCTGGTTATTTGATCAAAGAAGAAGAAACAATTGTTGGTTTACAAACTGACGTACCATTGAAACAAGCATTCATGCCTTATGGTGGTATTAATATGGCTAATAACGCTTTAGTATCTAACGGATACGAAATGGACGACGAAATGACAAAAATCTTCTCTGACTGGAGAAAAACACATAACCAAGGTGTATTTGACGCTTATACTCCTGGTATGAGAGCCGCTCGTAAAAATAAAATTATCACAGGTCTTCCAGATGCTTACGGACGTGGACGTATTATCGGTGATTACCGTCGTTTAGCTTTATACGGTATTGATTTCTTAATCGCTGAAAAGAAAAAAGATTTATTAAACGTTGGTAGTAAAGTAATGACTGACGATGTTATTCGTTTAAGAGAAGAAGTTTCTGAACAAATTAGAGCTTTAGCAGATATTAAAGAAATGGCTACTTATTATGGATTTGATATTTCTTCACCAGCTAAAAATGCTCAAGAAGCGATCCAATGGACTTACTTTGGTTATTTATCAGCAATCAAATCTCAAAATGGTGCAGCAATGTCAATCGGACGTATCTCAGCATTCTTAGATATCTATATCCAACGTGACTTAGACAACGGTGTAATCACTGAAAATCAAGCACAAGAATTGATTGATCATTTAATCATGAAATTACGTATGGTTAAATTTGCTCGTACACCTGAGTACAACCAATTATTCTCTGGTTACCCAATCTGGGCTACTTTATCAATCGCTGGTATGGGTGTTGATGGACGTTCATTAGTAACTAAAAGTGATTTCCGTATTTTACATACTTTAATCAACATGGGACCATCTCCAGAACCTAACTTAACAGTTTTATATTCTTCTCATTTACCAGAAGGATTCAGAACATTTTCTGCTCATATTGCAAAAGAAAGTTCTTCAATCCAATTTGAAAATGATGATTTATTAAGAGCTAACTGGGGATCTGATGATTGTGCGATTGCTTGTTGTGTATCTGCAACAGTTATGGGTCACGATATGCAATTCTTTGGCGCTCGTGCTAACTTAGCTAAAGCTGTTCTTTACGCTATCAATGGTGGTGTGGATGAAAAAACTAAAGCACAAGTTGGACCTAAATTCCGCCCAATGACAGGTGACACTTTAGATTACAACGAATTCGTTGAACGCTACAAAGACATCATGGATTGGTTAGCTGAATTATATGTTAATACATTAAACGTGATCCACTTCATGCATGATAAATATGCTTATGAAGCACCACAATTAGCATTTATGGAAACTGATTTAAAACGTACTTTCGCAACAGGTATTGCTGGTATTTCTCATGCAACAGATAGCATGATGGCAATCAAACATGGTAACGTTAAAGTTATCCGTGACGAAGACGGATTAGCAGTTGATTATGTTCCAGCAAACGAATTCCCAACATACGGAAATGACAATGCTGAAGCTGATGCATGTGCTAACTGGATTTTAGAATACTTCATGACACAAATTAAACGTCAACATACTTACCGTAACTCAACACCAACAACGTCACTATTAACAATTACTTCTAACGTTGTTTATGGTAAAGCTACAGGTAACACACCTGACGGACGTCGTGCCGGTAAACCGCTTGCTCCAGGAGCTAACCCAAGTTACCAAGATGGTAAATTCTTAGGTGAGAAAAATGGTTTATTAGCATCATTAAACTCAACGGCTAAATTAGAATATACTAACGCTCAAGATGGTATTTCAAATACTCAAACAATCAATCCAAATGGTTTAGGTAAAGATGACGCAACTCGCGTTAACAACTTACGTAACGTTATGGACGGTTACTTTGATAATGGTGGTTACCACTTAAACGTGAACGTATTTACAACTGATTTATTACTAGATGCTCAAGCGCATCCAGAAAAATATCCAAACTTAACAATTCGTGTGTCTGGTTATGCCGTTAAATTCCGCGACTTATCTCCAGAACAACAAGCAGATGTTATTTCAAGAACTGCTCACGTAAAAATGTAATTAAATAAATAATGAAGAGGCGGCTGAAGACTTCGGTCGCCTCTTTTAAAATAAGGGATGGAAAGTTATGACAGAAAAAGTTACTGGAAGAATTCACTCAACTGAAAATTTTGGAACTGTAGATGGACCAGGAGTTCGTTTTATCGTATTTATGCAGGGATGTCGCATGAGATGCGAGTTTTGTCATAATCCGGACACATGGAAAATAAATGGTGGACGTGAAGTGACAACTGATGAAATTTTAGAAGAAGCTTTACGTTATAAGAGTTATTGGGGTGAAAAGGGTGGTATTACAATTAGTGGTGGTGAACCACTTTTACAACCAGAATTTATCACCGATCTATTTAAAAAAGCCAAAGCTCATGGCATTCACACAACCATTGACACATGTGGTCGACCATTTACTTATGAAGAACCATTTATTAGTCAGTTTGATGAACTGATGAAATATACAGATTTATTATTATTTGATATTAAACATATTGATAATGAACAACATAAAAAATTAACAAAAAATCCAAATGATAATATTTTAGAAATGGCAAAACATTTATCTGATATTAACAAACCTGTTTGGATTAGACATGTCTTAGTTCCTTTCAGAAGTGACTATGATGAGTATTTAGTTCGTTTAGATGCATTTATCAAAACATTGAATAATGTAGATAAAGTTGAAATTTTACCTTATCATACAATGGGTCGTTATAAATGGGAAGAGTTAGGTCTAACATATCCTTTAGAGGGAATTGATCCACCAACTCAAGAACGTGTGAAGAATGCGCAAGACATTTTACATATCCAAGATTATACAAAATATCAAACGAGATAGTTGACTTTGAATTCAGAGTTGCTATAATCTAATGATACTAATAGTAAAAGTACTTACTAGGGTTCCGTAATCACTGATTAGTCTGGACCGAGAGTAAGCCCGTGGGTAAACCTACGTACACGGAAGGATAAAAGCCTGGGAGATTTTAATTTCTCAGGCTTTTTTGTGTAAATTTTAAAAATATAAGGAGAGATTGGTATGAATCGTAGTTGGTATTTAATTTTAGTTGCAGCAGTATTTGAAGTGATGTGGGTAGTAGGTTTAAAACATGCATCAAGTCCTTTTGAATGGGGTGGCACAGTAATTGCTATTTTCATTAGTTTTTATCTAATGATTAAAGCAGGAGAAAAAGTACCAGTAGGTACTGTTTACGCAGTATTTGTGGGATTGGGAACGACAGGAACAATTTTAGTGGATGCTTTTGTCTTTAAACAACCAGTTAACGTTATGACGATTGTCTTTTTGGTTATTTTATTAATAGGTGTCATGGGATTGAAATTATCATCGGACGATAAAAAAGAAAGTGAGGTAAAATAAGATGGCTTGGATTAGTTTAGTGTTTGCAGGAATTTTTGAAATGCTTGGTGTTAATAGTATTAATCAATACGTGACTGAAAAATCAAAGAAAAACTTAGCTAAGTTAATTGTGTTGTTTTCTTTAAGTTTTATTTTATTGTCTTACTCAATTGAAAGCTTACCGATGAGTACGGCCTATGCAGTGTGGACTGGAATTGGTGCATCAGGTGGAGCGATTCTAGGGATAATTTTCTATAAAGAACCCAAAGATCCTAAACGACTATTCTTTATTGGTTTAATTTTGTTTGCAGCTGTAGGTTTAAAATTAATTAGTTAATCAATTTGTCCTCTTAGTTTTTCCTGTGGTATGATAAAAGGAAAAACTAGGAGGTGTTTTGTTATGAAAGATAATGTTAGTTTAATAAAACCAAATATGGCTTTTAAAAAAGAAATGTTAGTTTATAAGGCTGAATTTTCAGGATTCATACATGGTTCAAGTTTACTTGTTGAATTTGAAACGCTTGATAAGTGGCTAGAGTATTTAAAATTATCAGAAAATAAAGAAACGATTCCTAATAAAAATTTTGTTCCTTGTAAGGAATATATGTTAATTAATAATGAAAGTAAAAAAGTCTTAGGTTTACTAAATTTAAGACTAGAACTAAATGAGCATCTAACTAAAATCGGTGGCTATATTGGCTATTCGGTTGCACCTTCTGAAAGACTAAAAGGTTATGGGAGTTTCATGTTAAAAGAAGGGCTGAAACTGGCTAAGGAACACCAAATTAATCCAGTTTTATTGACCTGTGATGATGATAATGTTGGTTCTGCAGGGGTCATTGAAAATAATGGTGGAATCTTAGAGAATAAAGTTTATATTGAGGAAGAAAAAGTGTGGGTGAGAAGGTATTTGGTTGAAAATACTTAAGTCTGTGATTATCTAAATTTTCTTTCATAAACCTCTTAAGATATTTTGGGTTTATGTTATAATGAAGAGCACGATACCAATATTGGAGGAATTATAATTATGTCAAAAGTTTTAATTTTCGGACATCAAAACCCAGATACAGATGCAATCACATCTGCTATTTCTTACGCTTACTTACAAAATAAAATAGGGGTTGAAGCAGAAGCTGTTGCTTTAGGAACGCCTAATGAAGAAACAACATACGCACTTAACTACTTTAACATGGCAGCACCTCGTGTGATTGAAACAGCTAAAAACGAAGTGGATAGTGTCATGTTAGTGGACCATAATGAAGCACAACAAAGTGTTTCTGATATTAAAGAACTAGACGTTTTAGCAGTTGTGGATCATCACAGAATCGCTAACTTTGAAACGGCTAATCCTTTATATTATAGAGGTGAGCCAGTTGGTTGTACTAATACAATCATTCTAAAATTATACAAAGAGCATGGTATTGAAATTCCAAAAAATATTGCAGGGCTAATGCTTTCAGCAATTGTTTCAGACTCATTATTATTTAAATCACCAACATGTACAGACGAAGACGTAAAAGCAGCGAAAGAATTAGCTGAAATTGCGGACGTTGATGTAAACGTTTATGGTTTGGATATGTTAAAAGCTGGAACTAACTTAGCTGACAAAACAGCTTTACAACTAATAGATGCAGATGCTAAATCATTTCCGATGGGTGATAAAAACTTACGTATTGGTCAAGTTAACACAGTTGATGTGAACGATGTTTTATCTCGTCAATCAGAACTTGAAGCTGAAATGGCCAAACAAAATGAATTAAATAGTTTTGATATGTTTGTTTTAGTGATTACTAACATCTTAGAAAGTGATTCAGTTGTTCTAGTGGTTGGAGAACCTAAAGAAAAAGTAGAAGAAGCTTTCGGTGTTAAATTAGAAAATAATCAAGCTGCGTTAACTGGTGTTGTTTCACGTAAAAAGCAAGTGGTACCACCATTAACAAACGTATTTAATTAAAAAGTAAAAGATCAAAACAAAAGATTTTCTGACTTTTGTTTTTGATCTTTTTTTGAAAGGTGATCTTTGTTATGATCGTTAAGATAAGTAGTGATACGTTCAATCCAGAAAAGCAAAAATTAATTGAAAAACCTATTTTTAATGAAATTATAGTTTATTTAATAGAACAACAAAATCAAGAAGTGACTTTACGAGATATTAAAAGAAATGTATCTGAAATAACTAATTTTGATCGATTGATGGATGATTTAATTAAGTATGATTTTTTAGAAAGGCATCATGGAAAGTATCTGTTTTCTGGGAATTTTGTCTCGAAAGAAACTCAAAAGTCACTTAATGAACAGACAGTTACTTATTTAGAACAACAAAAAATCCCTTTTATTCAACGGTTTGAAGAGGAAGTTAACTTACTACCTGCTGAAGAACGATTCTTAATTGTTTTATTTGAATTATTTAATAATGATCGACAGCCATCAAAAATAACCGTTTATGAGCAAAGTAATCAGGTGGATACATGGTTAAACTTACCCACTAGATATACAGAAGTGCAAGCGAAAAAAGCCAGGTATGTTTCAATGGGAACATACACACCGTATTATTCAAATAATATTGCAGATTTTTTTAATTATTTAAAGATTAGTAACAATGAGTTACCTGATTCCTTTGTCAGAATTAGAAATAAAATGGGTGACGTAAATCCAGAATACTTTTTAAATTACTGTGAAAGAAAATTACGTCGTCTGGAAAAAGGTAAAGAATCTAGGGTAGATAAGAGTGATATTTTTATGGAAACTTTATTTGAAATGGGATATGTAACTATTGATAATGACCAATATAAATTCAATATGGTACGCTTATTACCAGATAAAAAAATCCCTTCTCTTTTAAAAATCCGTACTGAATTAATTGAGAATGTACAAGATGATTCATTAGATCAACAAGAGGTGACTTTCATTGTTTCGTGTATTCTAATCGAATGGTTAGAGTGTCAAAAATTAATTCAAGACTTCAAAAAATATCATGGTGTGCTATAATAAAACATATAGTTTGGCATAATATCATTCGTTTTATATAATCGTTGTATACGAGGAGTGATTAAAATGTTTAGAAAAATTCAAACTATCGAAGAATTAAAAAATAATATCTTAACAAATGAATTAGTATTTGTTTATTTTACCCAACCAAACTGTAGTGTTTGTCATGGGCTAAAACCTCAAGTTGAAAGTAAGCTTAAAGAATTTAATGAAGATGTGATATTTATTGAAGTAGATGCAGTAGAAATCCCTAAAGTTTCAGGTGAGTTTTCTGTTATGACAGCACCAGTTATCTTATTGTTTGTTGAGGGGAAGGAATATATGAGAAAAGCTCGATTTATTCCAATTCAAGAATTATATAATGATGTAAAAAAAATCGTTGAAGGAATGGAATCAGCGAAATTAATCGAGAGGGTGTAAGGATGAAAAAAATTTTTTCAATACTAATATTTGTTGTGATATTAGCAGGTGGCGGTTACTTTGTTTACAATGAATACATGGGAACCAAAAAACCAGATACAGTGGCTTCTGATACAGGGAAAATTAAAGTAGAAGAAATTAACCAAGAAGAATTTGAAAAATTAGATAAAGAAACTCAAGAAATTGCAAAAAAATATAAGTATTTAGAGGACTTTGACTCTTTTGATCAACTTGATAGTTTGAAGCAAGAAGATGGTAGTTTTAAAGTGGATAAATATCCTGATGAAAAACTATTCTTAAAAGTTGCTTCTAAGCAAAAAGATGGTAGCGTTGTGGGTGTTTTCGACATAAAAGAGTAGAATCTAACAAAAATGTTAGGTTCTTTTTTCTTTTTTGTATAAAACTGTGATAGAATAGGTAGGACTTAGATTTAAGGAGCGAATAAATGAAATTATTGAATTATACAATTACAAATGAAAAAGGAAGATTGGATAAGGTTTTAACAGAAGCCTTTAAACAATTTTCAAGATCACAAATCCAAGCATGGTTAAAAGGTGAACATGTGACGGTAAATAATGAAACAGCAAAAGCAAATTACAAAGTTAAAGAAAATGACGAAATTATTATTGATCGTCCAGAACCACAAGTGATTGAAGCGATTGCTCAGGACATTCCTTTAAATATCGTTTATGAAGATGACCAAGTGATGGTTATTAATAAACCTCAAGGAATGGTTGTTCATCCGTCAATGGGGCATCCTGATGGAACGCTAGTTAATGCGTTAATGAACCACAGTGATAAGCTGTCGACAATTAATGATGTTATCAGACCAGGAATTGTTCATCGAATTGATAAAGATACTTCTGGGTTATTAATGGTTGCTAAAAATGACACGTCTCATCTTTTCTTAGCAGAGCAATTAAAGGAAAGAAAAGCGTTAAGAAAGTATGTTGCTTTAGTTCATGGTGTGATTCCTCATGAAAAAGGATCAATTAATGCACCAATTGGACGTAGTAAAGAAAATCGCCAGAAGCAAGCCATCGTTAAAGATGGTAAGCCAGCGATTACTCATTTTGAAGTTTTAGAACGTTTTGGCAAATTCACTTTAGTAGAGTGTCAGTTAGAAACAGGAAGAACACATCAAATTCGTGTACATATGGATTACATTGGTTTCCAAATAGCAGGCGATCCTCTATATGGACCTAAGAAAACATTAAAAGGAAACGGTCAATTTTTACATGCTAGAACATTAGGTTTTGAACATCCTAAAACACATGAAGTTATGACCTTTGATAGCGAGTTACCAGCTAATTTTATGGAAGTCTTAGAAGAATTACGCAAAAACATTGATTAATTATTAGATTTAAGGTAAGATTACTTTAATAAATAAATAGAAGTCCTTTAAGAGTAGTCCAGAGAGACTAAGAAGGAATTAAGTTAGTTGATTGTGGGGTATTTTTATCCTGAAATAGACTAATTAATTTTAGCAAACAAATTCCCTCTTATTCTTTCATGGATAAGAGTTTTTTTATTGGATTTTTTAGGAGGAAGCTAAGTGTTTGAAAATGAAATTGTTGATAAAATGACAATGAGTAGAGCTTTAACACGTATTACTTATGAAATTATTGAACGCCACAAAGGAATTGATGATATTGTTTTAGTGGGAATTAAAACAAGAGGCATTCACTTAGCAAGAAGAATTGCAGAACGCTTAAAACAATTAGAAGGAATTGATGTGCCGGTTGGTGAGTTAGATATTACTTTGTATCGTGATGATAATCATGAAGCTAAAAAAGAGGAACCAACAATTAATGCTTCCAATATACCTTTTGCTATCGAAAATAAAGAAGTTATCTTAGTAGATGATGTTATCTTTACAGGAAGAACAATCCGCGCAGCACTTGATGCGATTATGGATATTGGTCGCCCAGATAAAATTTCACTGGCTGTTTTAGTCGATCGTGGACATAGAGAGCTTCCGATTCGTGCTGATTATGTAGGGAAAAATATTCCAACAGCAAAATCAGAACAAATTATTGTAGCAGTCGAGGAAGTAGAAGGATCAGATCGGATTTTAATCAGAAAAAATAAATAAGCTTTTTAATCAAGTCCAGAGAGACTAGGAAAAGCGAAGCAGATGCTTATGAAGGGATAAATATTATTCTTTTGTTGTCTGTTTTCGTATGCCTCGTTTCTAGTTAATAGATACGAGGTTTTTTTAATATAAAGGAGAAAAATAAATGAATAAAGAATTTAGAAATCCAGATGCGGTTTTAGATATACACGATAGACCAAGCGGAGTGAAATGGATTGGCTTAAGTCTACAGCATCTCTTCACGATGTTTGGTGCAACAGTCTTAGTACCGATTTTAGTCGGGATTAATCCAGGAATCGCCCTTTTCAGTTCAGGTTTGGGAACTTTAGTTTATCTGTTTGTCACTAAAGGGAAAATCCCAGCGTATCTAGGAAGCAGCTTTGCTTTTATTGCAGCGATGCAAATGTTAATGAAAGATGCAGGCTACCCAGCGATTGCTTTAGGCGCTTTGACAACGGGAATGGTTTACTTGATTGTTTCCATGATTGTTAAGAAAGCGGGATCTGCTTGGTTGGACCGATTATTACCACCGATTGTTGTTGGTCCAGTTGTGATGGTTATCGGACTTGGCTTAGCAGCGAATGCGGCGAACCAAGCGATGTATGAAAATCTTGGGACACCAGAACAACTTTATAATGTGAAATACATTGCAGTGGCACTTATCACCTTGGCGTTAACGATTATTTTCAACATGTACTTAAAAGGTTTCTTAGGTCTAATTCCGATTTTACTAGGGATTATTTGTGGCTATATTGTCGCTTTAATTTTCGGAATCGTAGATGTACAGCCAATCAAAGATGCTGCTTGGTTTGCGGTACCAAATTTCCAAGTACCTTTTGTTACTTACTCACCAAAACTATATATCACAGCAATCATCACTATGGCACCAATCGCTTTTGTAACCATGACTGAACATATCGGTCACTTAATGGTTCTTAATAAATTAACAAAACGTAATTTCTATGAAGATCCAGGTTTACATAAAACCTTAATGGGTGACGGGTTAGCACAAATTGTTGCAGGGCTTGTAGGTGGACCACCAGTGACAAGTTACGGAGAGAACATCGGTGTACTAGCTATTACACGAGTTCACAGTGTCTTTGTTATCGGAGGTGCTGCTACATTAGCGATGATTTTAGGCTTTGTTGGTAAATTAACAGCCATCATCCAAAGTATCCCTGGACCAGTTATCGCAGGAATTAGCTTTATATTGTTCGGAGTAATTGCTTCAAGTGGCTTGAAAATACTAATTGATAACAACATTGATTTTAACCAAAAACGTAACTTGCTTATCGCTTCAGTTATATTAGTCATCGGAATCGGTGGCTTAACTTTCCAAGCAGGAACAGTTGCAGTATCAGGGATGGCTCTAGCGACTTTATTCGGAATCATAATGAACGTGGTACTACCTCAACAAGCAAAAAGCGAAACAGAATAACCTTACTAAAACTTAATCAATAGGAGGAACGTACATGATAGTGACATCGGAAAAAATCAGTTTAAAACATCTTTTAACAGCAGAATCATTGAGTGATCAAGAAGTAATGGGCCTGATTCAAAGAGCTCAGCAGTTTAAACAAGGTGACAGGTCGCAGTTAAATGAACAACAATTTTTCACAGCGAATTTGTTTTTCGAAAACAGTACGAGAACCCATAAAAGTTTTGAAGTAGCTGAAAAGAAATTAGGCATTGATGTTATTGAATTCGACGCTAAAACTAGCTCTGTATCAAAAGGCGAATCCCTTTACGATACAGTGTTGACGATGTCAGCTATCGGTGTTCACGCCTGTGTCATTAGACATGGTGAAGAGAACTACTATAACGAATTAATAGAAAGTAAAACGATAACCACTTCAATTATAAACGGAGGAGATGGGAGCGGTAATCACCCAACGCAATGTTTACTTGATCTATTGACTATCTATGAAGAATTTGGTGAGTTTGAAAACTTAAACATCGCGATTTGTGGAGATTTAACCCATTCAAGAGTTGCTAACTCTAATATGAAAATGTTAAAAAGACTAGGAGCTAATCTTTTCTTCTGTGGTCCTGATGAGTGGTACAACAAGAAGTACGAAGCTTACGGTGAATTTATCACAATTGATGAAGCAATCAAAAAAGTGGATGTCATGATGATGTTGAGAGTACAACATGAGCGTCATGAAGAAGGACATGTCTTTTCTAAAGAGAATTATCACCGGGATTACGGCTTAACAAATCAACGAGCAAAACAAATGAAAGAAAAAGCGATTATCATGCATCCGGCACCTGTGAATAGAGATGTAGAGTTGGCTGATGCGTTAGTAGAATCATATCAATCCCGAATTACCCAACAAATGAGCAATGGCGTCTTTATGAGAATGGCAATTTTAGAAGCTATATTACACGGGAAAGCGTAGGTAATACACATGAGAACATTAATTAAAAATGGTTATATTGTCACAAAAGATAACGAATTGAACCAAGTCGATATTTTGGTAGAAGACACTAAAATTAAGGCGATTGGAAATCTTGAAAAAGAAGATTTAGAATTTGATCAAGTGCTAGATGCTGAAGGTGGCTTAATTACACCAGGTTTAGTCGATGTTCATGTCCACTTTAGAGAGCCAGGTTTTGAGTATAAAGAAACGATTGAAACAGGCAGTGCTTCAGCAGCTAAGGGAGGATTTACCACTGTGTGCGCCATGCCTAACCTTAACCCAGTACCAGATACGAAAGATAAATTAAGAGATGTGAATGAACGGATTGAAAAAGATAGTAAAGTGAAAATTTTACACTATGCACCGATTACCAAAAAATTAAACAGTGAAGAATTAGTTGATTTTAAAGCATTAAAAGAAGAAAAAGCCTTTGCCTTCACAAATGATGGTGTGGGTGTTCAAACGGCTGGGATTATGTACCAAGCTATGGAAGAGGCCGCAAAGATTAATATGGCGATTGTTGCTCATACAGAAGATGAATCACTTTTATTCGGGGGTGTCATGCACAAAGGAAAAGTTTCAGAAAAATTGGGCTTACCTGGGATTATGAGTGCAACAGAATCATCTCAAATAGCAAGAGATGTCTTACTGGCAAAGGAAACAGGCGTTCACTATCATGTCTGCCATGTTTCAACTAAAGAAAGTGTCGAAGTCATTAGACAAGCAAAAAAACATGGCGTTCATGTAACCTGTGAAGTGTGTCCTCATCATTTAATTATGAAGGATACTGATATTACAGAGGATAATGGGAGATTTAAAATGAACCCACCTCTTAGAGCCAGTGACGATCAACAAGCGTTAATCGAAGGATTACTAGATGGGACGATTGATTGTATTGCCACTGATCATGCACCTCATAGTCATGAGGAGAAAAATCAAAGCATGTTACATGCACCGTTTGGTATTATCGGTAGTGAAACTGCTTTTCAGCTAATGTATACACATTTTGTTCAAACGAAAAAATTTACTTTAGAGCAAGTAGTAAGATGGATGACACAAGCCCCTTCGGAGATATTTAATTTAAAAACAGGAACGTTAAATATCGGAAGTTGTGCGGATATTGCCATCTTTGATTTAAATAAAAAATTAATCATAGAAGAAAATTTTGTTTCAAAATCAAACAACACGCCATTTATTGGGGAAGAGGTAACAGGAGAAACGATTTATACACTAGTAGATGGTCAAGTAGTTTGGCATAGGGGAGAGTAAAAAAATGAAACGATTGTTGATATTAGAAGATGGGACATATTTTGAAGGTGTAGGCTTTGGTGCGCCGGGAATTGGAACAGGAGAAGTCGTTTTTACAACTGGAATGAGTGGGTACCAAGAAGTCTTAACTGATCCAAGTTTTAAGGGACAAATGATAATGTTTACTTACCCAACAATCGGGAATTATGGAATTAATCGAGATGACTTTGAATCGATGGAGCCATCTTGTAACGGTATTATTGTAAAAGATTATGCTAGAGTAGCGTCAAATTGGCGAAGTAAAATGACCTTAGATGAATTTTTGAAAAATAAAAAAATACCAGGGATTTCAGGTGTAGATACCCGTGCCTTGACCCGAAAATTAAGAGAATGCGGTACGATTAAAGGAAGTATTATTGATGTAGTCGATGATATTAATCATGAGTACGATCAATTAAAAGCGACCGTCTTACCTAATAATCAAGTTCATGAAGTGTCAACGACAAAAGCTTATCACATTCCTGGAACGGGAAAAAATGTCGTCGTGGTTGATTACGGGATGAAACAAAGTATTTTAAGAGAATTAGTTGCTAGAAAATGCGGTGTAACAGTCGTTCCGTATCATTACACAGCAGAACAAATTCTAGAGCTAGCTCCTGATGGTGTCATGTTATCAAATGGACCAGGAGATCCTAAAGATGTCTTAAAAACATCTAGTATGATTTTAGGCATTCAAGGGAAAGTACCAATCTTCGGTATTTGCTTAGGTCATCAGTTACTTAGTCTTTCAAATGGCGCAGATACGTTTAAGTTGCAGTATGGACATCGTGGGAGTAATCATCCAGTGAAAGAAATAGCATCGAACCAAGTCTACTTTACCTCACAAAATCATGGTTACGCTGTATCGAGAGATAGTTTAGATACAACTGATTTAATGTTAACACATATCGAAATAAATGATGGAACAGTTGAAGGGATTAAACATAAAAAATACCCATCATTCTCAGTTCAATTCCATCCAGATGCAGCACCGGGGCCACATGATGCTGTGTCGTTGTTTGATGAATTTGTAGAATTAATGGAAACTTGGGGGATAAAAAATGCCGAAAAGAAATGATATTAAAAAAATATTAGTGATTGGTTCTGGTCCAATCATCATCGGTCAAGCTGCCGAGTTTGATTATGCGGGTACACAAGCATGTTTGGCACTGAGAGAAGAAGGGTACGAGGTTATTCTGATTAACTCTAACCCTGCAACCATCATGACAGATAAAGAAATTGCAGATAAAGTTTATATTGAGCCGATTACATTAGAATTTGTAGCAAAGATATTAAGAAAAGAACGTCCTGATGCGATTTTACCAACTTTAGGTGGACAAACAGGTCTAAACATGGCGATGACTTTATCTGAAAGTGGCATCTTGGATGAATTAGATATCGAACTTTTAGGGACAAAGTTAAGTGCGATTGATCAAGCAGAAGATCGTGACTTATTTAAGCAATTAATGGAGGAACTGGGTGAACCGATTCCAGAAAGTGCAATCGTAACGACAGTAGAAGAAGCATTAGAGTTTGCAAAAGAAATTGGTTACCCTTTAATTGTTCGACCAGCATTTACACTTGGTGGAACTGGTGGAGGGATGTGTGATGATGAAGAAACATTGATTGAGATTACTAAAAATGGTCTCCATCTTTCACCTGCCACTCAATGTTTAATTGAAAAAAGTATTGCTGGCTTTAAAGAAATTGAATATGAAGTGATGAGAGATTCAAATGATAACGCCATCGTGGTATGTCATATGGAAAATTTTGATCCAGTTGGAATTCATACAGGAGATTCGATTGTTTTTGCTCCATGTCAAACATTATCAGATGTAGAGATTCAATTATTAAGAGATGCTTCATTAAAAATTATAAAAGCTCTGAAAATTGAAGGAGGTTGTAACGTCCAGTTAGCTCTTGATCCTCATAGTTATAAGTACTACGTTATAGAAGTGAATCCGCGTGTTAGTCGTTCATCAGCATTAGCAAGTAAAGCAACAGGGATTCCCATAGCAAAACTTGCTGCAAAAATCGCCGTTGGTTTAACTTTAGATGAAGTGAAGAATCCAGTCACTGAAACCACCTATGCCATGTTTGAACCAGCATTAGATTACGTAGTAACAAAAATTCCAAGATGGGCATTTGATAAGTTTGAAAAAGGTAACCGTAAGCTAAGCACGCAAATGAAAGCGACCGGAGAAGTGATGTCGTTAGGTCGTACCATAGAAGAGTCGTTACTTAAAGCGGTTCGCTCTTTAGAAATTGGAGCGTATCACATGGAACTAGAAGAATTAACACCTTTATCAGATGATGAAATTACTTATGGCATGATCCACGCTCAAGATGATCGTTTGTTCTATGTTTCAGAGGCAATTAGACGAGGCTTTACAATTTATGAAGTTGCTGATTTTACTAAAATAGATGTCTTTTTCTTAGATAAATTACTTCACATTATTGAAGTAGAAAATCAAATCAAAGAAAATAAACAAGAAATTGAAATTCTAAAAGAAGCAAAACAGCTTGGGTTTTCAGATGTCTACATTGCAGACAAATGGGAGATGTCAGTTAAGGAAGTTTACGATTTAAGAAAAGAACTTAATATTTTCCCAGTATACAAAATGGTAGACACCTGTGCGGCAGAATTTGCGTCAAAAACACCGTACTTCTACGGAACATATGAAATTGAAAATGAAAGTATTAAATCAGAAAAAGAATCGATTATCGTTTTAGGCTCAGGACCAATTAGAATTGGGCAAGGAGTGGAATTTGATTACGCTACTGTTCATTCGGTAAGAGCAATCCAAGATGCTGGATATGAAGCGATTATTATGAATAGCAACCCGGAAACAGTTTCAACTGATTTTTCCATCTCAGATAAGTTATACTTCGAACCCTTAACATTAGAAGATGTGATGCACGTTATCGAATTAGAACAACCAAAAGGTGTCATTGTCCAATTCGGTGGGCAAACAGCAATCAACTTAGCTGAAGGGTTAACAGAACACGGTGTTCAGATTATTGGTACAACGATTGAAGACTTAGATCGTGCTGAAAATAGAGATAAATTTGAACAAGCGTTAAAAGAGTTAGGAATTCCACAACCAGAAGGAGCTACTGCGACCAATACGGAAGACGCCATCGTTATTGCGGAGAGAATTAAGTATCCCGTTTTAGTTAGACCAAGCTATGTTCTAGGTGGTCGTGCAATGGAAATTGTTTGGAGTACAAATGACTTAAAGAGATACATGAAAGAAGCTGTTAAAGCCTCGCCAGAACATCCCGTTTTAATTGATCGTTACTTAGTAGGAACGGAGTGTGAGGTAGATGCCATCTGTGATGGTGACAATGTTTTACTACCAGGTATTATGGAACATATTGAGCGAGCAGGGGTTCATTCAGGCGATTCGATGGCGGTTTATCCACCTCAAAATTTATCAGAAGAAGTCATCCAAAAAATCGTGGACTATACGAAAAAATTAGCTTTAGGGTTAAATTGTAAAGGAATGATGAATGTTCAATTTATTGCTCAAGAATCAGAAGTTTATGTGATCGAAGTTAATCCACGTGCCAGTCGAACGGTACCATTTCTAAGTAAAGTCACGGGGATTCCAATGGCACAAGTCGCAACCAAGTGTATTCTGGGTCAAAAGCTGACAAAACTAGGCTATGAAGACGGTTTGTATAAAACGTCTGAATTAGTTCATGTCAAAGCGCCAGTCTTCTCATTTGCGAAGCTTCAAGAAGTAGATACTCAACTTGGACCTGAGATGAAATCAACAGGTGAGGTCATGGGAACAGATAAAACACTAGAAAAAGCTCTTTATAAAGCTTTTGAAGCGAGTGGCATGCATTTACCGAATTACGGATCAGTTTTATTTACTATCGCTGATGAATCAAAAGATGAAGCTCTTCAATTAGCCATGCGATTTAGTGAAATTGGTTATGGACTTGTTGCGACAGAAGGAACAGGTGAATTTTTTAGAAGTCACGGCTTAGAAGTTAAAATTGTTTCTAAGTTAAACCAAAACAATCAAGTGAATGTTTTGGATATGATTCGGTTAGGGCAAACTCAACTTGTTATTAATACAACGGGTAATGAGTCACAACCAAAATCTGATGGATTTAAAATCCGCCGAGTTTCTGTTGAAAATGGAGTGCCATTAATGACATCTCTAGACACCGCGGACGCTATCCTTAAAGTATTAGAAGATCGCAATTTTTCAGCCATCGCATTATAAAAGAATAAATAAAGGAGAGGGATTATGAAACAAGAAATGATGCTTATTGAGAGCCAAATTGAACTTTCACCAAGAATATTCGAGTTAACATTGAAAGGAGAGCTGGTTAATCAGATGGAAACGTCTGGACAATTCCTCCATATTCGAGTCCCTCGATCTGATTTATTATTAAGAAGACCCATCAGTTTAGCTGAGGTTAATCGCGAGAACGGAACATGTAAAGTTATTTACCGAGTGGATGGTTGTGGAACAAGAGCTATCAGTGAGTTAACTAAGGGAGAAAAAATAGATGTTTTAGGCCCTTTAGGTAATGGTTTTAATACAGATTTTGTTCAAGAACAAGACGTGATTTTTGTTATAGGTGGTGGCATTGGGATACCACCTCTATATGAATTAGGAAAAAGATTGAAAGCTCAGAAAGCCAAATTAGTTTTTTTACAAGGTTTTGGAACAAAAGAAGCGTGTTTTTATAAGCAAGAATTTTCTGAATTAGGCATGCTAATGATTGCTACAGATGATGGCTCTTACGGATACAAAGGTCATACAGGTCACTTAATAGAAAAAGCATTGAAAGTATACCCTAATCCAGCAGGAGTGTTTGCTTGCGGACCAACTGGATTACTACGAACAGTAGAAAGTTCATTTGAGAATCATCCCCATGTGTACTTATCAATGGAAGAAAGAATGGCGTGTGGAGTGGGCGCTTGCTATGCATGTGTTTGTCAATCAAAGGAAGACCCTACAGTCAATAAAAAAGTCTGTGATGAAGGTCCAGTGTTTAAGTCAGGGGAAGTGATAATATGAGTCGATTAAGTGTGAAGTTACCAGGTCTTGATTTGAAAAATCCAATTATGCCAGCTAGTGGTTGTTTTGGTTTTGGAGATGAGTATAGCAAATATTATGATTTAAGTGTGCTGGGTTCGATAATGGTAAAAGCTACGACATTGGAAAAACGTTATGGTAATCCGGCACCTCGTGTGGCTGAAACACCGAGTGGCATGCTTAATGCAATTGGCCTTCAAAATCCGGGGCTAGAAACCATTATGGCTAACCAATTACCTTCTCTTGAAAAATATAATTTACCGATTATTGCTAACGTAGCAGGTTCTTCTGAAGCGGAATATGTAGCTGTTTGTGCCAAAATAGGAGATGCACCTAATGTGAAGGCCATTGAGTTAAACATCTCTTGTCCAAATGTTAAAGAAGGTGGCATTGCTTTTGGAACAAGCGCTGAAGTAGCAGCAAGTTTAACTAGGGCAGTCAAAAAGGTAGCGAAAGTTCCAGTGTACATCAAACTATCTCCTAATGTGACTAATATTGTACCTATCGCAAAAGCAGTGGAAGAAGCAGGCGCTGACGGAATCACTATGATCAACACACTTTTAGGAATGAGAATCGATTTAAATACAAGAAAACCAGTTTTAGCTAATGGAACTGGTGGATTGTCAGGTCCGGGTATTAAGCCAGTGGCAATTCGGATGATTAACGAAGTTACGCGAGCTGTAGACATTCCTGTTATTGGCATGGGTGGCGTGAGTTGTGTGGATGATGTCATAGAGATGTTTTTAGCTGGTGCTAGTGCGGTTGCTGTAGGAACAATGAACTTTACAGATCCATATATTTGTCCTAAGCTGATTGAGGAATTACCTAAGAGATTAGATGAGTTAGGGATTGAAAGTATCGAAACACTAATTAAAGAAGTAAAGGAGTCACGCAAATGAACCGACCAATCATCGCTTTAGACTTTCCGAGTCGAGTGGAAGTAATCGGATTTTTATCTGTTTTTCCTAGTAATGAAAAATTATTTGTAAAAGTTGGTATGGAATTATTTTATAAAGAAGGACCTAGTATTGTGACTGAATTAATAGAACAAGGTCATGATGTATTCTTAGACTTAAAGTTACATGATATCCCAAATACAGTCAAATCAGCGATGAAAAATATTGCTTCATTAGGTGTTTCTATTACTAATGTACATGCTGCTGGTGGCAGAGACATGATGTCACAAGCTTTAGAAGGTTTGAAAGAAGGAACACCTAAAGGAAAAGAAGTTCCTAAATTAATCGCCGTTACACAATTAACGTCAATGAGTGAAGAACAAATGCAAGCAGACCAACTTATATTAGTTGGTTTAGAAGAAAGTGTGGCACATTACGCTAAAATGACTGAAATCGCTGGTCTTGATGGTGTCGTTTGTTCAGCATTAGAAGTAACGGCTATTAGAGAAAAAACAAATAAAGAGTTCATCTGCTTAACCCCAGGTATCAGACCAAGCAACAGTGAAAAAGGGGATCAAAAACGTGTGATGACACCGAGTGAAGCTAAAACGATTGGTTCAAGTTATATCGTAGTTGGGCGCCCGATTACACAATCAGAAACACCTTACAATAGTTACGTGGCAATAAAAAAAGAATGGAACGGTGAAAAATGATGAAACAAATCGCAGAGCAATTACTAGAAATTAAAGCAGTAGCACTTAGTCCAAATGATCCTTTTACATGGGCAAGTGGGTTAAAAAGTCCGATTTACTGTGATAACCGTTTAACAATGAGTTTTCCAAAAGTTCGTCGTGAAGTGGCGCAGGGATTAGCAAAAAAAATTAAAGAAACCTATCCAGAAGTTGAAGTCATTGCTGGAACAGCCACGGCCGGTATTCCTCATGCAGCATGGGTAGCTGAAATTTTAGATTTACCAATGGTCTATATCCGCGGTAAAGCGAAAGATCATGGTAAAAAGAACCAGATTGAAGGTCAAATTTCTGATGGTCAAAAAATGGTTGTTGTGGAAGATTTAATTTCGACAGGTGGAAGTGTTCTTGAAGCGTGTGAAGCTGCTGAGAATGAAGGAGCTAACGTTTTGGGTGTCGCTGCAATCTTTACTTATGAACTGCCGAAAGGTATCGGAAATTTCGAAAAGGCAAAAATTCCATTTATTACGTTAACAAATTACAGTGAATTAATTGAAGTGGCAACAGAAAAAAATTACATTACAGAAGAAGATGCTGTTTTACTTAAAGAATGGAAAGAAAATCCAGCTGATTGGGGAAAATA
>CAUQFM010000012.1:0-30498 GCA_963517295.1 uncultured Vagococcus sp.
GCTGTTTCTGCTCGGAGTATTCGTGGTCCTAAGCCACATAAGACACCTTGATGCTCTTCAAAAAGGGCAATTTCATCTGGTGAAATACCACCTTCAGGTCCGAAGATAATTAAGAGTTTTCCGCCTTTTTTGACCTGTTGCAAGATTTCTACAAAACTTTTCACTTCTCCTTCTTTAGCAGATTCTTCATACGCTACTAACACATAGTCATAATCTTTTAGACTTTCTAAAAATGGTTTGAAGTTAGAAAAGAATTGAATATTTGGTACTTTTTGACGATGAGATTGTTCTGCTGCTTCTTTAACAATTTTTTCAAAACGTTGTTGTTTTTTAGCTAGTTTTTTTTCATCCCATTTTGCCACAGATGTTTTACTTGGAAAGCCAATCAGCTCAGCCATACCTAGCTCTGTTGCTTTTTGAGCGACCCACTCTAGTTTATCACCTTTAGTAAAGCCACAAGCAATAGTGACGGCAACTGGCATCTCTTTTTCTTGTATTTCTTTTCTAACTTCTTTTAATAAAATTTGATCTTCTAATATTTCAATGATTTCAGCAACAATTGCCACTTCATTATTAAAAGTTAAAAAGCATTGATTGGTTAATTTCATCCGCATAACATGTGCCGCATGATGAAAGTCGTCACCTACTAATTCAAATTCAGTCTGTTCTTGATACTCTTCATCTAAAAAATACCGTTGCATCTCTTTAATCCTCGATACTTTTCTTAATAATAAAGGCTAACCAATCTTTTTGTTGGAAACGTTGATCAACTTCAAAACCGTTAGCATAAAGAACTTCTAAAACATCCGCTTCTTTATCTTCAATAATCCCTGAAATAATAAATATTCCCTCATCATTTAAACAACGATAAGCATCTGGTATTAATTTTATAATAATCTCTGCTAAAATATTTGCCACAATCACATCAGCTTTTTGATCAATGCCAACGAGTAAATTATTAGCTGAAACGTGAACATCTTTCGCAATTGGGTTTAGGTTCATATTTTCTTTAGCTGAAGCAACGGCCACATCATCTAAATCATAGGCGTACACATCCCCTGCACCTAAGCATTTACTCGCAATACTCAAGACACCAGAACCAGTTCCCACATCAAGAATCGTTTCTCCACCTCTTAAAACAACTTCCAAAGCTTGTAGTGTTAAACGAGTGGTTGGGTGTGTTCCCGTACCAAAAGCCATTCCTGGATCTAATTTCATGACATGTTCATCCGTTGAATGAGGCGTATATTCTTGCCACTCTGGAACAATGGTTAAATAGCGGCTAATATTCACAGGATGGTAATATTTTTTCCATGCCGTTGCCCAATCTTTTTCTGCCACTTCTGAGGTTTCAATTTCATTTTTACCAAGATCTAAACCAAACGTTGCTAATTCTTCAACTCGTGACTTAACGGTTGGTAAAATTTCTGGTAAAAAAATTGTTTCAGGGTAATAAGCAATTACTTTGGCGCCTTCTTTTATATGATCAAACGTTGCAGCATCTAAAATCTCTCCAAAAGCATCACTTTCAAAATTAATCACATCCATCGCATCTTCAATCGCCACGCCATTAGCGCCTGATTCCATTAAAATATTCGACACAGCTTCCACTGCCTCACTTGTTGTTAAAACTGATACTTGATTCCATTTCATTTAGTTACCTACTTTCTTAGTATTTTGGATAAGGGACAAGCGTGTTATTTTTAATTGCATTAGTTCGTTCAGTGAATTCTTCTTCATTCCATTTTAATTCAAAAACAGCTTGAGATTCATCAGAAAGAAAATCGAGTAAATCGCTTTGACCTTCGATTAAACAGTCATTTAAGTATGTTGCAAATTGATGAATCCATTCCTTTGATAAGCCTTTTTTACGATCGAATAAAACAGTTGTTAAGTACTCATCTTTGTCAATTTTATCTTGTGGATTCGCATAAAAAAGAACGGTATCTTCAAACTCAATAACTTCTTCTTCACTGACAATTCCTTCTTCATCCTCAATCGATTCTTGATCTTTGTTTTCAGCAAATAACACAACAATCACTTCAAATTGATGTTTTTTTGGACTCCAATCAATAGCAAAATCAAATTCCGTTAACTGTTTTTCTAATTCTTTTTCTAAGACTTCTAATAAATGTTCTTTTTTCATTTTTTTCCCTCTTCTTCTATGTTTTTCTTTCCTTATCATACATAAGAATCACTCATTTGCCAATGGAAAGATATGCTATAATATAGGAAGATTAACGAAGGAGGGATCAAATGCAAAAACCACTAGCTTACCGTATGAGACCAAATACAATTGACGATATTGTTGGGCAACAACATTTAGTGGGGGAAGGCAAAATAATTCGCCGAATGGTTGAAGCTAAGATGCTATCATCTATGATTTTGTACGGACCTCCTGGAACAGGAAAAACAAGTATTGCTAGCGCGATTGCTGGATCAACTCATTACGCTTTTCGGATTTTAAATGCAGCAACCGACACAAAAAAAGACCTCCAAGTGGTTGTTGAAGAAGCTAAAATGAGTGGGACTGTCATTCTACTTTTAGATGAAGTTCATCGTTTAGATAAGCCAAAACAAGATTTCTTATTACCCCACCTTGAAAACGGTCGAATTATTATGATTGGAGCAACCACAGAAAATCCTTATATTGCCATAAATCCTGCGATTAGAAGTCGCTCACAAATTTTTGAAGTAAAAACTTTAGATGAAGAGGATATTAAGTCTGCTGTAAATCGTGCATTAAAAGATACAGTCAATGGTCTTGGAGAACTAAACATTCAACTAGATGATCAAGCTTTAACACATCTAACTCGGGCAACCAACGGTGACTTGAGAAGTGCTTTAAACGGCTTAGAACTTGCTAGTCAGTCAACACTCCCTTCTGACGATGGGATTATTCATCTAACGTTACCAATTCTAGAAGAATGTATTCAAAAAAAGGCCTTCTCTCACGATAAAGATGGCGACGCTCATTATGATGTGATTTCGGCTTTTCAAAAGTCTATTCGAGGTAGTGATGTCGATGGAGCGCTCCATTATTTAGGACGATTAATGGAAGCTGGTGAATTAGTAATCGCTTGTCGTAGATTACTTGTAATTGCTTATGAAGATATTGGTCTAGCCAATCCTGGAGCATGTTCTAGGACAGTTTCAGCCGTTCAAGCCGCCGAAAAACTAGGCTTACCAGAAGCTCGTATCCCACTCGCTCAAACAGTTATAGATTTGTGTTTATCTCCTAAATCTAATTCTAGTATTATGGCAATTGATGCTGCATTATCTGATATTAGGCACGGAAACATTGGTGATATACCTGATCATCTTAAAGACTCCCATTACAGCGGAGCTAAAGAACTAAATCGTGGTGTAGATTATCAATATCCCCATAATTTCCCTGGCGGTTGGGTTAAACAACAATACCTACCTAATAAAATTAAACACAAAATCTACTACGAAGCCAAAGAAACTGGTAAATATGAAAAAGGTCTAGCTCAACGAAACCAACAAATCAAACAATTAAAAAAATAATTCAAACTGTAAGACAATTAATTGATGAATTAAAAATCTTATGTTAAGATATGTTTATAGATATCTGTGATGTGCGTCGTGTTCACTTTAGTGTTGAGCTACAATTAATATTACCTTGGGAGTTAAACGAGATATTGTCAAAAACATGCCTTATCATTTGGTAGTTTGCGATAATACAAATAATTCCCACCTGCATATACCGCGGGTTCAACCACAACGAGCATAAAACGGCATCGACGGATATTTTTTATTTTATGATTCAAAGCTGCTCCATTTTTATGGAGCAGCTTTTTTATATGAATCAGCTATTAACAGATAATTTTTAAAGCTATTTTTACTTATTACTAAATTTAAGATTGGATTGTGATATAATTGATTAAGATAGTTACATTACTTTTTGCGATGGTACTCTTGGCTATTGGGTGGTACGTAAAGCAAAATATTAGTAAATTAGAAATGTTATTTTCGAAAGAAAACAAGAAAACTCTGACCCATTTTTCAGCCAGCTTCTTAATTCTTGGTATTATCGGAATTATTATCGGTCTTTTCCTAGCTAATCAATCAACAGCACTCTTTTATGTTGCGGTTGTCTTAACTGTTTCTGGTACTTTTTCGGTTCAACTATCTAAAAAAATGAAATAAGCATTAAACAGAAAGGGTGTTTCCTATGTTAAAAGAATACAAAAATATCTTAGTTGCCGTTGATGGTTCTGACGGATCCGAGCAAGCTTTCAAAAAAGCTGTACAAGTAGCTAAGCGAAACAACTCAATTTTATATATTGCCCATATCATTGACATTAGAGCTTTTGAATCTGTTTCAAGTTTTGATGAATCTCTTGCTGAAGATGCGGCTAAGGTTGCTAAAGAAACATTAGATAAATACTCTGATTATGCTAAAGAACACGGTGTTGAAGATATTCATTCTTTAATTGAATACGGTGCGCCTAAAACAATCATCACACAACGCTTACAAAAAGAATATCACATCGATTTAATCATGCTTGGTGCAACAGGTTTGAACGCCATGGAACGAATCCTAATCGGTTCTGTTTCAAGTTACGTCTCTCGTCATGCTCACTGTGATGTTTTAATTGTTAGAACTGATATCCAAAATAAATTACTTAAAAAAGAAAAATAAAAAAAAGAACTGATACCCTCTATTTCATAATAGTGAGTGTCAGTTCTTTTTTTTTATTATTTTCAACATTTACTTATTTCCTTCGACTATTTTTTTGGTCTTCAATACCAGCTCCCATGCTGTCTATTCCACGACCAGCGTTATGACTACCACCAGTGCCAAAACCACTGTCTACTAAAGGCGTACTTCCTTTTAATGGGTTTTTTCCTTTTTTACGTAGTTCGTCATTTTTTCCTCTAATTTTTTCTGATTTCATTTGTTTTTCTGACACATTTCTCACCTCTTTCTAATAATCCGATTATATCACATAAAAAAAAACAAACGATACCTAAAATAGATATCATTTGTTCAAATAAATTATTTTTTTAGCGATTCTACGTCACGACAAATCATTAATTCTTCATCTGTTGGGATTAGAAGAATTTTAACGCTTGAATCATCTGTTGAGATGACACGTTCTTCACCACGGACATTGTTTTTCTCTTTATCGATTTCACAACCAAACCAAGTTAAACCTTCCATGATTTTTTCGCGAATTTCGATTGAGTTTTCACCAATACCGGCTGTAAAGACAATCGCATCCACACCGTTCATTACACTTACATAACTTCCAATATATTTACGAACGCGGTCAGCAAAGATTTCGATAGCTAATTTAGCTTCTTCTTTATCTGAAGATAACAAATCGCGCATATCACTTGAAATACCTGATAAACCTAAAAGACCTGATTCTTTATTTAAAATATTGATCATTTCTTTAATGTCAGTAATGTTCAATTTTTCCATTAAGTATGGCAAGATTGAGGCATCGATATCACCAGAACGAGTTCCCATAGTTAAACCTGCTAATGGTGTGAATCCCATAGATGTATCTACTGATTTACCACCATCAACAGCAGTAATAGAAGCACCATTACCTAAGTGACATGTGATAATTTTTGTTTCAGCAAGTGGTTTACCTAACATATCAGCTGCTCTTTCAGAAACATAACGGTGACTTGTTCCGTGAGCGCCGTATTTACGAGCTGAGAATTTATCGTAATATTCTTTTGGAATACTGTATAAATAATTAACAGCTGGCATTGTTGTATGGAATGATGTATCAAATACACCAACGTTTAATGTATGTGGTAAAACTTTTTGGAATACACGGATAACTTGTGCTTCAGCTGGATTATGTAATGGTGCAAATTCAGCTAAGTCATCAATTAATTTTAAGGCTTCATCATCAATAATTGCAGAAACTTTGAAATGCTCTCCACCGGCAACAATACGGTGTCCAGCTCCTGTAATTTCTTCAAATGAATCAATAATATTTAATTCTGTTAATTGTTCTAATAACATATTAACAGCAATTTCATGATTTTCGATATCTTTGATTACTTCGTATTTTTGACCTTCGCCATGTTTAATTGTAAAGATAGAGTCGTTTAAGCCAATTCTTTCTACGATTCCTTGTGCTACAACTGTTTCCTCTGGCATAGTGTATAATTGCCATTTTAAACTTGAACTACCTGCATTGATTGCAATTGTTTTTGACATGTTTGTTTCTCCTCTTTATTTTATATTTATTTCGCGCCACGCACGAAATGCATTGATAAACGTTAACACTGATTGATTATCTTTAAGTGATGGTAATTCAGCTAGTAAAACTTCTTTAGCTTGTGCAGCTGATTCTCCTCTATTTTGAACAATAAAAATTGATTTACTGATTCCTTTTTGACTAAACAGGGAATCTGGTAATTTAAGAACTGACTGTAAATATACCTTATTCTTTAACCATTTAGTTAAAAGAGAGGCTTGTTCTGTTTCCAATAAGTTACTTGGAACTAAAAACACACCAAATCCAGCTGGTTTTACATGATTCATTGCTTTTTCCATTAAAAGATGATGAGCATAAGTATGACCTTCATCCGCTACTACCGCAAACTCTTTAACCTTTTCATCCACTGGATAATAACCAATTGGTAAATCAGCAATCGCAAAATCAACAGGATCTACTAATAAAGGATCGATACTATCTTGATGGAATAACTGAGCATTGATATTCAGCCAATTTTGATTGACTGCAGCTACATTAAGCAATGTATCATCCACATCCACGCCATAACCAACTGTCCTCAAACCAGCTACGTCAAGATTAGACATAATCGTATAAAGTAAATTACCCATGCCAACTGAAATATCCAAAAGAGAGATTTCTTTTGTCTTACCTGCTAGTTGCTCTAGAATGTAAACAAACAAAAAGCCGATTCCATCAGGTGTTAATTGGTGATTTGCTTGTATACCATCTTTCATAGAACCTTTCAATAAGACCAGTTGTGTTATTTTGCGACGATCTTCTTGCGTCAATTCTAGCTGTTCTAAAGAATTGTAGAGGGTTTCAATTTTTTCTACTACTTCTTTTTTCGGTACATCTTCTATAACCCGAACTTTTTGACCATCCATTCGATTTTCATTATTTTCAATGTAAGCATCAAAAAAAGAAGTATCTAGCGCATCCTGTAACAGTTCTACTGATTCAAGTAAATATTGAAATCCTTTTTCAACATCAGTCTGAGACAACACATCCACCTCTTTCGTTAGTGTTAACTATTTATGTTTCACTGCTTTATTCTAACCAAAAAATGCGAATAACACAAGGAAAAGTCCGTATAAAAAGGCAAGAATAGGATGATTTCTTGCCTTTACTCTTTTATTATTCTTTTTGTTGTTCGTTTGTATTGATTATTCAAGTTAGTTTTTATTTCACAAATATTATTTTTAGAATTTTTTTTAATTTCAACTGTTCCGATATTATACTGAAACAGTTTTTCGTCCTGTTTCATATCATTCCTAAATTCTGAAATTGCCATTTCTTCCATGGTTTTTGCTAGGTAGAAATCTTTTGTATTAGTTAACATTTCATGCCTCGACCGATAATCTTGAACAATGTATAATGTAATGATAGTGAACATCATCAAAATACTTAGAACTGGAAGTAAAATACTTCCTGTACTACTTTTAGTAAAAGAGAAAATAATCATATTGTTCCTCTTCAAGAGTTTCAACCTCCATCAATATCATTCCTTGTAAATCTGAAAATATAACTTTATTAACACCTGTCATTATCGGTTGATGCCCGTTTTTATTACTTGTTTTTCTGACCATTTCATTATACTGTTCAATAATTATTTTTTCTTCTTCATTTTTTGTAAAATAAAGTTTATTATCTTTTAATTTATCAAAAGTTGACTCACGTACCTCATAAGCAATTTGAATCACACCCATTTGAACTTCCATATAATCCGCTTTTTTTCCATGTTCCATAACTCTATTTAATGTTTTTAGAAATGGAGTTACATAAAGTAGTAATCCCATTAAAACAACAAGAGCTATCAAACATTCCGCCAAAGTGAAACCTTCATTTTGATTTATTTTCGCCAAACTTCTAATAAAATATCACCACTTTCTACTCTAATATCAGTAGCTTCCCATTTTTTTATATTAAACTCATGATTCGCAGCTTTATTTTTTAACATCTGCGGATTCTCTCCATTATTTCTATAGAATGCTGATAATTCATAAATCATAATCGCAGTTTCTACTTCTTCTTGTTTTAATTTTTCATCTTTAAGTAAAAAAGTTAGCATAGATATTGTAAAAAGAATAGAAGATACGATAATCACCATAGCAAGCATACACTCAAGTAGTAAATAACCGTCATTTTTTTTCTTCATACCTAATCACCTTTCCACTGCCAAGTTGAAATTGATAACTTATGAATCGATTATTTAATGTATCTTTAAATTTAATGATTTCGATTTTCTGAATATTACCAGAATAAGCATTAAACCTTATTGTTTTATTATTCATTAATTCTAATGGTTCCTCAATGTAATAAAGATCATCTATTCGTTTGCCATGATGATAGTATGTAAATTCTAGGTACGGCTTTGATGTGTCTCTAGCCTGTGTGATTACTGTGCCCTTACCGTCTACTATCGCACTCTGATGTGTTTGTTGAATACTTCTTTCAACTTGATTAAGAAACATTTCAACCTCTGTCCTTTCTTTCCATTTCTTTAAACTAATTATTGGAATCATAATAAAAACAGTCACTATCAATAGGACCAAAAGACATTCAAATAAAGTGAATCCTTCTTTAGATTTACATTTCATTTATTCAACCTTAATTTCTAATTTTTCAGCCTTTTTTTTCTGTTCTTCCGAAATATATTCTCCCTCTACCAATTGACCCAAATTTTCCGGTCGTTTATTATTATCTAAGTAGTACATTTCACTTTGTGTAATAATCACTTTTGTTAATGCCTCATCTCCCTTTTTATTAATACTATCCGTTTGCTTCAATAAATTCGGCACAAATAAAATAATCAAGACAGCAATCACGAACAACACGATCAACATCTCTAACAATGTAAAACCTTCATATTTTTTATTTTTCTGCTTCTTGTTCAACTAAAATCCCCCATTCCACTATAAATCGGTAGAAGTAACGCTCCGTAAATAGAAACAATTAAGATAGCAATTAATAAAAACATAATTGGTTGTAAAAAAGCCATTCGTTTTTCCGACAACTCAATCAACGCTTCCCATTCTCGATTACCATAAATAAGAAATTCTTTTCCTAAATCCCCCTTAACTTCCCCCTGTAAAATAATTAGATTTAGTTCTGGTTTTAAAAAATACCATTCCCTAATAGTTAAATTAATCGGATTTCCTTTTTCTATCTGTTTTTCTATAGAAACAGCCATTTCTCGCATCAAAGGTGTATAGCCTTTTTTATTCATAACTAAGATAACCTCTCTGAACTCCATTCCTTGTGTCAATAACTTTCCCCACTCTATTGCAAACAAAGAAGTATAATAATGAACCAAAAACGATTTCAAGATGGGAATTTTACATAACCAATTTGCTTTTTCGATTTCTGTTTTTTTACCCAAGTAACGCTTGATCACTAAGTACCCACTACTTATCATCAATAATAAGATCAAAATAATTATCGGGCTTTGATTAATTAAAAATAACCCGATATTCTTGTCATCATTTCCTTCATACAAATCACTCAGTTGCGGTAAAATATACCACTTCATACCTAGTACCATGCCAAATAAGAAAAATAATAACAATACAGGATAACTAATAACTTTTTTTAAATGCTGTTGCTGCCTTTCTTGATCTGATAAATGTTTAGATAACCTAGTTAATGTTCCTACTAAATCACCATGAACTTCCGCAAAACTTAATTGAGCATTTTGAGATGGAGTTAATTTTAAAGATTTTAAGCTTCTGTTCAAGCTTCTACCTTTAAGTAGTGAATCTTTCATTTTTTTTATTTCTTTTTGTTTTTTTGGTTGAACAGTTGCCATAAAACTTAAACTTTTTTCTAGTGTAAAGCCATTATCTAATAATTCAGCTAATAAATTTAAAAAAACATGCTTTTCTTTACGACTAAAATTCTCTTTTCGAAAGCTTATATGTCTCTTCTGAAATAAGGCTTTCTTGATGTGCTTGATAGAGGTTTTCTTTCCAATTAGTTACCACCCCGTTAATGGATAAATCATACATTACTTCATACTTACTCTTTCTTAAAACCGGTATAAGTTCTTGGTAGACAATTCCTCGTAAACTTTGCTGCAGCTCTACCTCATGAATCCCTAAATCCTTTAACCTAATTAAGACACCTTCCTTATCTGTCGCGTGAATAGTAGAAAAGACCATGTGTCCTGTTAGTGCGGCTCGAATCACCATTTTTGCCGTCTCATGATCCCTTATCTCTCCAATAATCAGAATATCAGGACGATGCCTTAAACAAACTTTGATTAATTCTTGATAGGTTAAATCAATTTTTTCATTCACTTGAAATTGTAAAAAATCATGATTCTCAATTTCTACTGGATCCTCAATCGTAATGATTTGTTTTTCTTTTTGCTTGTTTAAATAATTAGCTAGATAATACATACTCGTTGATTTCCCTGCTCCTGTCGGTCCTGAAAACAGATACAATCCTGGTATACATATTAATTTTTCAAGTAACTTCACTTGTTCTGGGAAGACAAAATCCAACTGAGATAACTCTTGTTTGTTTTGCAAAAAACGAATAACCAACGTTTCTCTACTCTTAAAGTCAGCAACACTTGATAATCTAATTCGATGAGATTGTTCTTCAATATTAATACTAACGCTTCCCACCTGTGTTTTACGTTTCTCAGAAACATCCATTCCAGCTAAATATTTTAAATAAAGAATCAATTTTTCGCCTTCTTCAAAACTAATTTGTTGATAATGTGTCACTTCATGATGATAACGAAAGGATATTTCATACTGCTTTTGAGAGGGAAAAATATATAAATCACTAGCATTTAACTTAAAGCCTTTCTTTAACAAATGACGTGCTCTTTTCTTTACAGACATTCCTCACCCCTTTTCATATTAAATATTCGACAAAAATTAGAACTTGCACGAAAAAAATAAGTAGTTAAATACAAACTATGCATTTAACCACTTATTTTAATTTTATATATTGGTTGATGTATAAACTTCTGAAACATCATCATCATCATCTAAAACATCCACGATTGTTTGTACTATTTCTTGCTGTTCTTCTGATAACTCTGTCATAACTTGAGGAACCATTGTTAATTCAGCTTGTGCAAATGTATAACCATCTTTTTCTAAAGCATCACGAACACTCGGGAAATCACTTGGTTCAGTATAGATTTCAAAAACTTCATCACTCGTTTCCAATTCTTCCCCACCAGCCTCTAAAACGCTCATTAACATGGTGTCCTCATCCACATCTAAACCATCTCGAAGAATCACTAGATAGCCTTTACGATCAAACATATACGCAACTGAGCCTGTTTCACCAAGAGAACCACCATTTTTATTAAAGGCCACTCTAACATTTGTTGATGTTCGATTTTTATTATCAGTTAAAGTATGAACTAAAATAGCTACTCCTGCTGGTCCATAGCCTTCGTATATGATCTCATCGTAATTTTCACCTTCACCAGCTGAAGTTGCTTTTTTGATTGCTCGATCAATATTATCATTAGGCATATTAGCAATTTTAGCTTTATCTAGGGCTAGTCTTAACGCTGGATTAGATGATGGATCAGAACCACCATTTTTAGTTGCCATATAAATTTCTCGTGATAATTTTTGAAATACTTTACCACGCTTAGCATCTTGAGCGCCTTTTCTTCCCTTTATATTACTCCATTTTGAATGTCCTGACATTTAAAAATACCTTCTTTCTAAATAATACATCTACTTGCATTTTAACATATTACTTAGATAGAAAAAGCGTTTACTTTCTTTTCTTTGTTTTTTTACGATTAGACCACCAAAAGAAAAAAAGACAGATTAGACAAGCAAAAAATGCGCCTGAACTATCTAAAACCACATCCTCAAACATCGGACTTCTACCACCTGTTAGCATCTGATGAAATTCATCTAGAGCTGCATACCCAGTAGCTGCTAACCATGAGTATAAAAAAGCCATCCCTAAATGTTTCAATCTGGGAATGATAGCCAAGAAAAGACTGCCCCCTAAAATAAAATAAGTTCCAAAATGTGCTGCTTTTCTAATAAAAAACTCAACAAATTTGAAATAACCACTTGCCTCAATACTCACTGGTGAACCACCATATGTAAAAGAAACGCTAGATAGTGCTGCTTTAAACGGCTCATTTTTTAATATTTTTTGTAATACGGGGATACTACTTTGTTGTTCGTAGGTTTGCGACGAACTATAAAAGAGAATCCCCATCATCACAAAAGCGATAATTAAATATACGTTGCCATTTTTCAATTGTTTTTGCATAAAGTCACCCCTTAATCTTATTTATCGTACCTTGTTTAATAGAAATTATCAAATTATTTATGATTAAAATAAGTTTCGTGTATAATGGTAATAATACACGAAGGGAGCGTTTTATTGTATGAAATATTCAATCACATGGGATTTAGATTCACTATTTAAAGGTGGCGTAGATTCACCTGAACTAACAAAAAGGTTAACTTTACTCGATCAACAAATTTTAGATTATACCGCTTTAATTAATCAATGGACACCAGAAACGGATGCGCCGGCATTCTTAGGTTTTTCTAATATTATTACGATTCAGGAAGCTGTTACTAACGGATTCGGACAAACTATTAGTTTTGTGAACGCTATTCAATCAGCAGATGTTACTAATAAAAAAGCTGGTACAATGCTAGCAAGCTTGTTTAATAAATCGACTGACTTTGAAAATGCCAATGTTATCTTGACTAAAAAATTAACAGCTCTTTCAGATACTCTATGGTCAGATTTACAAGCATCTGATATCTTCAAACAACAAGGTGTCGCATTTATTTTGAACGAAACTCGTGAACACGGAAAACGATTACTCAGCGAAAATGAAGAAAATATCATTAATCAGCTATCTACGGATGGTTTTAATGCTTGGAGCACTCATTACGACACATTAGTAACTCAAATTACGATTCCCTTTACAGAAAAAGACGGCACTGAAGTTATTTTATCAGCTGGTCAAGCTTTCAATAAAATGATGGGAGACTCTGATAGTGACGTCCGTGCTGAACTATTTGAAAAATGGGAAAATGCTTGGTCAGAAAAAGCACCTCTTTTTGCAGATACATTAAATCACTTAGATGGATTCCGATTAAAAGCAGATCAATTGCACGGAATCACAAGTCACTTACAAGTACCATTAGAGTACAACCGTATGCAAGAAGAAACACTTAATGCAATGTGGGGCGCTATTTCAAATAATAAACAGCCTTTTGTTGATTTCTTAACTCGTAAAGCGCAATTATTAGGTAAAGAAAAAATGGAATGGCAAGATCAAGATGCGCCAATTATTTTAGGGGAATTCGAAGAAAAACGTTACACTTTCGATGAAGCTGCTGAATTTATCGTTGAAAACTTTAATAAATTTAGTCCTAAAATGGCTGACTTTGCTCAAGTTGCCTTTGATAAGAGCTGGATTGAGGCAGAAGACCGTCCTGGAAAACGTCCTGGTGGTTATTGTACCAGTCTTCCGGAAAATAAAGAATCTCGTATTTTCATGACTTACGGTGAATCTATTAACGAAGTCTCGACTTTAGCTCATGAATTAGGACATGCTTATCACTCTCATGTGATGTGGGACCTACCAGTTATGAGTCAAGATTATGCCATGAACGTCGCTGAAACAGCTAGTACCTTTGCTGAGTTAATCGTTGCTGATGCAACATTAAAACAAGCAAAATCAGATGAAGAAAAAATCAACTTAATTGATGTGAAAATGCAAAATGCTATCGCTATGTTCATGAATATCCATACCCGTTTTATTTTTGAAAACAACTTACACGAGGCACGTAAAGACAACGTTTTAACAGATGAAGAGATTACTCAACTGATGTTAGACGCTCAAAAAGAATCTTATTGTAACTCATTAGGTTCTTATCATCCTCATTTCTGGGCAAGTAAATTACATTTCTTTATTGACGATGTTCCTTTTTATAACTTCCCTTATACATTTGGTTACTTATTCAGTTTAGGTATTTATGCTCATGCACAAAAACAAGGAACTTCATTTGAAGATGAGTACATCGCTTTATTACGTGATACTGCCTCTATGACAACTGAAGAATTAGCTAAAAAACATCTAGGTGTCGACTTAACTAAACCAGATTTTTGGCAAGATGGCATTAATATTATTAAAAAAGATATCGAAGAATTTATGAATATCACTAAAAAATATATTTAAGTTAAAAAAAGAGAGACTAACCATAATCTGGCTAATCTCTCTTTTTTTACTTAATATTTTCTATATAAAAATCATACAATTTTACAATGTCATGACTCATTAAAACTGGCTCTGCCTTTTCTATCATACTATCTGACCAATCAAACCAACGCATTTCCAGTAACAAGTTAATTTCCTTATCACTAAAACGTTGCTTAATTAGTTTTGCTGGATTTCCACCAACAACAGTATAAGGTAACACGTCTTTAACGACCATTGAGCCTGCAGCTACAACAGCGCCTTCTCCAATTGTCACACCAGGCATAATAGTAGCACCCATGCCAATCCACGCATCACTTTTTATTACAGTGTCACCTTTCGGCTCAAAAGCTTCCTTTATATGATTAGCGAACGGATAGACCGTTATCCAATCGGTATGATGACCATGATTTCCACCAAGTAATATTACAACACCAGCTGCAATACATACATAGTTCCCAATAATTAATTTATCCAACTGCCAACCTAAATCTTTTTCTGGATTAAATAAATCTCTTGTTGTTTGGTCACCCCAAAGATATCTAACACATCCATTTTCAAAATTATTATTTTCATAATAGCCTGAATAATAAGATTTTTTTCCGACAGTTATTAAAGGATTTGTAATAATATCTCTTAAATATTTTGTTTCTGACCAATTTTCATATTTTTCTTTACTCATATTTTCCGCTCCTAAATTTTATTTTTTTATTTAGAAGCAAAAGATAACTGAAACATTTTTAATCAATCTTAACTTACGATTCATTTTCATCATTCCTTATAAAAAAGAGACAACCCAAGTTATTGGATCGCCTCTCAAAATTTAAATCCGAATTACATACGTACGCCAAAGTCTGGTGACCAATAAGCTATACTTTGTACTGTTACATTTTCACCTGGTTGTGGTGCGTGGATGTATTGTCCGCCACCGATATAAATACCAACGTGATGTGTTGATCCTTGCGCTCCCCAGAATACTAAATCTCCTGGTTGTAATTGGCTAAGTGAAATTCTAGATCCAGCACTCTCTTGAGGTATTGTTGATCCACCAATTTCTCTTCCAGCTGCAACACGATAAACATAAGATGTAAATCCTGAACAGTCAAATGAATCTGGTCCTTTAGCTCCCCAAACATAAGGTTTACCAATATGTTTGTAAGCTTCTGCTACTACTGCACTACCGTTTGATGATGCAGGTGGTGCTGGTGTTTCAGTTGGTTGTTTCGGTGGTGTTACTGGTTGTTTTGGTGGTGTAACTACTTCTCCACCATTATTATTATTTTCAACTGGTGCTTCTGGTGTTTTAACTTCATTTGTTGGTGCTTCTGGTGTTTTAACTTCATTTGTTGGTACTTTAACTTCATTTGTTGGTGTTACAGGGGCTACTGTTTCTTTAGCCGCTTGTTTTTCCACTTCTGCAGCTGCTTTAGCTGCTGCTTCGACTGCTGCTTGTTCTGCTGCAAGTTTTGCTTCTGCTTCTGCTTTTTCATTTAAGAATTGATCTTTTTTACCTTGTTCAGTTTCTTTTTCAGCAGCAATTTCACTAACAGCTACTTGTTGTGTTAATTCTTGGCTAACTAATTCGCCTTTTTTCTGTTCTAAAGTAACAGCATTTGCTTGTACTTCTGAAGCTTTTTCTTCTGTTTCTGTTTTTTTATCTTCAACAGATTGTTTGTCTTCTTTTTGTTGTTGCATCATGTCATTGTTAGCTCCAACTAATTTAGAAGCAGCCATAACTTTAGTAACAGCATCTGATACTGAATCAGAATTTAAAACTAAGTCCACAACATTTGAACTACCTGAATCAACTTGTACTGAACGAGCTTGTTCTTTAATAGATGAATCGCGTTTTTCAATGCGTTTTTCTAAATCTTTAACTTCAGTATTTAAAGAACCAATTTCTGTGTTTAATTCCGCTTGTTTTGATTGTAAAGCGTCTGCTTGATCTTTAATTGATGTAATATTACTTTGGATTGAAGTCAATTGAGATGAAGCTGATGCTTCTTTCCCTTGTAAATCAGTGATTTTTTTGTCTTGAGATGCAATTTTTTGATCTACCGAGTCAGCACTTGCCATTAATGGAAGAGCTGTTGCTGATAGGATCATAGTACTTGTAAGTAATGTAGATAGAATTTTCTTTTTCAATTTAATAGTCCCCCGTGTAATTTCTGAATTTTATATTTTATATTTTATGTTTAATGTTTAATGTTTAATTTATTTTTAACAACAAATGAATTGTAGCATAGAGACATGTCAGTCATATAATAGAAATGTTACAAACATGTATCATTCAACATAACATCTATTTTTTAACGTTAAACATCTTTTTTAACGGTACTACTAATAAGGCTATCAGTATAATATTCAAACATAAGGTTGGTGCTAACGTTCTCGCAAAAAAATCTAAAATGGTTGTACTTGTTAACTTAAATAGGACCAATAAAAAGACTCTACCTACAGAAAGTGCCGTAACAAAGACAATAAAACTTAAAATAATAGTAAATGTATTAGGATAAACATGTTCAAACAAACTATAAATTAGAATAACTAATATTGGAAATAAAATCAGATTAATTCCGATAACATTATAGAAATAAGAATCATATAGTAAGCCAATTACACCTGACCACACAACTAAATACGTTTTTTCCATTTGAAAGGTTGCAAACATAAGAAACATTAATAATAAATTACTGGTAAAATCCATAGGAACTGAAAATGCCGATAACAGTGAACTACTAATATGACCATCAATCAACATCATTAAAAAGAAAATCAGCGGTAAAGTATAAGATAGATACTTTCGTTTTTGCATCATTCGTTTGTACCTGCTAACCTCTTAATTACAGTAACAGAATTCACATCATACATATCTGCTACAGGTGTGACTAGCACTTCAGCATCTAAACCTGTTTTATTTTTTTTAATCTCTTTAATTTCTCCAACCAACAATCCTTTAGGTGAATTATTACCTAAACCAGAAGTTGTCACTGGTGTTCCTTCTTTTAATCCTTCTGTTGAAGTTAGCTGTGAAACAACCAAGGTATGAGTTTTATTGTTATAACCTTCCATCAATCCATAAATCATTTTACTATCTTCTCCTTGTAACATAACCGGAAAATGATTTGTATTTTGGTTGATTGTTGTTAAAAGTTCTACTTTAGAGCTATTATTTTCAGCTATAATCACACGTCCAATTAAACCTTTATCTCCCATAACCGCCATATTCACTTCAATACCATCTTTTTTACCTTTATCAATGATTAAAACATCTTGCCAACTATCGGGAGAACGATTAATCACTCCAGCATTAACCACTTCATAATTTGATAAAGTCGCATTTAACTCTAACTGTCCTCTTAATTTTTCATTTTCTTTTTTTAGATTAGCCGTTTCAGCCTCAAGAGACGCTGTATGATCAATTTTTTTCTTTAAATTATCATTTTCAGTATACGTATTAAATAAATTGTTTATTGACTTAACACCGTTCTCAATTCCGATAAAAGGTGCTTTAACCGCCCGATCGATCGTCGCAATCACTCCATTAGCTTCAGATTGCCCTGGTAAACTTTGTTTTTTATTATCTCGTTGCATAGAACTGAAACTAATCAACAAAACAACAATAATAACAACCGTTAGCGCAATAATTATATTTCTACTTGAATTAAATTTTTTCACATTTCCACCTCGACAAAAGTCTTGAATTTTAGATACATATAAGCTTTATTTTAACACCCTTTTCTTTAAATCGCTAGAACGGAGATATTAAGTTTAGGCAGCATCCATTTAAGAATTACCTATTAAAAAAGTAGAGACATGACACTCTCCACTTTTTTGATTATTCATTTAAAAATGCTTGATATGCTTCTTTATCATAAACTCTATCGATTTCACCAATAAATTCCGTTGCTTGATCACTGCCAACAAAACCTCGCTTGAATCGATACAATCCGTCATCTTCATTCATATCAAATATACCACCAAAATCATAGTACTTTGTTTCTTTTTCCAAGCCCCATTTTATCATTTCCCATTGCATTAAATAATTAGGCATTTTATTACGATGAAGATTGTTTGACCCACCATACATATACCATGTCACATTACCATAACTTAAGCATAGCGCACCAGCTAATACTTCATCTTCAAAGCTTGCGATAAACACTTTCGCATTATCTCCATAAGCATTTAGGACACGTTCAAAATACTCATATGGACGATAACTAATACCTTGACGTTCGCTCATAATAACATGAGTTTCGTAAAACGCTTTTAAGTCTTCTAGATTTCTAGAGGAATGCACCTTAATTCCTTTTCGATCTGCTAATCTAATATTATAACGTGTTTTAGAATGAAATTCGCCAAGTAACTCTTCCTCAGTCTTACCTTCCGTGTCTAATCTCATATTTAAGCGTGGTTGAATAGTAGAATGAGGGTTAATCCCTTTGTTACGAACAACAAAACCAGCTTCTTTATAGGCATCAGATAGCTCTTGATCATAAAAGACTTCTGGATCTGTTCGCATTAAGAAAATATTTTCAGCTATTAAATGCTTTTCAGCCTCATCATACAGTGCTTTTACTAACTCAATATTTCTAATATCACACACTGGACCTCTTGTCGCATAAGCCATTTTTTTATCTCCAACAGATAATACAGTCAAAATAGACATTGCTGCTATTATTTCATTTTCTTCCTCTAAGTAAACATAAAAAGGTGTCCAATTATTTTTTACTTTAGCCCAAGCCATATCTTGTGTCGTTGCTGTATAAGGACTGTTTAAAATAAATGTCTCATATTTTTTTACTTCTTCAGGATTAGCTAAATTAACTAATGCCATTTTTTATCTTCCCTTCTTTTCAAACCATTTTTCGTAACGTTCCGTATAGGATTGATAGTACTTCTTCATACTTAAATCTCTAATAAAAGATTTATCTTTTTCATAAAACAATGTATAGCCATACTCATTTTTATCAATCATCTCTTTAGCTACTTGCTTACACGTATCGTCCTCAGTATAAGTTAGTACAACTTCTTTAGGAACACCTAACCATAATTTCTCATCTTTATTTAAATAAACCGTCTCATTTTCTCTTCCTTCAACTAAATCTTTAATTGAATAGGCCATTAAATTACAGCCAGCTAGTGTCGAATAAAAACTACTTCGACCCGGTCTTAGATTTATTTCAAAAATTTTAAATGTTTGATCACGTTCATCAAATTTCATATCGAAATTAGCAAATCCTGTGTATCCTATTCCTTCTAAAAAATGAGTATATGTTTCATAAATTTCAGCATCAAATGTACTTTTAATCGCAACATAGTTACCAACCAATGTTGGCGTAACATCTTCTAAAAAGGGATGACCCAAACACATTGAATGAACCTTATTATTTTTCCCAACATACGCATTTAATACTCGCATATTGCTATCTGGTCCTGGAATAAAATCTTGCATCAACATAGTATCTGAATAACCTGAACTAAAAATATTAGTTAGAGCCTCGTCAACTTCTTCTTTATTATGCAAAATATAAGCTTTTTTCTTATCCTTAAAATCGGCTACGGTATACGTCACGCTATTGCTCGGTTTTACAACAACTGGATAGGTAAACGGAACATCAATCTCTTTGTAGTTATCCACTGTTACCTTGATTGTTTTTGGATAAGGTAATTTTAATTGTTCACATAAATCATAAAAATCTTCTTTCAAGATTAACTGATCTTTTAATTCTTTTTTTACAAATGGTAATTGGCAATACTTAGATAGCTCTTCTTGATGATCAATAACTAATTCAGCATAGCCATCACTTGCAGCAAACAAAATCAACGTATCATACGTTTCTAATTTCTTTTTTAGTAAAGGAATCATTGCTTCCGAAAAAATAGCAGGTTCAGCCAAATTGTTAACTACCTCTATATCAACAATTTTAGAATGGTTAGTCATTGGTAATTTTCCTTGTCCAACGCATAAGCTTTTGATGCCATATTCCATGTGTATCGAACGCGCGATGCCGTAAGCATTGACATCTGTTCCTAAAATAATAGGTAAAAACTTCATAGATTTTACTCCCTCCCAAATAATTATTAAGCTGTTAAGTCAACTAACTCTGGTTTTTGACCATCATTAATAAAGTAAACATTATACCAAGTTAGAAAAGTGAATATTGTCCAAATTTTACGACGTTCATCTACTTTTTCTTCAAAATTATCATCTAATAATTGGATAATTTTTTCTTGATCAAAAAATTCTTTGACCCATTCGTTAGAAAATAACCCTCTAACATGTTGGTAATATCTTTCTTCTCGTAACCAATCTTTAATAGGAACTGGAAAGCCTAATTTTTCCCTGTTTGACCACTCTTCTGGAAGATGTCTTCCTGCTGCTTGACGAAAAGCATATTTAGTATTTTCTGAATTAATCATATACTTCTCAGGGACTTGTTCTGAAACCTTCATTAATTCAATATCAAGTAATGGGACACGTACCTCTAAAGAATGAGCCATTGATAATTTATCTGCTTTTAATAGGATATCTTTAGGCATCCATTGATGGAAATCTAAATATTTTTTCTTTTTAAGATTAGACAAACGACTGACTTTTTTATACTGTTTATTGACAATATCAGCCACACTAGGTGATTTTGAATAGTCACTCGTTAAGTACTCTAAAGCTTCTTTTTCTTCAAATACTTTCGCATTTCCTATAAAGCATTCTTCTGCTGGTGCTAAATTAGAATACATATGTAAACTACCTGGAAATTGTTTATCCTTAATAAAACCTGCTAAACCATATCTTGCTTTTTCAGGTAATTTTTTCAACAATTCAGTTGTTTTTCTAATGAATTTTGATTTAGTGTAAAAACCATATGTCTGATAACCACCAAACAATTCATCTGCACCTTCGCCACTCATTACCACGCTAACATCACGACTCGCTAATTCAGATAAAAAGAATAATGGCACACAAGAAGGATTTGAATCTGGTTCATCCAAGTGATACTGAATCAAAGGAAAATTCATAAATGATTCTTCCCCTTCAATTACACGTGATTCATTCTGTAATCCAATCATCTCAGTTAGAGCTTTTGCTTCAACTGATTCATTAAATGTTTTATCACCAAATCCAATCGAATATGTTTTGTCAGGGCGTAAAACAGTCGCAACATAACTAGAATCCACACCAGAAGATAAAAATGAACCGACTTCAACATCTGCATTTTTATGAATATCAATTGATTCTTTAACTGTTTTATCAATTAAATCAACTGTTTCAGCTAGACTCATATTTTTTTCATTGTCTTTAACATCCCAATACTGTTTAATTTCTAACAAACCATTTTTATAAGTAAAAAAGTGTCCCTCTTTAATTCTATAGACATTTTTAAAAAAGGTTTCGTCTAATGCTGAATACTGGAACGTCATAAACGGACGTAGTGCTTCTTTATTTAATTCTTTTTTAAATTCTGGATGTTGTAAGAAACTTTTGATTTCTGATCCGTATATAAAACTACCGTTCATTTCTGTGTAATAAAAAGGTTTTATTCCAAAATGGTCTCTGGCACCGAATAATTCGTTTGTTTCAGTGTTCCAGATAACAAAAGCGAACATCCCTCTTATTTTTTGTAATAATTCAGATCCGTATTCTTCATAACCATGAAGTAGCACTTCTGTATCTGCATGGGTTGTAAAGATATGACCTTTTTCTATTAACTCTTTTCTTAATTCCAGATGGTTATATATTTCACCATTAAATGTAATGACAAGCGTTTTATCTTCATTATAGATAGGTTGAGAGCCGCCCTCTAAATCAACAATACTTAACCGTCTAAAACCCAACGCTCCATGAGCATCAATATGACTACCTGAACTATTCGGTCCTCTATGAGCAATAGCTTCCATCATATTATTTATTATTTTTTCTTTTGATTCTACCGAGTTATTATCAATAAATCCAACTATTCCGCACACATTATTTCCTTCTTTCTTAGAAGTTTTTATCTATTAGGTAACTTAATATTTAATTTGAAGTTCTTTTCATGTTAACAATCTTTAAATTATATATGATTATACCTAAATTGTCCAACCTGCTGAATGGTCAAAAATCTGTTTATACGCGATTCTAAAATATACTTATAATTAAAAACACCTCTAGTCGTATCCAAACTCATTGGAAACGATTAGAGGTGTTTTCTTATCATAATTAAGCGTTATATGAGTCAATAATGATTTGTTTTAATTCACTAATTAATGGTTCTTTAGGATTAGCAGTTGTACATTGATCTTCGTAAGCAAGTTCTGCCATACGATCAACTGTGTTATCTAAAGTTTCTTGTGATAAGCCTTGTGCTTTAAGATTCATGTCAATTCCAACACGTTTTCCTAATGCATCTACTTCTGTTGCTAAAGCTTCCACTAATTCAGCAGTTGTATTTCCTTTAAGACCTAAGAAACGTGCGATGTCCGCATAGTCTGTATCAGCTCTAAAGAAATCATATTTAGGGAACAACGCATGTTTTGAAGGATCTTTTGCATTGTAACGAATAATATGTGGTAAAAGAATTGCATTTGTACGTCCGTGAGGGATATTATATTCTCCACCAATTTTATGAGCGATTGAGTGACATATACCTAAGAAAGCATTAGCGAATGCCATACCAGCCATTGTTGAAGCATTGTGCATTTTTTCTCTGTTTTCTAAATTAGGATTTTTCACTGAATCTTCTAAATAGTCAAAGACTAATTTAATTGCTTGTAAACTTAATCCACGTGTGTAATCAGATGCCATAACTGAAACATATGATTCTATAGCATGTGTTAACACATCCATACCTGTATCAGCAGTTACTCCAGCTGGCACACTCATTACAAATTGAGGATCAATAATCGCAACGTTTGGTGTTAATGCATAATCTGCTAATGGGTATTTCACGTGTGTTTCACTATCAGTAATTACCGCAAATGGTGTCACTTCAGCACCTGTACCAGATGTTGTTGGAATACAAACCATTTGAGCTTTTTTAGCTGATTGAATTTTATAAGTACGTTTTCTAATATCTAAGAATTTTTGTTTAGCACCAAAGAACTCTGTATCTGGGTGTTCGTAGAATAACCACATACCTTTAGCAGCATCAATTGCAGAACCACCACCGATAGCAATGATTGTATCTGGTTTGAATTTGTTAATCATTTCAGTTCCTGCATAAACAGTGTTTGTTGAAGGGTTAGGTTCAACATCTGAGAAGATTTCGTAAGTCACTTTATTGTTACGTTTGTTTAACTCATCAATGATTTTTTGAGTATAACCAAATTTAACCATACCTGGATCACATACGATGAATGCACGTTCTATGTTTTCCATTTTTTCTAAATATTGGATTGAATTTAATTCAAAATAAATTTTTTCTGGAAGTTTAAACCATTGCATATTATTTCTCCGTTTTGTGACAGTTTTTGTGTTAATTAAGTTAATTGACGTTACGTTTTTAGATACTGAGTTTTTACCGTAAGAGCCGCAACCTAATGTTAATGATGGGATCATTTCGTTATAGATATCACCAATACCACCTTGTGCTGCTGGTGAATTGATTAAGATACGACAAGCGTTCATTCTTAAACCAAATTGAATGTGTAAATCTTCATCTTCAGAATGTAGAACAGCTGTATGTCCTTCTCCACCAAGTTTTAACATTTTCTCACATAATTCTAAACCATGTTCACGGCTATTCGCTTTAAACATTGCTAAAACTGGAGATAATTTTTCACGTGATAATGGATAATCAGCACCCGCATCTTCTAATTCAGCGATTAAAATTTTTGTTCCTGCTGGGACGTTAATTCCTGCGTCTTTAGCAATTGATACGGCTGAGTGTCCAACGATTGCTGGATTAACAGCTGTTTTAGCTTCATTCATGACTGCTTTTTCTAATTTAGCTAATTCATTTTCTTTAACAATATATACTTGATGAGCTTCAAATTCAGCTTTTACTGTATCGTAAACTTCAGCATCAACAATCACACCTTGTTCTGAGGCACAAATCATACCATTATCAAATGATTTTGAAATGATTAAATCGTTAACTGCACGTTTAATTCTTGCTGTTTTTTCTACGTAAGCTGGTGTGTTACCAGGACCTACGCCAAGTGCTGGTTTACCAGTAGAGTAAGCTGCTTTAACCATTGCAGATCCACCAGTTGCTAAAACAATTGCTACACCTTCGTGGTTCATTAAAGTGTTTGTTCCTTCGATTGAAGGTTGTTCAACCCATTGTACACAATTTTCTGGTGCGCCAGCTGCTACGGCTGCATCACGAACGATACGAGCTGCTGCTGATGAACATTTTTGTGCGCTTGGATGGAAAGCGAAAATAATTGGGTTACGTGTTTTTATAGAAATCATCGCTTTAAAAATTGTTGTTGATGTTGGGTTAGTTGTTGGAGTTACTCCACACACAACACCGACTGGGTCAGCGATTTCAATAATTTGTTTTTGTTTATCTTCACTAATAACGCCTACTGTTTTATCGTATTTGATACTGTTCCAAATACTTTCAGATGCAAACATATTTTTAATTGCTTTATCTTCGTAAATTCCACGGCCAGTTTCTTCAACTGCCATTTTTGCTAAAGGCATATGTTGATTTAAAGCTGCCATAGCCATTTGATGAACAATATGATCCACTTTTTCTTGATCAAAAGCTTTCATTTCTTTTAATGCTTGATTACCTTTTACCACTAATTCATCAATTACTTGTGCAATATTGCTTTCTTGTTTTTCAACTTTTTTATCTTTAATTTTTCCCATAATAGCCTCCTGAAATAATTTGTTATTTACTTCACAAATGTAATATACATCATTTTTTCATAATTGTAAATACTTTTTGTGATATTTTTCACTTTATTTTAAAATTAACTATAAATATAGTTAAAATAAGCTTTTTATCATGAGGCATACCATTAATTTTTTATATAAAACTGAAACATTGATACTGTTTTCACATTTCCTAATAAGGAAATTTTCATAAAAAAAGATAGATTCTGATTTCCCACTATTAAATACGATTGACTCATTCTCGCTTCAACTTTATACTTATTTTGTAAATAAAGATCGTATTTTAGAAACAAAAAGGAAGGAACTAATAAATGAAGAAAAAATAATTTTGTTTCCAATATTTATATTTATCTTTTGCTCATTGATGTACAAGGTTTTAGTAGAAACACCTGTTGATAGTTTCCATAGCCAAAACAAAGAACTTTTAATTACTCAATCCAAAGAAAATTCTACTGATGTAATCATTACTAATTCTTCAAGTCGTCGTTTAAATTGGGAAGCCTCTAAAACAAAAGTAATGACACAATCGAAAAACAAATGGCTGCCTGTAGAAATAATTTTACCCAAAGTAACCATTAAAGAATATATTGATAGCGGTGCCACCTCTATCTTTTCTTTAAAAGACTACATAACTAATAACAGTAAAGAAAATTACAAACTAGTTTTTTTCTTTTCATATTACAACGAACCAGAATTCTCATATGAATTTGAACTAAAGATTCCATAAAAATGTCTCAATAAAAAAACAAACTGACTACTCTTTTTAAGTAATCAGCTTGTTTTTAATTTGAAATAAAATTTTATTGATTTTCTTTTTCTGTTTCTTCTTTAGTTTCAATTACTTCTGCTTCAACTGTTTCGATTTCTTCTTCTACTTCAACTGGTGCTGAATTAACAACGCCTGTTGCAGGAGTAACAGTTTTAATTGCGGCACGTTCAAATTCTAAGAAAATGCCTTCACAATCAATAGTAACTGACCCTTTATCTGTATTTAACTCATGTACAATTCCGTATAATCCACCAATAGTCACAACTTCATCACCAAGTTTCATACTGTTTAAAACTTCTTTACGTTGATTTTGTTGTTTCTTTTGAGAACGTGTCATGAAAAACATCATTCCACCAATAATAATTAACGGAAATAAAAATCCTAATCCACCTTGCATTCGATCTACCTCATTTTCTTTTTATAAGTCACTACTCACTTTATCAAACTTTATAAGATTACACTAGTTTAATTTATAAATTTTTAGAAATTCTTCGGATTTTCTTCATTAAATCCGTATTCTTCAAAGAAAGATTGTCTAAATTCTAGTAAATTGTCATCCATAATAGATTGTCTCACTTGTTTCATAACATTCAATAAGAAATATAAATTATGATACGATGTTAAACGAATACCAAATGTTTCATCGCACTTAATCAAGTGACGAATATACGCACGAGAATAATTACGGCAAGTATAACAATCACATTTTTCATCTAAGGGTCTAAAATCGCGCGCAAATTTAGCATTCTTAACCACCAAACGCCCCTTACTTGTCATACACGTTCCATTTCTGGCAATCCGTGTTGGCAGAACACAGTCAAACATATCTACTCCACGAATAACGCCATCAATTAATGAATCTGCTGATCCCACGCCCATTAAATATCTTGGTTTATTTTCTGGAATAAGCGGCGTTGTGTACTCTAAAACTTTATTCATTTCTTGTTTCGATTCACCTACTGACAACCCACCTATTGAATAACCAGGGAAATCAAGACTAACTAAATCACGCGCACTTTGCTCACGCAAATCTTGGAAGCCAGCTCCTTGAATAATCCCAAACAATCCTTGACGGTCAGCATTAGCATGGGCATTTAGACCACGCTCTGCCCAACGAGACGTTCTCTCGATTGATTTCTTCACATAATCATGACTTTGTTCAAATGGTGGACACTCATCAAAACTCATCATAATATCTGGACCTAATTTATTTTGAATTTGAATCGCTTTTTCAGGAGATAAGAACATTTTTGAGCCATTTAAGTGATTTCTAAAATGAACACCTTCCTCTTCAATACGACGCATATCGCTTAATGACCAGACTTGAAAACCACCAGAATCTGTTAAAATTCCTTGATCCCAATTCATAAATTTATGTAGTCCGCCTGCTTCTTCCACTAAATCTTCACCAGGTCGTAACCATAAATGATAGGTATTACTTAAAATAATACCAGCACCCATGTCTTTTAACTCTTCTGGGGCCATTGTTTTAACTGTTCCTAAAGTTCCAACTGGCATAAACATAGGCGTTGGAAACGTTCCATGAGGCGTAATAATTTCACCTAATCTTGCACCGGTGTGCTTTTCTTTTTTGATTAATCTGTATTTAATTGCTGGTTCGCTCATCGTAATCCTCTTTTCTATTATTTTACAAACATCGCATCGCCAAAGCTAAAGAATCGATATTCCTCTGCAACAGCATGCGTATAAGCATTAAGTACATTTTCCCTTGTTGAAAAAGCACTCACTAACATGATTAATGTTGACATCGGTAAATGGAAATTAGTTGTAAACGCATCAACCAATTTAAATTCATAACCTGGTTTAATAAAGATTTCTGTCCAACCACTGTCAGCTTGGATATCCCCATTAAATTTAGTTCCTATTGTTTCTAACGTTCTAATAGACGTTGTTCCTACAGCCACAATTCGACCGCCTGAAGCTTTTATTTGACGTAAGCTTTCTGCTGATTCTTCTGACAATGCATAAAATTCACTGTGCATATGATGATTGTCTAAATCTTCTACATTGACTGGTCTAAATGTTCCTAAACCAACATGAAGGGTTAAATAAACAATTTTAACACCTTTTTCTTCAATTTTTTTCATTAATTCTTGGGTAAAATGAAGACCTGCTGTTGGTGCTGCTGCCGAACCATTTTCTTTAGCATACACTGTTTGGTAGCGTTCTTGATCTTCTAGTGTTTCTTTAATATAAGGTGGTAGAGGCATTTCGCCCAAAGCTTCCAAATTTTCTAAAAAGACACCTTCATAAGTGAAATCAATAATACGTCCACCGTGTTCTAGCTCTTCTTTGACAACTGCTTTAAGTCGGCCATCTCCAAAAGAAATTTCAGTGCCTACTTTGGCTCTTTTGGCTGGTTTAATGAGTGTTTCCCATGTATCATTTTCAATATTATTTAATAGTAAAACTTCCAGATGTCCACCTGTTTCTGGTTTTTCCCCATGTAGTCTTGCAGGTAAAACACGGGTATTATTCATCACAAGGGCATCTCCCGGATGTAATTCGTCTAAAATATCATGAAAATGCTTATCTTGGATGTTCCCTGTTTTTCTATCTAATATTAATAATTTTGATGCTGTTCTATTTTTTAAAGGCGTTTGAGCGATTAATTCTTCTGGTAGATTAAAATCAAAATCTGACGTTTGTAATGTCATAGTCACCTGTTCCTTTCTATAGCTTCCTGTTGTATTTTAACATCTTTAGTTGAAAAGAAAAAGCGTTCTTATTTTCTATAAAATAGCTAAGAAAAAGAGATTCAGCAGTTTTCCCGCTTAAATCTCTTTTTTATTTATCTGGATAACTAAATCCTAAATGTTCATAACCAAATTCGGTCACTACACGACCTCGCTGAGTTCTTTTAATAAAACCTTTTTGAATTAAATACGGTTCGTACATATCTTCCACCGTTTCAGTTTCTTCACTAATGTTCACGGCAATGGTTGTTAATCCCACTGGACCACCATTGTAAAGTTCAATCATCGTTTTAAGTATTTTTTGATCCACATAATCCAAGCCCTTATGATCTACTTGTAACATTTTTAAAGCCTCATCAGCTACATATTCATCAATTTTACCATCACTTTCAACTTGTGCAAAATCACGAACACGTTTTAATAACCTGTTAGCAATACGAGGTGTTCCTCTTGAACGTCTAGCAATCTCAAATGCCCCTGTTTCAATAATTTCTGTCGCAAAAATATCTGCTGAACGTAAGACGATTTCTTTTAGATCTTGGTCTTCATAATATTCCATATGGCAAATAATTCCAAAACGATCTCTTAATGGAGCTGATAGCATACCTGCCCGAGTTGTTGCTCCTACCAATGTAAAGGGCGGTAACGGAAAATGAACAGGGTGGGCACTTGGACCTTGCCCCACTATGATATCCACAAAAAAATCTTCCATCGCCGAATACAGTAACTCTTCTGCCACTCGAGGTAAACGGTGGATTTCATCAATAAATAAAACGTCACCTGGTTCTAATTCATTCAAAATAGCAACTAAATCACCTGGTTTTTCAATGGCTGGACCACTAGTCGTTTTGATACTAACTTCCATTTCATTAGCAATCACCATTGCCATCGTCGTCTTTCCTAGCCCTGGCGGACCATACAGAAGAACATGATCTAAAGATTCTTCTCTTTGTTTGGCTGCTTTTATATAGATATCTAGCTCTCTTTTCACTTTTTCTTGTCCGATATACTGAGATAAATATTGAGGGCGAAGAGATTTTTCAAAGGAATCTTCTGTTTCATTTATATCAGCAGATAGCAAACGATTTTCTTCTTCGTTCAAATTTTTTCCCCCTTATTTTTTCATGAGTAGTTTCAAACCAAACCTTAAAATTTCATCTGTCGCTTTGCCTGTCATAGTTTCAAGTTCACCTTTAATACGTTTAATTTCTCTTTCTGAGTAGCCTAAAGCTTTTAGCGCTTCAATTGCTTCATATAGTGAACTATCATCAATCGTGCTAAATAAATCATCTTGTTTGGCATAAACTTGCTTCGCTTCACCTGTAATCTCTAATTCATCTAACTTACCTTTTAAATCTAAGACCATTTGTTGCGCAGTTTTTTTACCCACACCTGGAAATTTAGTTAAATATTTAGCGTCTTCATTTTCGATAGCACTCACTAAACCAGCATGATCGTCCAGTGCCATAATTGCTAGGCCACTTTTTGGACCAATACCGGAAACGCTAATTAATTTTAAGAAAAGTTGCTTCTCTTCTAATCCTGAAAAACCAAATAAAACGTGAGCATCATCTCGAATGACTTGGTGTAAATAAACTACTACATCTTGTTCTAAATGAGCAGAGTAACGAAAGGGATTCGCTACAGCTATCTGGTATCCTATGTTATTTGTCTCAACTACTATATAATACGGACTCACAAATGTGACCGTTCCTTTAATATATTCGTACACTTTT